>NZ_JABLUU010000020.1:0-64167 GCF_018491655.1 Komagataeibacter oboediens | reverse complement strand
GGTCATATGCCTGCGCCGTCTCGGCCCATGCTTTTCTGTTGGCTGGGTGAGCCGAAAGCCAGTCAGCGAAACGGGCGCGCAGATCGGGATCGTCAGGCTCATCTTCCAAAAAGATAAGCCAGTCCGTTGCCTCCCTTGTCGCCCGTTCGTCTTCGCTCTCTGTCCCTGCGGTCATTCCTCTCCCGATACTCAAGCATCATGTTGGCCGCCGCATGCCCAGACATGGACGAACTCACTCCCCACTTCATAAACGAAGCAGCGTAGATTTTTTTCTATAATGATTTACGGGGACGACTTCAGACGTCTCCGGCAATGTGCAACGCCTTCGGCAATCAGAGTATGCGCCCGCGTTAAGGAGATACCCAACCATGCGGCAACCTCCCTCGTCTTCAATCCTTCAAGACGGTGCAGTTCCACTGCCATTCTCGTGCGCTCAGGAAGTTCAGCCAGAGCATCCCGCACAATAGCCAGTTGCTGGCGATGCAAAATCTCGACTTCCGGAACGGCTCGTTCATCTGGCTGAAGATGAGTCGTCTCGCTTCCATTGTCAGAGATCACATAACGGCTACGGCTGATGTGTGCCCGTCTACCGTCGAGAGCAATATTTCTGACAATGCGGAATAGGTAGCGTAATGGTTCACGGACAAAATTCGGATCAGCCTGGGAAACCGTCGAGAAACGAACCCATGCTTCCTGAACGATATCCTCACTTTGCGTCGTAGTTCCGGTGACAGTTGTCGCGTAATCGACCAACCGTTTACGGTTCTGCACGAACAGACTCAGATTGTCCTTCTCGCTGCCCAAAGGTGCACTGTCCATTTCATCACGTGGTCATACGAATCCGCTTCACCACATTAAGAACCATTCTTATTTGGTAGCTACGTGAGGACTGCCTGGAAGGCAATGAGAAGGTTCGCGGGTCGGCCCCGCATTGGGAGGCCTGGGCCGATTCTCGCCCTTCCCTACCCGCCCGTATCACACCCCACGCGTCCGGAAACTACGCGGGAATTCTCCGCCGGATGATTCCTATATGATTCCAGTTTGTGGGGGAGAAACGCAAAAGGCCGCCCATGAGGCGGCCTAAGCGTTTGATTTTATTTAGTAATTTTGGTTGCGGGGGCAGGATTTGAACCTGCGGCCTTCAGGTTATGAGAAAGATTTTTTAGCCTACGCTGGCCAGCGCCCGTACCGACAGAATAGCGCCGGACCACGAAAACCCTTTGTTTTTCCTTGAAAAATAGCCCCGTCGGGATACGTCATTCGTTCACCGACTACGCTCGGTTGCGCTCTCATCTGTTTCCTATGTGTTTCCTGCGGTGGAGGCGAGAATGGCCCGGCTCAACAAGAAAACCGTCACGGCGGCGACGCCCGAAGCAAAAGATTATTTCCTGTGGGATGACAGCATCCCGGCCTTTGCGGTCCGGGTCTGGCCATCGGGCCGCAAGGTCTACGTCATTCACTACCGCTCTGGCGGGAGGCTGCGGCGTTACACGATTGGCCAGCATGGCAGCCCATGGACGGCGGATCTCGCCCGTGATGAAGCCATCAGGATCCTCGCACGGGTTCATACTGGGGAAAATCCGGCGGACAAACGGTCCGATGACCGCAAGGCCATGACTGTCGCGAGTTTCTCCAGGCGCTTTCTCGACGAATATGTCGATGTCCACCTGAAACCCAGAACACGGGGAGAATACAGGCGCTCGGTGGAACTGTTCATTGTCCCGAAATTCGGAAGCTGGCGGATGGCCGACCTCTCACGGGCTGAAGTCGTCGAATTCCACGGCAGCTTCCGCCATATCCCCTATCAGGCCAACCGGACGCTGGGCATTCTGTCAAAGATGTTCAGCCTTGCCGATCTATGGGGTATCCGCCAGGACGGTGTGAATCCATGCCGGGGTGTCAAACGCTACCGGGAGGAAAGACGAGAACGTTTCCTCACCAGAGAAGAGTATGCGCGCCTGGGCAACAGCCTCGACGAGGCCGCCGAAGATATGCCCGAAGCCGCACGGGCCATTCGCCTGCTTGCCCTCACGGGTTGCCGGTTACGGGAAATCCAGACACTTCAATGGGCGCATGTCTGGCTAGGTGAAGCAGAACTGCGCCTTCCAGACAGCAAAACCGGAGCAAAAACAGTCCAGTTAGGCACGGCAGCGGTTGATGTCCTGAAGGCCACCCCTCGCCTGCCCGACAATCCCTTTGTCATCACCGGACGCAAGGCTGGCGAATATCTCACTGACCTGCAAAAGCCATGGCGTCGTATCCGCAAGGCGGCAGGGCTGGATGGCGTCAGGCTCCACGATCTCCGTCATTCCTTTGCATCGGATGCCCTGGAGATGGGAGCGGACCTGACAATGATCGGCCGGATGCTGGGCCATAGCGACATCAAGACCACCTCCCGCTACGCCCACCTGAAGCGGGAAAATGTCAAACGCTCGACGGATCAGGTCGCCCAGCGCATTTCATCCGCGCTCACCGATGCAAGGATACAGGCCTGAATACCGATGGTACCCAATCAACGGCCTGTCCGTCAGCATCGATCCGCGTTTTACGTCTCGGGAACAACCAGCACATAGCTGGTGCTCCTTCCTCCTGCAGCCTCCCTGGCCAGAATATCGCGCGATACGAGATCATTGATATCACGCAGGGCTGTATCCGGTGACGTTTTCGCCAGCTTCGCCCATTTGGATGAGGTCAGCTTGCCTTCAAACCCATCGAGCAGACGGTTGAGCATAAGACGTTGCCGGTCATTGATCGATTGCCCGGCCAGATTGTCCCAGAAACGGGCTTTCTGGATGACTTTTCCCAGGACCAGCTCAGCGCGATCAAAGGCGCGATCCAGAGCCCCCAGAAACCAGTGCAGCCAGACCGTGATGTCCATATCCCCTTTCTGGGTGGCCTCAAGGATTGCATAATAATCCTTCCGCTCCTGACGGATCTGGGCTGACAGGCTATAGAAACGCTGATCTGTGTGTTCCGAGCGCGCCAGCATGAGGTCGCCGATGGCCCGTGCCATGCGCCCGTTTCCATCCTCAAACGGATGAATGGTAACAAACCACAAATGTGCGATGGCTGCCTTCAGCACAGGATCCAGCGCTTGCCCAGCATTGCACCAGTTGAGGAAGACCTGCATCTCTGCGGGCACCCTGCTGGCTATCGGCGCCTCATAATGAACCTTCTCTCGTCCGACAGGGCCTGACACGACCTGCATCGGGCCGGTTCTGTCATCGCGCCACTCTCCGACCAGAATGCGTGACATGCCGTTTCGGCCAGTGGGAAACAAAGCCGCATGCCAGGCGAACAGCCTTTCCTCGGTCAGCGGATCAGCATAATGCCTGGTCGCATCCAGCATCATCTCCACAACGCCTTCGACATCCCGATCCACCGGTGCCAGCGCGCCAATATCCATGCCCAGTCGCCGGGCAATGGAAGACCTTACCTGCTCACGATCGAGGTTTTCGCCCTCGATCTCGCTCGACTTGATGACATCTTCCGTAAGGGTCTGGAGCACGGCCTCCGACCTGAAATCGAAGCCAAGACTTTCCATACGTCCGAGGAGGCGTCCCTGCCGATGACGCACTGCGGCCAGTTCATGGGCAATCGTATCCTTGTCCCACTGGAAGCCGGGCCAGTCTTCATGCTGATAAACGTATCGCGCCATATTCCCTGCACTCCTTGCGGAGAATATGGCGCTTAATCACCGCAAACCGCAAGATTATATACGCGCAATGTGCGGCAAATAACTCTGTCATTCTCGAACGCAAGCCGTATAACCGTCTTACTCGACGATACCAAAAAAAGCTTTCTCCATTGAATGTAAAAATTGGCATTAGACCAAACAGCCAAGATGCTCTATTTCTCTAAACGGCGCGTTCAGCCAGCCAGTTCGAAATGCTCTGCTTAGATTCCGAAGACATCTTAAAGGAGCAGGATGTAAGCTCCTTTCTCGCATCACCTAGTGATCGCCAAGGCTGGCCACCAGGTTCTCCTTCAAGACGTCTTGCAATCCCAGCATCGATCGGCCGGGTCTCACGCAGTGTCAATATCTGCGGCGCTTGCACATAGAGGATACGCATCGCGAGACGGCGGAAGCGAACGTCCTCAAAAGCTTTTGCGATCTCGAGTTGCTCCGGCGGTGCGGCCCTGTGAAATTCGGCCATAAGTTTAGCGTCACAGTTACTGGCAAACCCGTCAAAGATGGTTTCCTCGACTTGAGCACCATTCGCCGTTGGAGAAGCTGATAACGGCCCTAGGAGTTCCGCCAAATCAGCGCAATAAGAACGGTCGCTTGCAAGGAAAGAGGCCTGTGCGAGTTCTAAGTCTGTGGGTATGACACTCGCAAAATTTTCGGCTTCCTCAAGCGTTAAAACAACTGGAGCCTTGTTAAGTGCGACACGGCGAAGCATTTGACGCATAGCTCCTGAATTGTCTACTGACAGTATGCTTGCACCTTTCCAGTCGAATGAAAGTCTGGCTAATGTTGCATGCGAACGCAGCCGACCGTCGTCCACTCGATAGTAACAAGACAACGAGGGCTTAGCACCATGATGGAAGAGAAATAGCGGTTCGCCAGCATCCAATAACGATGAAATTACAGATTTAGAGGCACGGCCACTTAGCTTTTCCCATAGTTCTGAAAAACCAGTTTTTAACTTCCGAGCTAAGAAGAGTGTTGCTTCGACATCACCCATCGCATCATGGGCATGATGTGCGTTGAACCCGTTAAAGGGAGCCAGCACATCCAAACGATAGGTTGGCATCCCATCATCTCGATGCGGTACTATTAGAACGCTAGAGCGAAAAGTAGAGGCAGCACGGAGAATTACCAAGAGATCGAGACGGGAATTACCACCAGTCACAGTCACATAAGGCGGAAGCAACGCCTGCCAGAAAGCGCGCTGCAAGAAAGGTTCATCAAAAGGTATCGAGTTGTAGCCTACAAAAGTTGCCCTTCCCCATGCATTGAGCTGCTGAGCGATCGCACGCATCATTGAATAAAAGTCGGGTAAAGTCGGGTCATCGAGGAGACGAACGTCGGTATCTGTCACGAGAAGCGCACCTGGCGCCGGAACAATCCACGGAAGAAGTCGGCAACGAATTTCGAAACGATCGAGTTCGACCAGATTTCGGTCAGTCAAGACCGCACCAAACTGCATTATCTGGTCAAAAACAATATTGGTTCCAGTCGTTTCGAGATCGTAGAAAATGAAATTTCTCATCTGACGAAAACGGCCTTTCCGAAATTGATGGCGTTACGATAGCAGGGCAAAAGCCGACAAGCGTTCATATCGCCTCGGTCTTTGTCGTCAGTGAAGGAGAAAAGACTCCGAAGCCAGGTGGTAGACTCTTGAAATCTTTGTTGGTCGAACCTGCCTGATGTGCGGCAAGTGCTGCGAGTGGTAGCGCTACGAGTTGTGCATGAGGAAGTCGTTGCCCAACGTGACGGTATATCGAACGGCGGAACGGTTCGCGGAACGGACTCACTGCAAGCGAGCCACCGAATTGACCACAATTGCAAACGACCACATTGCAGAACAACATCCGCGAAAGGGCTTCCGCCAGATGATCAAACGACGTGGTGTCGCGGTTATAGGCCAGAATAAACAATGTCTGTATCTTGTTACGATACATGACTATCCGGTCGAGATCCATGAAATCATAGCAGATTGCAACTGCAAACTTTCCGAGATCGGAGCTCTCGAATATCCAAACGGTCGGATGAGCGAGAAAGGCGACGCCCGTGCCCGTAATACTCTTAAGCTTTTTTTCTTCGGACGGAGCGGGATAGGTCTTGCCAACCCGTCTTACTTCGGTCCGCCGGGCAATCTGACGACCGCGCAACCTTCGCGGAACAATGACCACCGCTTCATTCGACACAGTGGGCTGCAACTCGCCGGTTTCTATCCTGTAATCCAGTCCGGCGATGACAATAGCCTCAAGTTTTTCAGCAGCGCGTTTTAGTTGAGGCTCGAAACCAAGCGGTACTGACAGTTCAGGAAGCAAAATGATATCCGGCCGATGATCGAGCCCACGCAGCGAGGCGAAGAAGTGTCGGATTTCTTTCTTTGCCCTTCGTTCCTCAATTTCTGACATGTGAACACAATTTTTCCAATTGCCACTCTTGTCATCGACCCAAGCAGTATTAGCATTGAGTGAGGTCTGAATTACGCCGATATGAAGCCGCTCATTGAGCATTTGGATCTCCTTCGCTGACTATATCAACGTTCTCCACACCAGCAGCAAAATCGGTAAGACGGAAAGGAATGACCTGACGAGGCTGGTTACGGGCCACAGCAAGCTGATTGTCTTCAAGAATTTGTTGCGCCTGCCTAATTTGTTCCAGTAGATCCGTCGAACTAAATATAGTTGGACCATCGAAATCGGCATCATTCGGCTTATCGCCGTCGTGCCAACCGAACAGGCTCGGCGTGCGAGTGATCGCACGACTTTCCGCAGATCTTGCGCCTAGACAGGCTTCCAGGATTTGTGTCGTCCAAGAGGAAATAGCAAGAAATTCGAACCACCGTCCTCGTGGCAGTGGAACGACCAGTTCATTACCTCTGAGGTTCCAGATACGAGGCGCGGCGTGATCGTTACGAAGAAGCCCGAAGAGGAGACGACCGACTGCAGCCAGTCGCTTCTCGGAAGCAGCTATAGGCACTCCTATCTTGCTGCTGAGAGCATAACGATAATCTGAAAGAGATGTACGAGTATCACGCAACCGTACGGCTTTGCCATCATTACGCACATTCCGTCGCCATTCTTCCCAACTGAGTTCGGTTCGGTCGTGATCGCAAGCCGAGCAGTCAACCCACGCCCGAGGCAGCAACACATTGTTGGGGTGCAGCCGATCGAGAATCGCCTCATCGCCCCCTGTAGATGTCGCATCCTCAAGCAATTGCGCCGTGATCTCTAGCGCTGTCCATTCTCCACGACGCGGATCAAACGGACTGCAGCTACGGATACTGGCCGTCCATTCGCTAACGGTCATTGAGGAAGTGGGGGGCGAGGTCTGGGCTCGTGCCGCTTGGGTGAACGCCACTTTTCTTGCTATCTTTGCTTCGGCACATCTCTGTGGATCGCCGTTAATCACCTCGTAGAGCCACGCGGAGTCATTTTTTGGAAGTGGGGCGGACATGTTGAGTAACTGCGTCCATGCGGCTGAAGGAATATATTCAGGGTATCGGCGTGCTCCCTGTAGATCACTCCATTGGTCAAATGAGAAAGAAGGAACTAGAGCCGACCACGCTGGTGAAGGCTGCGAATTAGCTGATAGTATCTCCTCAGCAAGATGCGCCCATACGCCCGGCGTATAACCAGTCTCCGCGAGCCACATATCGGCAGAGTTACCCGGCTGCACATTTACATAGGCCTTCGAAAGTGCTGCCAAGCGTTGCGCAAGCTCAACATGTTGGGAATGACCCAAAAGCATTTGAGCTACCTGAATCAACGCCACGCCGAACTCGCGGCGGCCCATCGCATGATACCAAGTTTCCCGGTTTTGCGGTACGCAATACACACCAATATTGAGCCCAGCAACATCTTTGAGGTAATTGACGGATGCTTTCACATCTGAACGAAGGGAAATATTTGCGAGGAGGCGGCGTGCAGTAGTTAGAAGGCCAGCAGCCATGAGTTGAAAAGAAAGAGCAATATAATAGTCTGCCCAACTGTGATGGTTGGCGACGCGCATATCCTCCAGCCACTCCGAAACGGAGGCTAGGCCTTGATGACCTGTCACACGACAATATTGATGGATACGATAAAAGAGACGAGGCTTACCCGGATGCTCACGTAGGGACTGGAGCAGGAGCCTAAAACAACGATCCATAATAGCATGCTCGCTGTGTTCCTGATTATTTTCACAAGCGCGAAGTTTACTCTTAAGCTCTTCTAGTTTTTCCTCATAGCACTTCTGCTCATCAGCAGTCGCTTGTCCAGTTTTTGGGCGCTGCAATTCATAAGCAGCGACATCGCGAGCCGTGTCGACAAGCCCATTTGCTTCCTGGATTAGCACTGGAACAAGAGAAGCTATCTGTCCGGCAGCAAATGCGGCCCTTGTATCGGGACGAATTTCCCTCTCCGGAATGTCGGCAAGTAATAGCCATTCAAGCATTTTCAGCCGTTCGCCTAGATCTCCGTCATCCAAAATGTGGATGTCGGTAGCCGCAATCGCTGAGACTTGAGCAAGTGTCTTGGTCATCAACTTGGTCGGGTTTTTCCCGTCGAGCTTTGCTTCATGCATCGCGGACGCTCGAAGATCGCCCCCCTTTTTATCCTGAGAATCAGCAATAGACGCCCCCGATTTCAGGTGGCTCAGCCAAGAGCCCAAATTCTCAGGATCGTATTTCTCCTCGTTAATTTTGGGGCCTATGTCCTGCGTCTTAAGCAGTCGCTCATACCAAAGAATCCAGTTACACAGCACATCAAAGTCATAAGCAATAATCGTATGATCGTCGACGAATCGAAAATGGGCGACATTACGCTGTTGAGCAAGTTGTGTCGCTACAAGACGATCAATGGGAAACATTGCAGCGTTGGCCAGAAAGCCGGCGACAAAAAGGCCAGTCGGAATACCTTTGACGCTGGTCTTCAGAAAAGGTGGCTCGACATTTTCAAATGCGGCATCGGGCATTCCCGACGTGTCAATCTGAAAATCCAACATCTTAGTTACAATATTGGCAATCTGTGGTTCCGCCATTCCTCCTGCCATAGTAAGGCCCCTGAGCACTCCCTCAACTTTTAAATCAGGAAAAAACTGCTTGAGATCAATCGAAGCATAATAAAGATCGGTTTTAGACGATTTTTTCTGTTGTACCCAAAATTCAGGCTTAAAATAGATTAGTTCGGTGCGCTCAGCAGTTATCTCCGCAAGTTGGTCTGGCTCGTCCATTTCGTCACGGTGCAATTTTCGGTGGAACGCCATCATACGTGCAGTCAACGAGATGTGGCGGCGAAAGAGAGGCCAACTATGCTGGAATTTGCGATAGAGATGTCCGCTGGCATGACGATAGGGACCAATCTCAAGATGCGAATTACTCTCCTCGTCTTTCTCATACCAAGCAGGTCGGTAGAGGCGGTTTCCGTAGCTCCAAGGTTCCATCATTTGATCGAGATTGGGACCTAGAGCATTCACCAACGCGATCCATGCTACCTGGTCTTCAATCGCGACATGGTAATATTGGCGATTAATGGCCTGCTCACCACAAATTTTCTTGGGGCGAGGAAGCGGCCGGAGCGGCTTCAGTCGATAGCTACCTTTTTCGAACTGTCGCCGGATGTCCTCCAATCGTCGCTCAAGATCAAGTTCGAATGCCGCGATTTCACCGGTGTCGATATATCCATCGGCCATACGATAAAGATTTTTCGCTTTAACCCAAGCATAGTTTAGATTTTCGGGGAGCAGTAATCGCTCATACGCATTCATAACCGACTGTTCCCCTCCCGGAGATAATCATTGACGTCCTTCGCTCCACTTGATGGCGCCGATTTGCGCGTCGCTGCCACGCCAAAACGCGCAAGTTCCTTACGAAGGTCGGCGGCGCGTCGATCGCCAGCATCGTCCCAGTCCAGAAGCAAATCGACCTGCTTGCCACGCAGAGCAATCATCTCTTTTGGCGACAGCCTCATACTGACGCCGATCAGGCCAATGGCCTGACGTCCCAGCTGCGCGGCAGCAATCACGTCCATCGCACCCTCGCAAATCGCAACGTGTCTGATTTGCGGGTTAAAAAGCACGTCGACATTATAGAGCCGCCGGTGCCGATGGTTGAGGTTGCGCCAGCGATCTTTTTTGGCACCGTTTTCTAGAATCCGCGCCTGAAAGTAGGCGATCCGTCCTGCTTCCATATAGGGAAGTAGCAGTGCACCCTCAGGCAAGATTGCCCAATACCTGTCCGGCGTTGAACTTTTGGTTAGCAGCCCAGCGGCCTCTACTCGGGCGAATCCAAATTCTGCAATAAGAGACCGAATGACAGTGATGCTAGGCATCTGGCTAATTCTAAAGTCTGCAATGGTAGAATCTTGGAAGCCACGGCCGTGTAGATATTCAGCCCCTGCTGGCAGGAGATGAGCATGCTTGAGCAAAGCCGCATAAACTGTATGATCCGGCGGCGTTTCCTCTTCTTCCTTTGGCGCAGCAACAGGTACAACCGCTCGACTGCAATGTTTTGCAATTGCCCGATGTCGCCGACGTTCCGTTAGAGAAAATCCCAAACCGCTCTGCGCCGCGAGCCAACGCTTAGCTTCGAGAAATGTCATTCCTTTGCAGGATTTGACGAGATCAATCGCACCGCCTCGCTGGTTGCAGCCATAACAAATCCAGCGAAGGCCGCCGCGCCGTATATCAAATGACGCCGTCCTGTCCTCATGGTCCGGAAGTGGACAGCGTGTTGTTCCTGAGGTCGGCAACTTGAGACCAAGCATGTCTCCGACAGCACGCACCGTGAGGCTATTCAATGCCTCGGTATCATCCCTCGTTTTCATAATTCTGCTTAGCGCATATACGACCTGAACGAAAACAAAATTACATCCTCACCGCACCGTTTGCCGTATAGCGTGGTTCACAAAGAGTAAACTGTATCTGATATGTCATTGCTCACCCAAAGCAATCGATATACATCTAGATAAATTTATTAGATTTTCGAATTTATACGATAAATATTCTACGCAATTGTTTTATATTACGAACTTTCCTAATTCACATGAAAACGTAGACATTGATGATTGCATGAATACGTCACTTGGACGCAACACTTTAGCCAGAACCAAAATGCCACGCAGGCCAAATTTCATTGACAAAGATTGGCAGGAATTGCCAAATCCAAGTTTGGAGGCACCGATGGCAACAATGAACGTATCCCTGCCCGACCCCATGAAGGAATGGGTAGAGGCTCAGGCCAGGACGGGACGCTACAGCAATGCGAGCGACTATGTCCGCGACCTAATCCGGCGTGATCAGGAAGCCCGTGCCGCGCATGATGAGGTTCAGGCCCACATCACGGCCGGTCTGCGTAGTGGCATCGGGACCAGGAGCATGAAGCAATTGCTGCAGGATGCTCGCGCGGCTGCCGGGACGACGGATGCCGACCTGTAGAAAAACACGGCTCGCCGAAGACGACATCGTCAACATCTATACGCAGGGCGTGAGGGATTTCGGGCCACGGCGGGCCGAAACCTACCATACAGGACTGGCGGACGCGTTCGACCTTATTGCCTCACATCCGCAGCTTGCGCCGGAACGTCGCGAGTTCGACCC
The DNA here is from genome assembly GCF_018491655.1 of Komagataeibacter oboediens. NCBI lineage: Bacteria > Pseudomonadati > Pseudomonadota > Alphaproteobacteria > Acetobacterales > Acetobacteraceae > Komagataeibacter > Komagataeibacter oboediens. The sequence continues at coordinate 52,913 of NZ_JABLUU010000020.1, read as the reverse complement.
AACGATAAGACTGCATCGTCATCGGGCTCACCATATCCTCTATCTCATTGACGACGACGGGGTTCTGATCGTCCGCGTGCTGCCTCGACTACGGCGCTGGGAGCGGTTTATGGAAACAGACTGACGCTGCTTGTGCGCACCAAACCTGCTTTACCCTTCGTTGGAGACGCCTGTCGTTCCTGCTGCAGATGCTGGCTTTCTGCCCCGCCGCTGTTTCTGGAAGACCCGATCGGTTTCCATGAAACGCCCGACCATGAGCGGCACCAGCCGGGCCGTATCGGGGATGGCATCTGCCGCCTCACCTGCTTTTTCCGAGACCAGTTCAGCATACAGCAGTAGGTCACGATGTATCTCGGCTGGCAGTTCGATCGTCAGTTTGACCGGCCGGCTGTCAGGAATGGTGCTGATACGGAGTTTTGTCATGGTGCTGCTCCTTCATGCGGATGCCAGGGTTTCAAAACCAGATCGCGATTGACGATCAGCGTGAACGGCAGACCCGGCCGGTCGGTCAGCGTGGGCTGGATATCCATACTGCGGTCGATCAGGCGGTTTCCCACCATGGAAAACCCGTTGCTCGCCCCGCTGCGGATCGCCTGAAGCAGGTTGTTCTCACCCCATGATGTCCCGGCTTCAGACCCAACGCTCAGCATGGTTGTCACCAATGCTGCCCTGAAAAGCTGGCCCCAGTGCTGGTCCACTATATCCTTGAGCCCGGTCTGACCGATCGCATCCGCACCCGGGATCCTGTCGAGCACGATACTCTCACCATCGGGACGGATGAGACGGGTCCAGATCACCTGCGTGCGCTGCTGTCCGAAAGAGACGCTGCTGTTATAGGTGCCAAACAGCGTGCTGCCCTGGGGCACAAGCAGGTAGCACCCAGTCGGACTGTCATAGACGTTCTGCGTCACATGCCCGATCAATTGCCCCGGCAGATCCGAACTGACTTTCGAGTTGAGCGCGCCCGCGATCACTGTTCCCGCCTGAATGACGTATGGGGAAACAGGCAGCGCCAGACGATCCGGGCTGACCGTCACACGATCGGGCTGTCCCGCCAGAAAGGCGCGGTTGGCGGCCTGCCGGTCGTTTGTGCTCGCAAGGGCAGTCGGAGCGTTATTCCCGGTTGAGGGCAACGTAGGGGCAGATGCGCTGTCCTGCCGCCCGGCATCCTGCGTCTGCACGAACAGCTTGCTGGTGATGGCTGCTTCGACTTCCTGTTCAGCGCGCCGGTCACCCATGCCCGAAACCGGTCCGGCCCTGCCTTCCTGCTGTGCCTTCAGGATCGGTTTGCCCAGATCACCGGGCAAAGGCTGCCCCAGCCTGGGCACGCCCGTATAATCTTTTGGCAGGGCATCCAGCCCATCGGCCGAAGGTCGCACATCAGAATCCTGCACGGCGAACGCTGGTCCCTGCCGGGCGGAATTCTGCAGCGCGTAGCCCAGCGCCAGACCAATCCCGATCATGCCCGTGCCCGCCAGACCCCAGACAACATAGCGCGACAGACGCACGACACGCGGTCGTTCCGCCCGTAGACGCAGATCGGGCGGCGATGGCGGGACCGCTGGGGATGCATTTTCTGTGCCGCCCTCCCCTCTTTCGTCCCGGCGTTCCTCCTGCCCGTCCGTCATGTCCGCCGTCCATCGGTGCGTAAGATGCGCACCCGCTGCTCGGAATGTTTGTCGCCCAAGCGCAATTCCGCCGCCGCAAACAGCCGGTCCACGATCATCCAGTTCTGCCGCACCCGGTAGTTGACCAGTTCCGGGCCGCCATCAGCTCCCAGCACGAACAGCGGGGGCAGTTCCCCCTGCCCTATGCCAGACGGAAAGGCGATATAGACCTTATGGCCGTCATCGAAGGCCCGGCTGGGCAGCCAGGGCGGTGTGCCGCCTTTCACCGGCTGGATGGCGTAGCGGAAATTCAGGGCATTCAGATCCAACCCTGCATCCACAGGGGTAGCATCATCGGCGGCGCTCTCCTGCCGATGCAGAGCAATCAGGTCATCCTCGGGATAGTCCCACGACACTGATGCCATGTAAATCGCGGGCGTGGAGCGCAGTTCCGCCAGATAGGTCCGCCGATCCGTGTTGACGATCAGATTGGTAGTCAGATCCGGCCGCGTCGGCTTGACCAGGATATGGATGCGTTTTGTCGCCCCTGCCCCGCTTTCGGTATCGCCAATGATCCAGCGCACCGTATCACCGGCAGCAACCGGCCCAGTGCCGACCAGCTTTTCACCCTGCTGAAGCATGATGTCTGTGATTTCGCCGGGTGAGGTGTAAACCTGATAGAGGGCACCCGGAGAATAGGGATAGACCTGCACCGCATTGATGAATCCAGCCCGCTTGGGCTGGATGCGCGCGGCCAGATTGGCCTGCGTCACACGCGCTGTGGGATCGGCGACTTCGGGGGCCGGATGGACCGCACGTCGTGAAGGCAACGGCTTAAGCTGTCCCGGCAAGGGAAGCGGTTTCGGGACTTCCACCACCCGCACCGGTTTCGGCGGGTCCGGCAGACTCGTGGCCTGCACGGCATCATCGTAGCGGATGACCGGCGGATGGTAATGCTGCGCGCATCCGGCCAGGGGCAGGATCAGCAGCGGCAGGACACGAAGAGCGCGACGGATCATTGGCCCAGCTCCTTCGACCAGTTGATGGCGGAGACAAAAACACCAAGGGGATTTTTCCGCAGGTGATCGGCATCACGCGGCGGGCTGAGCCTGACCGAGACAATCGCGGTCCAGCGCTCGGTGCCGACAAAGGCCCCGTCGCGGTAATGCCGCTCGACCCAGGCAATCCGGAAACTCGCGGGCGACGCCCGGATGACGGACGACACGTCCAGTTCGACCTGCTCATGCCCGATGCGGGCAAAGGGATCGTTCTGACGGGCATAATCGTTGAGCGCCTGGGCACCGGACGTGGTGGTGAAAGCGTAGGCGCGCAGCCAGTCCTGCCGCACCACCACGGGATCGGAGGACAGACCGCGGACATCCTCGATGAACCGAGCCAGATACCAGGCAATCTGCGGGTCGGTCGGCACATAGGCGGCTGTCGCAGGCGCCACGACCTGCGCCTCGCCCAGATGGTCCACCTGCACGACCCACGGCGTGATGGTGCCGCGTGCGGACTGCCAGACCAGCCCGGCCCCGAGGCCTGCGGACAGGAACAGCGAACCAAACGCCATCAGCCGCCAGTTGCGGGCCTGCACGCGGGCGGAACCGATGCGTTCATCCCAGATCTGGGCGGCTTTCTGATAGGGGGTAACCGGCTCCGGCGTCGTGCCGTAGCGCACCGTGGAGCGACGGAACATCGTCCTCATTCCTTTTCCGACAGATCAATGGAGGAAGATCCGCCCCCGCCATCGGCGGAGCGGATGACATGGGCGGCCTCGGCGGCATGGGCCGCCGCCTGCCGGCGCTTCATGCGGCTTGCCCAGCGCGGAGGCTCGCTGGCGGATGATGCTGACGAGGATGACCCCGTTCCGCCTGCCGATGCCCCCGTCTCAGCGGCGCCACCACTTGAACCGGTTGTCCGGCCACCGGTCGCGGTAAAGGCCGCCTTGCCGCCCGATGAGAAACTATCTTTCATGGTGCTGACGGCACTGGCGGCCTTATTTTTCACAGCGCCTGCAGCCGCAGACCCGGCCGCCCGGCCAATGCCGCCCACACCAGCAGCCATCCGGGCACCAGCGCTCCCGCCAGCCGCTGTCGCGGACCCTAGCGTGTAGGCTGTTGATGCAGCGCCTGCTACGGCCGCCCCTCCCCGCGCGGCTGCCGCCGTGGCGGCCAGAGCTGCCCCACCACCAGAAACAGCCGCGCCGACGCCCGCCACGGCAGCAGCTCCCATACCAGCGACGGCCATGCCCGTGCCGACAGCGGCACCTGCGCCAAGCTGGGGGGCACCAGCGATCAGCCCGTTGGCCAGACTGCCCCCGAAAATCGCAAGGCCCACAATGGCCAGTGAGGCGATCACCACGGACAGGGCCTGCCCGACCGTGGGCTGCACATCGCCATAGGAGGTGGTGAACTGGCTGAACAGCGTGGCGGCAATGGCGCTGATCACGGCCAGCACCATGATCTTCACGCCCGAAGAGACAACATTGCCCATGACCTTCTCGGCAAGGAAAGCCGTGCGGTTGAACAGGGCAAACGGGATCAGCACAAACCCTGCCAGCGTGGTCAGCTTGAATTCGATCAGGGCGACAAAGAGCTGCACGGCCAGAATGAAGAACGCGGCGAGCACGATCAGCCAGGACAGGCAGAGCACGAAGATCTGCGCGAAATTGGTAAAGAACGCGACAGGACCAAGAAGCTTATGGACTGAGTCCAGCAGCGGCTGCGCCGCATCGAACCCGGTCTGGGCCAGCCGACCGGGCCGCAGGAACTGGTCCAGCGACAGCGTACCCCCACCGGCTTTCAGGCCAAGGGCGGCGAAACTGTCAAAGACGGTCTTCGACAGGCTGGAAAAATTGCTGATCAGGAAGGAAAAGAACCCGATATAGAGGGTCTTTTTCACCAGACGCTGAATGACATCCTCGTCCGCCGCCCAGGCCCAGAACAGGCCGGCAAGAGCAATGTCCAGCACCGACAGCGTACCTGCCAGCGAGATCACATTTCCCTTCACCAGACCGAAACCCGTATCGATGGTGGTGGTGAAGGTATTCAGGAAGGTGTCGATAACGCCCACATTGCCCATCGCCATGGCGGTCAGTTCCCGCTGCTGCCGAACATGGACACCATGCCGGGAGTGTAGGCGTCATGCTGCGCGAAATGCTGGTACTGCGCCTCGCTCTGCGCTTCCGTTGCCGCATTCCGCGCCCGCTCCAGCGCCGTAGCCCTGCCGTTGGCGGCAAGCTCGGCCTGAATGTCCGAAAGCTGCCGGGACTGCAGGGCCATAAGCTGGTTGCCAGCCTGCGCGGCCTGCAGGGCACCCGTGGAAGTCTGGCTGGCCGAGACAAGCTGGGTCATGGCGCTGCTGTCGGAAGGAATGTTCCCCACGACGCGGGCCTGCAGTTTCAGCGCGTCCTCAAACCCCCCCACGGAATTCTGCCACCGTGTCTGCGCCTGGCTGAACAGGGCGCTGTCGGACATGCCCGACGAGACGGAAGTGTAGGACTGCTGGTACTGCTGCTCGACGGACTGGACGCTGTAGGCAATGTTCTGCGCCTGCGCGAGCAGTGCCGTGGTCTGGGAAATCGTCGATTGCAGCGTCGAGAGAGTCGATAGCGGCAGGCTCGCCAGATTACGTCCCTGATTGACCAGCATCTGGGCCTGGTTGGCCAGAGAGGTGATCTGATTATCGATCTGCTGGAGGGTCCGTGCCGCGATGAGAACATTCTGGACATGGTTGACTCCGTCATACACTGCCCACTGCGCATAGGCAGGCATGACCGGCATGAGAAAAACCAGAGCGGCGCCCATAGCCGCCGCATATCCAGGACGGAAATGCGTTGCCCGGATACGGAAAGGTTTTTCCGTCATGGTACGGCTCCTTCCCGCAGGAGGTCCGCCGCCCACATGACACCCCGCGCTTCGAACCAGGCTGGGAGAAAACCGTCCCGCCCATGTTCCGCCAGCACCTGATCGATCAGACGGTGGTCATCCTTCCCGGATGCCGTGCACAGGGCGAGTGCGACCGGCCCGAGCCCCAGTTCGAACAGACGGTTTCCCCGCCGGGTCTGGCAGTAATATTCCCGCTTCGATGCGGCGCGCGCGATGATGGCGATCTGGCGTTCGTTCAGCCCGAAATCGCGGTAGATGGCCGCGATCTGCGGTTCTATCGCCCGCTCGTTGGGCAGGAAGATCCGCGTGGGACAGCTCTCCACCACCGCCGGAGCAATGGAGGAATTGGCGATATCGGACAGGCTCTGGGTGGCAAACACCACCGAGGCGTTCTTCTTACGCAGGGTTTTCAGCCACTCCCGGAGTTGCCCTGCGAAATCGCCGTCATCCAGAACGAGCCAGCCCTCGTCGATGACCAGCAGCGTCGGACGCCCATCTAGACGGCCTTCGATGCGATGGAACAGATACGAGAGAACCGATGACGCCGCACCGGAGCCGATCAGACCTTCGGTCTCAAACACCACGACGTCGGCCTCACCCAGCCGCTCAGCGTCCGCGTCGAGCAGCCGGCCATAAGGACCACCAAGGCAATAGGGAGCGAGCGCCTGCTTGAGAGCGTTGGATTGAAGCAGCGCCACCACGCCTGACAGGGTCCGTTCATGAGCGGGCGACGATGCCAGGGAATTCAGGGCCGACCAGAGATAAGATTTTACCTCCGGTGTCAGGGTAACGCCTTCCCGGACGAGGATCTGCCCCAGCCATTCCGCCGCCCAGGCCCGCTCGGTCGGATCGTCGATACGGGCCAGCGGCTGAAGCGAGACGCCGCTAGCCTGTTCGCCTGCCCCATGATCTGCGTCCTCCGGTTCCGTCAGGCCTCCACCAAGATCATGCCAGTCCCCTTCCATCGCCAGTGTCACGGCCCGCAGCGAGCCGCCAAAATCGAAGGCGAAAACCTGCGCGCCCGCATAGCGGCGAAACTGTAGGACCATGAGCGCCAGCAGCACGGATTTCCCCGCCCCTGTCGGTCCGGCGATCAAGGTATGGCCGACATCGCCAACATGCAGGGAAAACCGGAAGGGCGTGGCCCCGGCTGTCTTGCCGTAAAACAATGGGGGTGCGTTGAAATGCCCGTCCCGTTCAAGGCCGGCCCAGACAGCAGAAAGCGGAATCATGTGCGCAAGGTTCAGGGTTGAAACCGGGGGCTGGCGCACATTGGCGTAGACATGACCGGGTAATGATCCCAGCCACGCCTCCACCGCGTTGAGGCTTTCCGCCATGCAGGTGAAGTCACGCCCCTGAATGATCTTTTCGACCAGACGCAGCTTCTCGGCCGCGATCGAGGCAGAGCCATCCCACACCGTGACGGTCGCAGTGATATAGGCCTGCCCGACATCGTCGGCGCCCAGCGACTGCAAAGCCAGATCGGCATCGGCCGCCTTGTTGGAAGCGTCATTGTCCACCAATACCGAGGCCTCGTTGGTCATGACCTCGCGAATGATGGCGACGATGGATTTCCGCTTGGCAAACCACTGGCGACGGATCTTCGTCAGCACCTTCGTCGCATCGGTCTTGTCGAGCAGGATCGCCCGCGTGGACCAGCGATAGGGAATGGCCAGACGGTTCAGGTCATCCAGAATGCCGGGAAAGGTCCGGCTGGGAAAACCCGTGATCGTCAGGGTTTTGAGGAAGGCATCGCCCAGTTTGGGCTCCAGACCGCCCGCCAGGGGCTGATCTACCAGCAGGGCGTCGAGGTGCATGGGGATTTCCGGCACCCGGACTCGCTGGTGCCGAGTGGAAATGGTGGAATGCAGGTAGGTGAGCGTCTTGCCGTCCTTCAGCCAGGCGGCTTCGGGCATGAAACCGTCCAGCAGGGCCAGCAGACGGTCAGTCCGGTCGATAAAGCCCCTTACCAGACCCTGCGGATCATGCCCGTCGCGCTCCATGCCTTCATAGAGCAGGCGCTCGGCACGGCCCGAGGTTTCCGCGGGCGGCAGCCAAACCAAGGTAAGAAAATACCGGCTCTCGAAATGCACGACTTCATCCTCGAAGGCCTCCCGGCGTTCCAGATCGACCATCTGGCTGGCGGCATCAGGGAAATCGCTTTCGGGATAGAGGGTCGCCGGGGTGCGCTGCGCCTCCACAAACACGGCCCAGCCCGAACCCAGACGCCGCAGGGCGCTGTTCAGCCGCCCCGTCACGCCCACCAGTTCGGCCGGAGTGGCGCTGTCCAGATCGGGACCTCGGATGCGCGCCGTGCGCTGGAAAGAACCATCCTTGTTCAGAACCACGCCTTCCCCGACCAGCGCGGCCCAGGGCAGGAAGTCGGACAGGACGGCGGCGCGGCTACGATATTCACCAAGGGACATCATGGCCCTGCCCTCCCCTATGCGCGAAGCCAGGCGGGGTAGCGGAGATGCCGCCGCCCCACCTCGATGAACAGCGGATCGCGCTTCGCTCCCCAGACCGCGAGGGTGTGCCCCACGATCCAGAACACCGCCCCGACCAGCCAAAGCCGCAGGCCGAGGGCTATAGCGGAGGCCAGCGTACCGTTGGCAATGGCCACGGCCCGTGGCGCACCACCCAGCAAAATCGGTTCGGTCAGGGAGCGATGCACGGGCACGAAATAACCGGGCACGGCCTCGGCTTCAGGATCGAAGAGAACCGCCATCAGATCAGCGCTCCGCCCGAGAAGGAAAAGAAAGACAGGAAGAAGCTGGACGCCGCAAAAGCGATGCTGAGTCCGAAGACAATCTGGATCAGGCGGCGGAACCCTCCTGATGTTTCGCCAAAGGCCAGGGTCAGACCGGTAATGGTGATGATGATCACCGAGATGATCTTCGCCACCGGTCCCTGCACGGATTCCAGGATCTCGTTGAGCGGTGTTTCCCACGGCATCCCCGTGCCGGACGCCCATGCCGATGATGCGAAAACAAGCGACAGCAGCATGGATGTTCCGAACACACGAAGCTCCGACATACGACGGTCAGGACGTGCTCCAGCGCACACGATAGCGCGCAGACTTGAAGGCGACCTCATGATGATTCTCCATTGGCAGAGAATGATGTTTCGGAAGAAGAGAGGCTGACCGGGCGGAGGCGATAGGCTCCGGTCGTGGGATCGAGACCGTCGATTTCAGCCAGTTCGGAGAGGCGACGGACCGTACCGCGTCCCGAAAGCACGGCAATGACGTCGATGGTTTCGGCGATCATGGCGCGTGGCACCGTGACCACCGCCTCCTGGATCAGTTGTTCCAGCCGATACAGGGCAGCGAGCACCGATCCGGCATGCAGCGTGCCGATGCCACCCGGATGCCCGGTGCCCCATGCCTTGACCAGATCCAGTGCTTCGGCCCCACGCACCTCACCGATGGGAATACGGTCTGGACGCAGACGGAGGCCGGAGCGGACAAGGTCCGACAGCGTGATGACACCTTCGCGGGTCCGCAGAGCGATGAGATTGGGCGCCATGCATTGCAGTTCGCGCGTATCCTCGATCAGCACGACGCGATCACTGGTTTTTGCGACTTCGGCCAGCAGGGCGTTGACCAGTGTGGTCTTGCCTGTGCTGGTCCCGCCTACGACCAGGATGTTCTTCCGTTCCGCGACCGCGCGACGGAGATAATCCGCCTGGCCTGCAGTCATGATCCCGGCCTCGACATAATTGTCGAGGGTAAAGACCGCGACCGCCGGTTTGCGAATGGCGAAACTCGGGGCTGTCACCACTGGCGGCAGCAACCCCTCGAACCGTTCGCCGGTTGGCAACTCGGCCGAGACGCGCGGTGCTGCTTCATGCACCTCCGCCCCGACATGGTGTGCGACCAGCCTTACGATGCGCTCGGCATCGGCAGACGCGATCGTCTCACCCGTATCCACCATGCCGTCAGCCAGACGGTCGATCCATAACCGCCCGTCAGGATTGAGCATGACTTCAATAACGGACGGATCCGAAAGATGATGAGCAACGGCAGTCCCCATAGCCGTACGCAGCATGGAAATACCACGTGAGCGACCTTGCTGTGACGAAACGTGAGACATGACCTTGCCCGCATTTCTTGGCTGACAGAAGGACTTCCATCAGTTGCGGGAAGTATTAGGAAAGGCATGTGCTGACCAATTTCAACAGCAGATTCTTGCCCAACGTGGACGGGCGTGGCGTAACGCATAATTGTCGGGATAGGTCGCCTAATTACTCCAGATCGGCAGGCTTTTAGATAAAGATTAAGACAAACCAGTATTAGGGCACATCTCCTACGATATCGATCACGAAAGCACTTCCTGCTCCCCACTCAAATCCTGATGCAAACGGTGTCCGGTACTTAAATGCCGCGCCAACGTCTCGATGAACTGTTCATAACGCGCAGTCGCCTGGGCACGGGCAGCGGCCGCAGTCGGCTCGGGCAACGGTGGCGTTGTGAGCAGCCAGAAGCGAATAAAAAGCGCCAGTGTCTCGACGTTGATCCCAAGGTCTCGCTCCATGTGACCGATCCGGCGATCAAGCCGTTCCAGTCGTCGGTTCAGCGCCCCCTCACCTTTTCCGTCCTCCGGGGAAAGAAAGGCGGCCAGAGCCGTTTCGACCAGCATGGACTGGGACTGGCGACGACGTGTAGCGAGATCGCCGAGCGTCTCCGCCAGAACCGGGTCCAGATACACTGTAATCTGCTGCTTCCTGCGCACGCGTTTCATGGGCCTTCCATCTCCATGCCATCATCCCGATCCAAGGCAGCCAACCGCGTCATTCGCTGGAGATCCTCGAATTCCCGCCTGGCTCGCATGGAGGCATGATCGGGATCGATATCCGGGTCTTTGCGTTCATGCTCGTCCTGCCCCCGTCCGGCTTTCGGCGTGTGGGCTGCATCAAACTCACGCGTCTGCTTCTGTCCTGCACCCATCGGTTCGTCGGAAGACGTTCCAGCCAACGTGTCTTCATCTTCAGGAGGCATCTGATCTGGCGTGGGTCTACCGCTCCAGTCATCCGCGCCCGAAGCGCCCGCCAGCGACCGAGGCGGAGGCGGAGGCGGCGACAGGATACGTTCCTGCAAGCGCGGATCGGCATAATAACGCGCCTTGCGGGCGCGCACTGGCGGCGTGCCAGCCGCCATGACAACCTCTTCGTCAGGTGGAAGCTGCATGATCTCGCCGGGTGTCAGCAGAGGCCGGGCGCTTTCCTGCCGGGAGACCATCAGATGCCCTAGCCAGGGCGACAGGCGGTACCCGGCATAGTTTTTCTGTGCCCGGACCTCGGTAGCCGTGCCAAGGGCGTCAGACACACGTCGAGCCGTCCGCTCATCATTCGTCGCGAAACAGACACGGACATGGCAGTTGTCGAGAATTGAATTGTTCTGCCCATAGGCTTTTTCGATCTGGTTGAGGCTCTGGGCGATGAGAAAGGCCTTGATGCCATACCCCGCCATGAAGGCGAGCGCGCTTTCAAAGAAGTCGAGACGCCCGAGCGCCGGAAACTCATCCAGCATGAGCAGAAGGCGATGATTTTGCTTCTGGTGTTGCAGGTCTTCCGTCAGGCGGCGACCGATCTGGTTGAGCACCAGGCGGATCAGCGGCTTGGTCCGGCTGATATCCGATGGCGGCACGCTGAGATAGAGCGTCGTGGGGCGGCCGCCACGCACGATATTGGTGATCCGCCACGCGCAGCGGGATGTCACCTTGGCCACGACCGGATCACGGTACAGGCCAAGGAATGACATGGCGGTGGACAGCACACCTGACCGTTCATTGGGGGACTTGTTGAGCAGTTCCCGAGCGGCCGAGGCCACCACGGGGTGTGGCCCTGCCTCTCCCAGATGCTTCGTCCGCATCATCGCGCGCAATGTCGTCTCGATCGGCCGCTTCGGATCGGACAGCAGGTTTGCCACGCCGCTGAGGGTCTTGTCCTTCTCCGCATACAGGACATGCAGGATGGCCCCGACAAGAAGGGAATGGCTTGTCTTTTCCCAGTGGCTGCGACGTTCCAAAGAGCCCTCGGGATCGACCAGCACGTCAGCCACATTCTGGGCGTCCCGCACCTCCCACTCACCCCGGCGGATTTCCAGCAAGGGGTTGTAGGCATCCGAGCGGGGATTGGTGGGGTCAAACAGAAGGACACGGCTGAATGTTCCCCGGAAGCCTGCGGTCTCCTGCCAGTTCTCCCCCTTGATGTCATGCACGATGGCCGAACCCGGCCAGGTCAGGAGTGTCGGGATGACGAGACCCACGCCCTTGCCCGAGCGTGTGGGCGCGAAGCACAGAACATGCTCCGGGCCATTATGCCGAAGATAGGTCTTGCGGTGACAGCCCAGCACAACGCCGTCGGGATCGAGCAATCCGGATTTCTGCAGGTCTTCGGCATTCGCCCATCGCGCGCTGCCATAGGTAGCGGCCCGTCTGGCCTCCCGCGCACGACGCACCGACATGGCGATAGCCACGAGAAATGCCAGCACACCACCCGAGCCAGCAATCCAGCCACCTTGCGAGAAGATGTGCGGCGCGTAGGCGTCGAATTCATACCACCACCAGAAAACAAGCGGCGGCGCATAGACCGGCCAGTGATGGAACAAGGTGAACCATGGCTGACCGAGTTCGGGCTGGAATGCCAGTTGCCAGGCCACCCACTCGGTCGCCACCCACCAGGACAAGACAACCAGCGCCAGTACGACGCACAGCTGTCCCCATAGGATCCGCGCTCCTGACATCGCCGTTTCCTCCTTTTCATCAATCGAGAAAAGGCGAGAGAAAGGCATAAATGCCAGCACCGCAGACCCGGCCGCGCGGGTCGGCGTATCCGGGCGTAAAATTATCGCCGCTCGCATGGGCTCTACGTCACAATCGCGCTTCAATAGGTTTTCATGGGGATGGCCTTCCCCTGAGACGACGGCACCAGGTCCACGCCGTTAACATCCGTAACGACGTTGTGAATCCTGCAGGATCGCCTGCCCTCATTTTCTGCTTAAAATTCAGGCGTTAGGCGCATCTAGGTTGTTATGACGATCGAAATCCGCCATCTGCGATCCGCGCTCGCGGCCGCCGAGCATCGTAGCCTCCGCAAAGCAGCGGCTGCATCGGGCATACGTGCCACCCTTCTTTCCAAGGACATCCGCCTACTGGAAGATATGATTGGCTGTACGCTCTTTATCCGCACGCCAGCGGGCGTACGACCAACATCCCATGGCGTCGACTTCCTGCATGTGGCGCGGCAGATCGTCCACGATGTGGATATGCTGGTGAACAGTCCCGGTTCCGGTGCCCGGCAGACAGCCCGCCGCCTTACGATTGGTTATTATACATCCGTCTCGACCGGAAACCTCCGGGCAACGCTGGGGGAATTCCAGCGTAGACACCCGACCATTCCGTGGAAGTTTGTGGGCGGTAGTCGTGCATCACTGTTGCAGAAGGTCGAAACTGGACAGGTCGATATTGCAATTGTCACAGCGGGCGGACTGGAATGGCAGGATGCGCTGCTCCGGCTCTGGTCGGAACGCTGTGTGGCCGCACTGCGGTCCGATCATAAGCTCGCAGCACTGCCCGTTCTGGAATGGAGCCTTCTGCGCGATGAGCGGTTTCTCATCAGCACACAGGATCCCGGCCCGGAGATCGCGGACATCATCCGCCATTATCTCTCAGTCGATGTGCGCGCCCCCAATCTCGTGACACACGATATGGAGACACAGTTTCTCAAACCCTTTGTGGCGGAGAACGGCAGCGTCATGATCGATTATGAAAGCGCAACGGGAGACGGCCTGACCAACATTGTCTACCGGCAGGTACTCAACGGTCGCCAGCCTGTTGAACTACGTTTTGTAGCCTGTTGGCGGGCCGATAACCCCAACCCATCTCTGGCTCGTTTTCTCCGGTTACTCCGGGAACGCTATCCGGATATATCCTGACAAAGACGCAAGACCTCTGCGGTTTCAAAATTAATTTGGAACTATCATTATCCAATATACGCCAACGTAGGTCACGCATGTTGCATACATCACTCTCGAATCTTGCACAGTGCGATATCACGAATTTTGCATAGGTCACCCGTCGGACGTTGCAAGTGCAACCCACGTTTCTTGCAGCCGTCACCTATCGAAATTTGCAGCGGCGTTGCCCCACGACTTTGGCATCAAGACGAGGGGCAATACGTTGAAACTAAATAAGGAAAATCAGTGCAGTTTCGGTCGGCAAAATTTCACCAGCTATACGAAAGGTTCCCGTATATCCGTTGGCCCTGTCCGTAGTAGCAAGCGCCACCACCACTACTAGAACTACAAGATGTAACGTATCTCTTGTTCGCCAGATTTGATATAGCCAGCTGTGCTTTCAATCCCTTGAGAGTGGGAGTTAATGCAGAAAAATCGTAATGAGCACCGACATCAAATATAGTATACGCAGGCGCTTTAAACGAGTTTGCATTATCAGCGTAGGTCATTCCAATATATCGAACACCGAAATTCACACCAAATCCATGCAGAATTCTGGCGGGAGGGTTATATTCAATAAACATGTTGACCATGTTACGAGGAAGTCCAGAAATATATTTTCCTTCCTCTGAAACGGTACCAATAACGGTCCCGTATATATCCCTCTTCTTTTCCACTGTATCACTCCTTGATACTCGTGTATCATTGAAACTGTAAGAAGCTGTTAAATGAAGATCCTTGGTAAGGTTTGCGTGCGCGGACAATTCAACCCCTTTAGACACAACAGTCCCCGCATCGACTTGATAATCAGGGTTATCTGTGTCGGTGATGGCATAGTGAGCTTCTTTGATGTGGTATGCAGCAGCAGTCAGAAAAATATTGGAATGCGGGATTAAATATTTTAGACCAGCTTCAAACTGATCCCCTTGTTTAGGCTTGAACAGTTTCCCGTTCACGTCAAAATATCCGACCTGAGGCATGAATGATGTTGCATAACTGAAGTATGGAGTCAGCCCAAAATCAAAGTTATACGTAAAGCCTGCACGCCATGTAAATGCGGAAGCGGGCTCCTTTTCTACATCGATTACATGTCGTGCCACATTTGTCGCCCCAATGTGGCTCTGAGCATAAACAGTTGCATCATAACCATACCAGTCCTGTCGCCCCCCTAAGGTCACAGTAAGCTTATGAAACTTCATCTGATCCTGAAAATATATGCCTTTCTGGTTTAATGTCTGGAACATATCCTGATTTGTAATATTGTCAGGGCCCGACCAACTATAGTTTGGAGTCCATCCGTATTGCGGCGACCAAATATTTATTGACTTACCACTTAGGTCATAATAGAGGTTCTGCTCCACTTTTACTTGTCGGAAATCCATACCAACCACTATTGTATGGCTTACAGGACCAGTTGAAATATGACTGATTATTTTGCTATCTAGACCAATAGTTTTACTGGGTTGCCACGCCTTGTTAGCTGTCCTTGAATAAGTAGAACCATTAGTCGATAATGTCCCGCCAGTTATAGTATTGTAATACGCTTTAGAATCTTCATACATAAACGTTTGCTGAAATTCTAAGTATTTATTAAATTTGTGCGCAAACTGATATTCGAAGCGGGCTTCTTTAGTAGACTGTATCTGGTTGGTCGGCTCTCCAAGAAAACGGCTACGTGGAAGATATCCTTCTTTCCCACGGATCAACGTACCTACGAGGGGATAGCCGGTACCATACATACCTGAATCCGGCGTATACATGTAACTTCCTACCAACGTAAGGCTTGTTTTATTGTCAATATCCCATTTTATAGAAGGAAGAATACCAACTCTCTTATAATTTACATAGTCCGTTTGTGTTCCTTGAGTGTCGCCAATTCCAGCAATTCTATATTTTACATTTCCTGATTTCGTGATTTTGTCACTGACATCAAAGGTAGCTTCGTAGCGGCCCCAATTTCCGAAACCTACGGATACATTTCTAATCGGTGTATCAGTGGGTTGTTTTAAACGTGTTGCGATAATACCCCCCGGCCCTGTTTGACCATACATCACTGAAGCTGGACCATTTAGAGCTTCTACTCTCTCGACAAATGCCGTTTCTCCAGCCGATCTTGAGTTCGATAATATACCATCAACATACTGCGTGGATTGAAAACCACGCTGCATAAATCCGCCCCCGGATGTACCTGCATTTCCATTGTTTGCAGTTCCTGTCTTCTCAGCATATACTCCGGGCATATAACGGAGTACTTCCATAATATTTTGTGCTTGTTGGTCCTGAATTTCCTGTTTGGTAATTACGTAAACAGAACTCGGAATTTCCCATAGAGGCGTATCGGTCTTCGTCCCTGCATCAGTATAGGTGGCAACATAACCGTTACCTGGACCGATAGCTGCTGCATGTGCGTTAAAGCTACCTCCGACCCGCACCGGACCAAGCGTGATATTGGCGGCCTTGGGTGCGGGCACAATCTGGAAAGCATGTTCTCCCAGCGTCTGGTATGACAACCCACTTCCCTGAAGAATACGCGCCAACGCTTCACTAGACGTAAACTGTCCCCGTAGCCCAGTAGTCGTATGACCGGCCAGTGTCGGCGCCTGTGATGTCACCTGAATACGGGACTGGGCGCTAAACGAGACCAGCGCACTCGACAGCGATCCGGCAGGAATATTGAAGCTGTATTTTGGCTGTGCCTGCGCGGTCTCTGCCCGCGCTCTGGTCGGGACAAAGGACGTCAACGCGGTGGTGGTGGCGAGCATCAGGACCGATGCGGCTATCGGTCTCCTCAGAAATCCTGACGAATGCATGGGCGCGGCTCTTCCTGTCATCTCAATTTTTAATGCAATTCATTTGCATCCAATGGGCATGGTAAGTGAGATGCACGGGAGGGCCGTTTTTTCGGAAAAAATTGCAGATTTTTTTATTTTTTTTGCGTGATGCTCTTTATCACTCTGTTTAATAAGGGTTTTTTCTTTTCCGTGAGGTTGCGCATTTTTCTGAATTCAGCCCCCACACCTCGGCACACGCTCCCAGACAGAGCTGTCCTCTCGCAGAGGCCATTTCCTGCGATCTGAAGCATGTCACGTCCGCTGCCGTGTATGCGGGGCTGAATCGATGTCTGTGAGAACGCCTTACGAGCAACGAGAAACCAGCCCGTCAGACTGTCTCAGCGCCCCGTCACAAGTGCAAACCAGGGCGTTACGGACATGACTTTTCCCCCATAGGGATGCACGATCAGTTGCAGCGACGTTTCCGGATGATGCAGGTCGTAGGAACCGCTGACCTTACGTACTGCCAGCGTGTCATGCGCGACGATGATCCGGGT
Organism: Komagataeibacter oboediens; assembly: GCF_018491655.1. Classification (NCBI taxonomy): domain Bacteria; kingdom Pseudomonadati; phylum Pseudomonadota; class Alphaproteobacteria; order Acetobacterales; family Acetobacteraceae; genus Komagataeibacter; species Komagataeibacter oboediens. The sequence continues at coordinate 36,131 of NZ_JABLUU010000020.1, read as the reverse complement.
GCTGGTCCAGGGCTGGAGCGCTGCCACCATGTCAGCGATGGTATTGTCCTGCGCCACAAGCATTCCGTCGCGCCAAAGCCCGATAGTCTCGGGTGCCTGCGTATCGGATATGACCTGGGCGCCTCTGACATCGACGCGATCCCCCGCATGCAGGTCGCGCTCCAGGCCGATGCTTCCCTCTGCGGACACATGCACGGCCCCTTCCCGCACCGCTACGGACGTCTCATCACCATCTGTCCGGGCATCGAACATCGTGCCGATATCCGTCGCCGTCACCGGTCCGGCAATTACGGTAAACGGCCGACTGGCATCATGATGCACCACGAAATAGGCCTCGCCGCGCAGCAGATCGATCCGCCGCTCATGAGCCGTCATATGCATGGCGACTGCGGAACGCGGTGCCAGAATGACCTCACTGCCGTCGGCCAGATGGATGTCCTGTGTCACGCCTGCCTGCGTGTAATGGTCCGCCCGCAGACGTAGTGACAGGTCGGGCACGAACACAAAGGCGGCTATACAGGCGGCCATGGCAAAGCCGGCAAATGCGGCGACCTTTGCCTTTCTCCTGCCTGTGCGATCGTTCGCCGGACTACCCCAGAACCTTCTACGGGCGCCGCCCCGCCTCTTGCGCTCCGGTGGGGCCAGATCGAGTACGCCCAGCGTCTCATTGATTTCCGCCCAGGCCTGTCGGTGCAACGGGCTTTCCTGCAGCCATGCCTCGAACTGGCGGCGCAGTTCGGGATCGTCCGGCTCTTCACGGAGATAGATATGCCAGCCTGCGGCTGCCTCATCGGGACTGCGGGACTCAGCCATGTTGCGCCTCCCCTGTCCCGGAACGGGAGAGACAACCCGGGTGGAACACAGCAGGTAGGATCGCAAGGTCATACCGATAAGATGCGCGGCATCCCCGGTTTTTCAGAAAATAATTCAAATCCACCGAGGCCTACTGCCCTTCCTTGCGTATCCGGTTGCAGGCTGCCAACCCTTCGGTGATCAGACCATGCACCATTGGAATGGATACGCCCAGCACGGCGGCGACTTCCCGCAATTTCATCCCTTCAAAATGATACATGCGAATGGCCTCCGCCTGTCGCTCGGGCATGGCATCAAGCGCATCCATCACACGCATTATCGTTTCACGGGCCGCTACGGTTTCTTCGGGTGATGCGGCATCATCGGGAACGGTCGCCGTAACAACGTCAAAGTCCGCCTCGCTCATCCGCTCGATTTTTGTCCGGCGGGCACGCGTCATCAGAAGGTTGCGAACGATGGTCCGCAGGTAGCTTCCGGGCGAGGCAATCGTGCTGGCGGACTGCCGCGCAAAGAGCACCCACGCATCCTGCACGATGTCTTCCGCCAGCACGCTGTCACCCGACAGCTGTCGCGCATAGGACAGAAGGCCGGGGCGGTGAGCCTCGTAAAGCTCAAGGGACGGATGTTTGGACTTCAAGACAGGTGGTTCCCGATGCCTTCACAATACCAGCATTCAGAAATTAAGAAGGATTCGCAATTGTGATGACACAGGGTCCGAGTTTCCGCAAGATTTAGCAGCAGGCCGCCGGTTTCGCCGCAGTTCAGCGAGGGTCAATGAACAGGACACCTACGATGAAAGAAAGGCTGTTTTCTGTGGGTAAGACGCAAGTCCTTCAAAAACCGCATATCACGTGTCTGTCATTCATCGCTCTTTTTTCTGAAAAAACGGCATCGCCAAGCATCCATACTCCCAGCAGGGGTTCGCCCCGTTTTCATTCCGGACGCCGTCGTCGACTGCGTGTTCCGGGCACGCAGGGAGAGTTCATATGCAGCACGGTTGCCCGCCTTTCCGCCATTCAGTTGCGATTCAGTGTTATTCTTATTCCTTAAAAGGTAGCAGACCGGCAGTATTCGTCGGCGCGTTTGTGCCATGACCACCCGCACGCTTCGTCGCTGGTTCGTGGTCCATAAATGGACGAGCCTGGTCTGCACGCTGTTCCTGCTGATCGTGTGCGTGACCGGCCTGCCGCTGCTGTTCTCCGAGCAGATCTGGGACGCGTTCGTCGGCGACGATGACCCGCCTTACGAGGTTCTGCCGCCGGGCACGCCCAACGTCAGTCTGGATGTCATCGTGGACAAGGCGCGTGCGCTCTATCCCGGCCAGATCATCACCAGCGTCAATCCTGACGACGATGAACCGGCTGTTCTGGTCTCCATGGCTCCAAGCTGGCAGGCGCTCAAGGACGACGAGAACCACCCCGACCGCCATTCCGGACACTGGATCAAGTTCGACGCCCGCACGGCCAAGGTGCTGGAGCAGTCGCGCCCCGCCGATGCGCCCAAGGAGCCGCGCACCTGGACGGGCATCATCATGGGCATCTGCAACCAGCTTCACACAAGTCTGTTTGCAGGACTGACAGGCCGCCTGTTTCTCGGCGTAATGGGCGGCGTCTTCGTGGTCTCGCTGGTGTCCGGCACGGTGCTGTATGGCCGCTTCATGAAGCGCCTACCGTTTGGCTCGGTCCGAACGGATCGGGCCTCACGCCTGACCTGGCTGGACCTACACAACCTGCTGGGTGTGGCCACGCTGGTCTGGGCAACCGTGGTGGGCTTCACCGGGCTGGTCAACGAACTCCAGACCCCGCTGTTCGGCCTGTGGCGCGTGACCGATGTGCGGCAGATTTTACGTCCCTACGCCAATCTGCCGGTGCCGTCGCAAGACCATCTGTCCTCGGTGCAGGCCGCATTCGATACGGCGGCAAAGGCGGCTCCCGGCAATGAGGTGACCGGCCTGTCCTTCCCCGGCGCCTCCTTCGGCAGCCCTGTGCATTATGTGCTCTGGACCCGGGGTGCGACCCCGCTGCGCGCCCGACTGTTCACGCCGGTGCTGGTCGATGCCCGCACGGGCGAGCTGACCGGGGCGTATCCGATGCCGTGGTATCTCCGCTTCCTCGAAATTTCCCGTCCCCTGCATTTCGGTGATTACGGCGGCATGCCCCTGAAAATCCTGTGGGCGCTGCTCGATGTGGTGGTGATCGGCGTGCTGGCCAGCGGTCTGGTGCTGTGGGCTGGCAAACGCAGGATCGCCACCGACGCCCGGCTGCGGGCGCTGGGTTACGAACTGGATGACGTAGACGATACGGCTGTTTCTGTCCTGACGGCGGAGACCGTCCGATGAACGCCGTCTCTCCCGAAACCCCCATGTCATCCCAACCTGTTTCGACATCACGTCCGTCCGTCGCCATCTGGCCATGGCCCATCGCACTGGGTCTGCTCACCACCTTCGGCCTGCTGTCCGCCCTGCTGGGCCAGCACGGCGTCTGGCTGGCCCTGTCCTGGGCCGCCCTGTCCATTCCCCTCATCGTTACGGTCATCTGCCTGATCCGGGCGTGGTGCAGACCGTCTTCCAAAGGAGGTCTCTCATGACCGATCTTGCCCCCATTTCTTTTTCTCCGTGGGACATGTTCCTCAACGCCGGGCCTGTGGTCCGCTGTGTAATGATCCTGCTGGCCGCAGCTTCGTTGCTGACCTGGACCATCTTCATCGCCAAGTCAGTCGAACTGCTGCGTGTGCGCCTGAAACTCCAGAAGGCCGAAAAAGCGCTGGAAGAGGCCAATACGCTGGACCTTGGCGAGGAATGGACACGGGGCAATTCCTCCATCGCCCATACGCTGGTGATGGCCGCCGAGACGGAACGCAAACGCTCTGCCGACATCCCCGATGACAGCGAGGGACTGAAGGAACGCATCGTCCTGCACCTCGAACGTCTTGAGGCCGCTGAGGGGCGCAGGCTCCTGCGTGGAACCGGCGTGTTGGCCACCATCGGAGCAACCTCGCCCTTCATAGGTCTGTTCGGTACGGTGTGGGGGATCATGACCTCCTTCACCGGCATTGCTGCCAGCAAGGCGACCAGCCTCGCCGTTGTCGCACCCGGTATTGCCGAGGCCCTGCTGGCCACCGCGCTCGGTCTGGTGGCCGCGATCCCGGCGGTGGTGATCTACAATCATCTTGCCCGCCAGACCGCCTCGTGCCGCGCGCAGGTTGCCGACCTCACTGCGCTGGTCATGCGTCTGGTCTCGCGCGATCTGGGCCGCATGCAGGCCCTGACCGCCAGTGGACAGGTGGTACGGTTGGGCGCATCGCGCGACAGCCGCTCGGTCGCCGGGGAGTAAGCGGGATGATCCGTATCCGCCACACCGATGAAAGCCCGCACGAGGCGAGCGAGATCAACGTCACGCCGTTCATTGACGTGATGCTGGTCCTGCTGGTGATTTTCATGGTCACGGCCCCGCTGACCACGGTGAACGTGCCAGTCGACCTGCCGTCCTCGACCGAGAAGCCGACGCCGCGCCCCGATGATCCGGTGTTCCTGACAGTAAAGGCCGATCACGGACTGGCTCTTGGCGAAGACGACATCTCCGCCGATGCGCTGCCCGGCGCACTGGAGAGTGCGACCAAGGGCAACAAGGACGAGCGCATCTTTCTCCGCGCCGACAAGACAGTTGATTACGGCACACTGATGGGTGTTATGGATAAGCTGCGGTCCGCCGGCTACCTCAAGGTCGCGCTGGTCAATCTTCAGGGACAGGAAGAGGGCAGCGAGGCAGGTTCGACGCCTGTGCCGTCTGGCAACGCTGCCCCGGCGTCAGGCGCGACCCCATGAGCAGTGCGTCCGACATGACGCAGGCCGAAGGGCATCCCGCCACCAGCACGGCAGCACCTTCCTTTGCCGAGTGGCAACGTGGCCAGTTGCGACTGGCCCGGCGGGATGACGCCCTGCGCTGGGGTCTGTCCTTCCTCGCCGTGCTGGCGGTCGGTGGCGGAGCGATCTGGTGGATCATGCGCCTGCCGCCACCGGTCATGGCGGTGCCGGAACCACCGCCCGCCGCCATTGCCATCGATATGGCCCCCGAACCGGTCTCAACACCGACCCCGCCCACGGATCTGCCGCCGGGACCACAGCAGACGCAGTCCATTCCCGATCCGGCCCCGGTTGAACCACCCAAGATCACGGCCCCACCTTCGCCCGCACCCAATCCGCCAATCCCGGTGCCAAAGCCCGAGAAGCCAAAGAAACTGGTGAAGAAGCATAAACCGGTGCCGATGCTCAAAAAGCCGATCCCGGACAGGACGCCACCCGCCGAGGCGACAACCGCGCCGCCGTCATCGGAAGCACCGCCAGCGCCCGCACAAGCGGCGCCTGCACCGGGTGCCTCGTCGTCAAAGGCGTCGCATGACCCGGTGACCTGGCAGGGCGCGCTGCTGGCGCAACTGGAGAAGTTCAAGCGCTACCCGTCCGACGCCATGGCCGATCACCAGGAAGGCGTGCCCACCGTGACCTTCTCCATGGACCGCAAGGGCCATGTGCTTTCGGTGACACTCGCCAGTTCTTCCGGCCATCCGCTGCTGGATCAGGAAGCCATAGCGCTCCCCAAACGCGCCCAGCCACTGCCCATTCCACCGGACAGTGTCGCAGGAGATCCGATCACCCTGACAGTGCCCGTCGAGTTCTACATCCATACCGGAGGGAACTGAGGGTTTCGCCGTTTTGTGTCCCATTTTTACTTCCATTCCCTTTCCCTGATCGTGACAGGATCAAACCCATGCTCGCCTTTTCCGAATATCGTCGTTCCTCGCCGTCCCTGAGTGAGATCCGTCCTGGCATGGGTGCCAGCCGCAGCGCCGTAAGCAGGCTGGAAGACCGCTGCGAAGAGGTCGGGATCAAGATGACCGATCTGCGCCGCATCCTGCTGCACGGCATCCTCGAAGCCGGACCACGCGCGACGGCGGTGGAAATATGGAAAACACTGGGAAAGATGATGGAGGATGGGCACGCGCCCTCCCAGGGGTCGATCCAGCGCAATCTCAACCTCTTTGTGGAGCGTGCCATCCTGCGCCGGGATGTTACACCCGACCGGCAGTGGCTCTACAGCGTCGCGCCGGAACGCAAAGCAGCTCTCGCGATTACCTTCGTAGAAGCCGGCACGGGTCGGAAGATCGCCTGCAACGCCCCTGAAGTCGCCACAGTGCTGCGTCGGGTCGCGGCCGAGCACGGTCTGGCGGTGCAGGCCGCCGCCATCACGGTCACACCGTCAGCCGGGCATGATCTGGAGGCCCGCTGACAGACGCCGGATATTTTTTCGTCTTTCTCTGAAAAAATGCCCGCGTCGATCGTCTTATAGAGTGAGCCCTCCCGCAGTGACGGGACATCTTCCTTGAAATTCATCGCCTGGTTCGTCCATCGCCCGGTAGCGACGCTCCTTCTGCTGCTCTCCGCCGTGCTGTCGGGCCTGATGGCGCTGCCCCTCCTGCCGGTCTCGGACTTGCCCGATGTCGATCTGCCGGTGATCTCGGTCTCGGCCTCCAACGCCGGTGGCTCGCCCGAGGTCATGGCCCGCACGGTGGCCGCCCCGCTGGAGCGGCATCTGGGCAATATCGCGGGCGTTACACAGATGATGTCTTCCTCCACACGGGGGCAGACCTCCATCTCGCTGGGGTTTGAACTGGGCCGTGACCTCAATGGCGCGGCCCGAGACGTGGAAGCAGCGATCCGGGCGGCCCGGCGTGACCTGCCGACCACGCCGGGATCGGACCCGCAATATCATCGCGCCAACCCCAACGCGACGCCGGTGCTGATCCTGGCGGTGACACCCGGCCTGCAATCCATGTCGCGCCTCTATGATCTGGTGAACACGACGCTGCGGCCGATGCTCCTGCAGGTGCAGGGGGTAGGCGATGTGACGCTCATGGGCAGTTCCGCACCCGCCGTGCGGGTGGAGATGAACCCGCTGCTGTTTTTCAAATACGGCATGGGGTTCGAGAACCTGCGCGCGGCCCTGGCCTCGGCCAATGCGCATACGCCCAAGGGCGTGATCGACATGGGCGACCAGCGTTATCAACTGGCGGTCAACGACCAGGCCGAACATGCCGATGCCTACCGGGATCTGGTGATCGCCTATAAGAGCGGTCGTCCCATCCGGCTCCGTGATGTGGCGACCGTCACCGACAGCATGCAGGACGTGAACGCGGCAGCGTTCTTTGACGGGAAACAGGCCCTGACCCTGATGGTACGCGCCCAGCCGGGAGCCAATCTGGTCGGCATCGTCGATGCGGTGAAGGGCCGCCTGCCGCAGTTGCGCACGCTGATGCCGCCCGGGGCGGATATCGCGGTTGCGCGGGATGGTTCGGCGGTGATCCGCTCCTCGCTGCACCATACGCTGGTGACACTGCTGGCGTCCTGTCTGCTGGCTCTGGCCGTGGTGTGGGTGTTCCTGCGCTCGTGGACGGCATCCATCGCAGCCGCGATCATCGTGCCATGCTGCCTGATCGCCAGTCTTGGGCCGATGCATCTGGCGGGGTTCGGGCTGGACAATCTCTCGCTCATGGCGCTGACGGTGGTCACGGGGCTGGTGGTGGATGACGCCATCGTGGTGATCGAGAACGTCATCCGCATGCGCGAGCGGGGGCTTTCCATCGACGAGGCCGCCATTGCCGGGGCAAGCGAGGTGGCGTTCACGCTGCTGTCCATTACCGTCTCGGTACTGGCGGTGTTCCTGCCGATCGGACTGGCCTCCGGTCTGACCGGACGGCTGTTCCGGGAGTTTGCCGGAACGGTGGGGATCGCCGTGACCGTGTCGCTGGTTCTGTCCTGTATGGTCACGCCGTGTCTGACGGCGCTGTGCATGCGGTTTTCTGAGAACAGAACAGCCGTTCATCCAGAAGGGGATGCCGCAGATTTTCTGGACCACGAGAAACACAGTGGCAGCCTGTATCGCCGCATTCTGGAATTCTGCCTCAGCCATCCCGGCAAGACCGCGTTGCTGCTGCCACTGACCCTGCTGGTGGGTGTAGTCCTGTTCACCCGTATGCCAAAGGTTGTGTTTCCGCGTCAGGATATCGGCATCGTCTCGGGCGGATCGCGAGGCAGCGGCAGTTCACTGGCGCAGACAAAAGCCCGGCTGGAGCGCTTCAGCAGGGTGCTGCTGGAGGATCCGGCGGTCACGCATGTCATCGCCTATCTGGATACGGGCGAGGGTTCCAGCCACGGCATGGTGTTCGCCACGCTTCGGGATCTCTCCACCGGGCGGGCTTCCGGGGCGGAAGTCGCGACCCGCGTGATCGCCCGGATGGGCAAGGATATCCACGCCGAATACCATGCCCAGGCGCCGGGCAACATCATGATGCGGGTGGGCTCGAACAGCAGCGGGGTGAGCTACATCCTGCGCAGCGAGGACGACCGACTTCTGGGACCGGCAACACGGAAACTGGCGAAAGCCCTGCGCCGTCACCCGGAGTTCACGGATGTGGATCCGGACGTCGATCCGCCGGGACAGGGGATCACGCTGGCCATCGACCGCGATACCGCTGCCCGTGTCGGGGTCACACCGCAGGTCATCGGCAATACCCTGTCCGACGCGCTGGGCCAGACCACCGCCTCGGTCGTCTACACGACCCACGGGCAATACAACGTGGTGCTGACCGTGGAAAACCGCTTCCAGCGCGATCCGGAAATCCTGAAACAGTTCTGGATCAGCCCCTCGGGAGGCTCCGCCTCGGGCAGTTCGGCGTCGAACACCATCCGGGTGGTCACGTCGGCCACGGCCAGCACCACAGCCTCGACGAGTGCCACGGCGTTTCGGAACCAGATCGCCAATTCTTTGGCGGGCGGAGCGAATGCCTCGACCGGATCGGCGGTGGCGACCGGGGCGGAGACATTGGTGCCGCTTTCGGTGGTGGCGCGAATGACCCCCAGTCTCGATCCGGTGGCCGTCACCCATATCGGGTACGCCAGTTCCGCCTCGCTGGCGCTGGAACTGGCGCCGGGTGTCAGCCTGTCACAGGCACAATCTGTTATCGATCAGGAATGGCGGAGCCTGCATCTGCCGGAGACCATCACCGGGGAATTGCAGAGCGATGAGGGGGATGTTGGAAAAAGCACGCATGACAGCGAGATCCTGATCATCGCGGCCATCCTGGCTGTCTGGATCACGCTGGGCATGCTCTATGAAAGCGTGTGGCACCCGCTGACCATCATCTCCACCATTCCCTCAGCCGGGATCGGGGCCATCATGGCCCTCGATCTCTTCGGGCTGCCGTTCTCGGGCATGGCGGTGATCGCCATGCTGCTGCTCACCGGCATCTCGCTCAAGAACGCGATCCTGCTGGTGGATTTTGCCATCCATGCCGAACGCGAACGCGGCCTGATGCCACGGGACGCCATCCGCGAGGCCTGCCTGCTGCGACTGCGGCCCATCGTCATGACCACTTTTGCCGCCGCCCTCGGCGCGCTGCCCCTGGTGCTGATGGGGGGCTACGGGATGGAACTGCGCCAGCCGCTGGGCATCGCGCTGATCGGCGGCCTGCTCGTCAGTCAGGCCCAGACCATGTTCACCACGCCCGCACTCTATCTGCTGGTGGCGCGGTGTACCGATTACCTGCAACGCCTGAAACTGCGATGGATCCGGACACGTCGAACCTGAGCGTCCGCTCCCGCAAACAGATGGCGTCAGATTTCCAGCCCCTGATCCCGCCGTCTCCCGAACGACCAGTCGACACCGCCATCATCACGGGCGATCCCCGAGACCTCCCTGCCCCGCTGTTTTTCCAGCGAGGGAGTCCACGGTACGAGCTGAAAGCCAAGCCCGTTATCGATCATTGCCATCCGACCGGATGCCAGGACGAAGCGCTGGCGATAAGTCCCTGACACATACTCGCCTGTACCGGATGGCTGATGAGCAAACCCCTGCTCCGCCTCCAGCCGTCGGGCCAGTTCACCGACCTCCCTTTCCCGGAGCGTGGCAATCATCCCGCGCGGATAAATGGTCTTCTCGCCGTCACGTCGCGCCAGTCCCTGCTCGACCAGATGAGCGCTGCGCTCGCGCAGAGCATCGCGGACCTCCGCCCCGAAGCCCGCCTCACCCAGCGCCACCGGATCACGGGCGACAAGCTGGCGGTCCAGCCATGTTGCGCCACGTGCCTGCACCTGTTCGCTGATCGACAGGTCCGAACGCATAGCGAGCGTGGTCCGTCGATGACCCTTGCCATCCTCATAGTTCCGCAATTCGACTAAACCGCCGGGCGGGACATCCCCGGCAGCCTCCAGCGAAGGCAAATGGACATGATGTGTCCGCCCATCCACGCCATCGATTACGGCATAGGCGTTCCCTTTCATCTCATCATCCAGACCACGTGCGACCAGACTCCCAATTACGGGCTCGGCCAGTTCTTCCCCGGCCAGCACCCAGGACGCCGAAGCGCGTTCGATCCCCTGCTCGCTCAGACCGCGATGGATGCGCTTGATGATGTCATTGCGCTGACCCATCTCGCGCAAGGTGACCTCCGCCGTTTCATCAAGACGCCATTGCCCGGCACGCACCTCATGGGCGAGACCCATGCGCTCCAGACGCCGCAGCCGTCCGACTTTCATAACCGCGAAGGCGTCAGGCTGCCGGTCGGGAGATGGCGCCAGATCGATAATGCCGCGTTGATCCGCGTCCTGCTGCAACTGCCGGTCCAGCTGGGTCCAGCGCTCCGCCTCGACCTGGCGCTCCACGTTCCGGCGGATTTCATTTTCAGTGCGCGGGCCGAGTTCGAGGGTAACAAGATTCTGGGCACGGGCACGCAGGCCCTCGCGGATATAATCCTTCGAGATGACCAGATCCTCGCCAGCCTGATCCTTGCCCCGCACGATGACATGGACATGCGGGTTGTCGGTATTCCAGTGACTGACCGCCACCCAGTCAAGACGCGTGCCGAGATCCTGCTCGGCCTGCGTCATCAGTTCCCGCGTGAAAGTTTTCAGATCCGCCATGTCCACCGCATCCTCAGGTCCAACGATGAAGCGGAAATGATGCCGGTCATCCTGACACCGCTCGGCAAATTCACGCGCGGGCACATGGTCGCGCTCGGCCCCGAACAGCCGGGCCTTCTCCCCGTCCTTCGTGACACCTTCACGCTGGAGATAGGACAGATGGGCACGCAATGTAGCCCGTGCGCCATGTCGAACCACCCTCGCCTTGACGATGGCAAGCCGGGTGCGCCGCGACAGGAGACGGTTGGCACGCGCTGCCGCTCCCCTGCCCCGCCCGAAGGTCGATGGTCCCTTGCGTCCGTTTGCCGATCCCGGACGCCCCATGCCCCCGGCCCGGTTGGTCGCGGCCAGCACGCGCCCGATGAAAGACCGGCCTTGGCGGGCACGGGTCGAGTGGATGCGACCGGGGCGGACCCGGAAATCGTCATCGCGGGCCATGACGGGCCGCACCTTGCACTAACATATTGAAAACAGGGCAATCAGGCCGCCTGAGACCTTGACGCGGCAAAATGACCTTGTGAAAAACCCAGAAAAACTGCCCTCCCCAACCATGCCGCACCTTGCGGCTTTTATCTTGCGTTAAGCCCCAGAGACCCGATCCCCAGGACAATCGCCGTTTCCCTGCCTTCTTGCCCCCCTGCTGCGAGGGCTTCCGCGCATACCTGGTCATGGTGCCGGCCCCATCGAGACGGGCACGAACAACGCCTGCGACATGTCAGCCAGTGCTTTCGGCGCATGCGGGAAAGCCCCGGACGAACGCCATATGACGTGCCCCGCAAACAGCGTATCCTCCGGCTGATTCCGCGCAACAGTTGCGTCGATGTGGTGCAGAACGTCTGCAGACAACGTGCGTCCGTCCAGCAGTTGCGCAACGGACGCCACGTAATCCCGCGTCTCCTGCGGCAAGGGCCGCCCCGTGACGAGATGGGCTTCATAACGCCCCGGACCGGCATTGTAGGCAGCCAGAAAGCCCGCATCCCCGTAGCGGTCATGCAGCATTCGGAGATAGCTGGCCCCGGCGAGGATGTTGTCCTGCGGATCGAAAGGATCGGCACCGAGGCCGAGATCATGCTGCAACCCCTGCCATGTTGCAGGCATGATCTGCATGAGACCCATCGCGCCCTTTGCAGAGATCGCATGCGCATCCCGACCGCTTTCCACCTGCATCACCGCACGGATCCATTCCGGCGGCAGGGCGACACGCAGGGCGGCCTGACGGATCAGCCCGTCGATATCCTGCGCACAGGCCGGACGTGCCAGAAATATCAGCGACGCTACCAGTCCCGTGCAGCACAGCCGACACAGGATGGAGCGGGCACACACATGGGAGTTGCTGCCCTTTTGCCCTGTTCCTGCAGTCAGGCGCATCATTCGCGGGTTCCCTGACGTTTCTGCGGGCGGCTCCAGACAAGTTGCCAGACCCGTCCGCCACGGCCCGACTGGAATAGGGTCGCGCGTACGCTCTGTGCCAACGACGGGTCATCAAGCACCACGACGATGTATTCGCCGGCCCGTTCGCCGGTGCGTGTCCAGCCCGCGCCGACTTCGGGGCCGTCGCTGCCATCACCGAGATGGATGCGATAATCAGGCGCGTTGCCACCTTCCGGCGTCTCGATGCGCACCAGTGTCAGTTCGGCATCCAGCGAGAGTGTGCGCAGACGTCCGGAAAAACCGTCTGCCGTGCGCGTGAAGAGTCCGATCTGGGCCATGTCAGTGATCCTGCAAAAAGCGTGGCGAAGAAAGGCCGGCGGCAGGCACGGAATCTGCGGCAACCCATAGCGGGGTCGCGCGCCCGATCACGCTGCTGACCGGAAGTGGACCGAAATACCGGCCGTCCAGACTGCGGGGTTCGTGCGTGTTCATCACAAAGATTTCGCGCGCATCGAGACGGTGACAGCCCTGCCAGACAGGCAATGGACACCCGCGATGATCAGTGGTCAGTGCCTCGCCGACACCCAGTCCATCGACGACGATATGACTTCCCGTGCGACAGACAGTCTGTCCGCCAATCGCCGCCACCGGTTTGAGCAACGGCACGCCACGCGGCAGATAGTCACCACGCGCCAGCCTGTCCGCATCGCCTTCCGGCAGACGAAGCGCCACCAGATCCCCGACATGAGGCAAGCGTTCGGGGTGCAGGCGATACAGACCCGTTGGCACACTGGCCGTAGCGTTCCAGATCAGGCGTGGCACCGGATGCAGGGCCATCGACAGGCCCACGCCCAGCGCTGCGAAATAGGTAGTGAAGAACCAGCCCCTGCGCGTCATGGCACGGTCCTCCTACACAGCCATGCCTCATGCCGGGCGGTCGTGTAGGACGGCACGATGCCGCCTTCCCGCAGACCGTTGGCAAGCTGCTGCCAGTAGGATGGACAGACATGCACGGGATTGATCCGGCGCCGTTCCAGCGCGTCGATGACAGCAAGCACGGTCCGGACCTGCATCCAGCCGCTGCGATGCAGCAGACGTTCCGCACCCGTCGGCACGAAAGGCAGACGTTCCCGGGGCTCACCCGCATGGGGGGCGCGCACAATATCGATGCAGCAGGCTGCCGCCCCACACTCCGCCTGTGTCCAGCGCAGCAGGGCGAACACGGCGCCCGGTGGGAAACACAGACGGCGGCGATAGCGATCGATCGGTTGCGTTTCCAGCGCATGACCAAAGCGCAGCCACTGTTCGATGCGCTTTTCCAGCCAGGTCAGTTCGAGATGCGTCATCACCTCGCGAGATGCGTGGTTCATGCGTGCCCTCCTGCAACAGGAGGACGGATGTTGGCCGCGCATTGGCCGCAGTTCCGCTGCATCACGACAGATCGGCTGCCGCCACAAACGGGTCGCTTCCCGAGCAGAAAGCCCGCTCGTAAAAAGTCATGTCGTGGCGCAGGACTGTCGGGAAATGTCGAGACGAATCCAGCAGTTTTTATGGTATTCGAGGACTCACGCGCGCGCCCTGGCGCGGTGTACAAGTACTGAATAGTTATAATATTTAGTACTCTTAGAGAGCGAGATTTTCCCCTTTTATAACAATCGACTATCTCAACATCCCATTCCCGATAGGCCGGGAAATCGATTCCTGATAGGCCGAATGGCATCACGAGTCCTCCACACGGTTATCCACAAGATCATGTGGATAAGTTTCGGAAGCAGGCATGAAATGAAGCACCGGAACGTCCCCCGACGGCGCCTCCAGCCGCAGTCGATAGCCCGGCAGGCTGTCTGCCGTGACGAGGCGACGGATCTCAAAGACGAAGCGGGGATAGGGCGAACGCGAGGCCGATTTCTCGTGCAGGTGCGGCAGATCAAAGGCCCAGCCGTCTTTCTGGCGACCGGCATGCCGTCGCACGAGAAGGTAGAGCCAGCGTTCAAAGCCACCGGTCAGCGTGAAATAGCGCGGATCGAGATCAAGAACCGCCCGGCGACCGACCGCATCGCACAGCCATTGCGGGAGAATGAGATCAAGTTCGCCCCGTCGTTCCTGCCAAGCGACAATCCACGAAAACCCGAGCGCACCTTCCCGGGTCTGGCGCAGGGATGTCGTGACACGGGTATCAGCAAGCCGTTCCAGTCCCGCCCGCAGCCGCGCGTAACGGGCGGACGTCTCGCCCCGGTCGAGAAAACGCAGGACGTCGCGCATGCTGCCCCGGACGTGCGGCGACAGAGGCTGTCCCCGCCGCCGGGCGGCAACAAGGGTCGAAACGGCCCAGATCAGGATATCCGCATCCCATATCGTCGCCATGGGCGTATCATCGCGTCCAGCTACGTGCATGGTGACGTGGCCCATGCGAAAGCTGACCGGCACGTGCCGCGGCGACTTGCTGAGACTGAAAAATGGCCACGACATGAGGTCGATCAGCAGGCATGGTGTGATAGGCCGCGATACGGGAAGGGATATCATGGCCCCCTCCCGTGCTTGCGGCTGCCAAGCATGCGGGCGACCTCGTAGGCCGTCTCGGACGTGGAGCGGCAGGCCACATTCTCGACCCACACGCGGATATCATCGACGTGATAGAGCACGCGCCCGCCCATCTTGCGAAAGATCGGGCCGCTGCCACGACAGCGGTAGCGCTCCAGCGTGCGTGGCGAGATGTTGAGTTTGTGGGCTGCCTGTGGCGTGGTGAGAAGCTGCTCGCGCAGGAAACTGTCCTGACGCGGAGGTGAGATCGTCATGTCGGCCTCCGTCTGTTCGGGCGTAACCACGCGGAGCTTCGGCAATAATTGTCGTGCGGGAGACGTGCGAAAAACGACCGTTCCTTTGGCGCGTACGGTCCTGTCGCGAAAGCAGGATTGGTCAAAATCACGCGCGCAGACGGAAACGGCCCGGTCGCAGGAGGGAGACATATTCGCGTCGGTCAGCGAGACGTGTAGCCCGCTTCAGCAGGCGTCCGACACGCGCACGCTGGGACGATGTATCCCACTGCCGGGCATTCATGGTGCGGACGGACGGATCCAGAACCCGGCCGATCTCACGCTGCGAGGCCCCGGCCATACGCCCGGCATATGCGCAGATGACATCGGCCATCCGCCAGACATGGTAGGGCCGGAGCGAGAGCGAGCGTGGCAGGCCGGGAACAGATGCACCGGTGAGACGTTTCAGAAAACGTCGCAGTTCTGCAATACGGATTTCCTCAGCGCCGTCCAGAGGGATGAGTGCTGCAGGACGGGCAGACGCCGCCCATCCCTGTATCTGCAGATGATGGGCACCATCATCGGGCGAGATGACAACGACAAGGATACCGGGCTGCTGTTCCATCGGGGATGCCCCGTGAAGAAAGCGCGCGGGGATCGTGCGAACGTGAAAGTCTTCAGGGGCTTCGACAAGAATTGTCACACCCGGATAGACTTCAGGGCTCCATAATGCAGGCTTGATCCATGCGGGAATATCCGGATCAGCCGGAACAGGATAACCCCCAGTGGTGAGCGAAATCGCCCGCCAGTTCATAGCGTACCCGAAGGTCCGTAAGTGTATCGAGGTGCTGGCGAAGATGGTGGTATCCGGTCACATAAGCAGGGATATGCCGCAGCAGTTCCTGTGCCAGTCCGGGACCATTGAGCAGACGCAGATGCTCGCGGAAGCGTGGATCGTGCCATTCCAGGTGCTCGACCATGACGGACTCCTCCCATCTGTGGCCAGAATTACCGGTCTGGCGAGAGACGGAGGGAGATACCGTGAGAAAGGCAGTGCATGACCATCGCGATACATAACCGTAACGGAAATGACGCCTAACGCTGCCTTCCGGGCATGGGGGCTTGGATGATGGCTATAGTTATCGCGACGAAAAAGGGAGTTCGGGGCTGAAAGAGGCCGTATCGCCAGAGAGGTCGGTGCCATGCCACACCAGCGCATTCTGACAGGGTCGTGATGTCTCATGATCCTGCCTGTTCCAACTGACCGATAAGTCTGCCCTGCAAACCTGAAGTCCCCCGTCAGGCGGGGGGCTCGGCATCGCGTCGGGCAAGCGCCTCTTTGAGTTCGTGCTCGATCTGTCGGCGCTCGCGACGGCTGAGGTGAAAGCTGGTCAGTTCGGCGCGCAGCATCTGGATATGGTCGTGTAGCGTGGTCATCGTCCTGCTCCTTTCGTTTCTCGAAGACAGGACGGACGGCTCATGCCGGGGCGGACCGGGTCAGGGAGCGCCGCAGGCGACCGGCTCGCCGGCGCGTGGGGGAGCCGATTTTGTCTGGCGCGCCCGGCACGGGTGCGTCGGGCAAAATTGGGGGCACCGCGCGTCCTTGACGCGGTGCGCCCTCGCGCATGGTACAATGGGAAGGCTGAGGGAAAGCCTCATGTTCCTCCTGCGTCTCACGTCGGGCGACCAGCACGATCGCCCGCGCCCTGAAAGAGCCCGCCAGAAAACCCGGAAGGCCCCGCCCGGAGAGACCGGGCGGGGTTGGTCGTGGGAGGTTCAGTCCCCGTTCCGGCTGCGCGGCCGGGTCCAGATGAGGGAGTAGCCCTCGCCTTCCTCGTCGGTGAACAGGTTGGCGAAGATCGGGGCGGCGAAAGAAGGATCGTCCAGCTTCAGGCTCAGATAGGTACGGCCTTCGCTGGAGCGGCGGGTCCATGCGGCGCCCAGTTCCACGCGCCCGAGATAGACGCGGTAGTTGGGGGCGTTGTCGTTGGCGCGGTTGGTCTCGGCCACCAGGCGGACATTGCGGGCCTGCAGGGCCAGGGTGACGATTTCGCCTTCAAAGCCCTCGCCCACCTTCTTGAAGGAACCGATGTTAGCCATTGTCGTATCTCCATGCTGTTATCGGGCCGCGACCACCGTGGCCTCGATGGCGATCGACCAGCCGGAGGCGAGCGGCAGAGCACCCTTCAGGGCCGCAGCGCAGCGGAGGACGGCAGGACCAGAACTTTCTTGGCTCGCGAGGAATGACGGCGCAGCCGGCAGGGGAAGAAAGTTCCGGAACGCCGTTGCGGCCAGCCGATCGAGGCGCAGCCGGTCTTCGGCTAGATCAGCCATCCGACAGAGGCCATGGTGTGCGGACCCGACAGCCCCAGAAGATAGGATGCCGGCATGACCGGTCCGACAGGTGGGGAACGTGCGACATAGGAGAATATCGCGCTCGACCGGTGCGACCGTCTTCCATGCTGATGGCGCGGGCTGCGGCCTGATACCTGCCCCGACTGCCGCGTCTCTACTGCGAACGGTTCGGGCCGCATCCTATGGCCCCATCGTTCCAACGAAGGCTGGCCAGCCAGTTGCCCGCTGGACGATCCTTCTTTCGCCGCTGCTGTTTCGACCGGTTCACCGACGAGGAAGGGAGCCATCGCCTCCCTCATCCATCGTCCCCGCAGCGAGAACGGTGAAAGAGGTCACACTCCGCCCCCGATCTCTCTGGGCGGGGCCTTCCGGGGTGCGAGTAGAGTGCGCACCCCAAATACACTATCCTGTCAGGTCGTGGTTAAAATCCAACTGAACCTATCAACCACACGCAGTAATAAGTAATATACTATAATTCGCGTCACAGTCAGGATAGGAAAGACCGTGCGGAAAGAGTTGATGGTGGAGGCACTCTGTTGGGAAACCCAGAGTAAAATACATGTCTCTTATGCAGAAAAAGACAGACGCCTCAGTTGCTTTTGTCCGGACGAGCATTGCCTTGTCAGAGTTTACCCAAAGACAATCAAGAATACGTTTTTCTATGCGGAGGAGGGACATGTAACTGGATGCCCTAACGAAGCGGAAAGTCACTCTGATCCTCTTCAACCCGGGGAAGCCAAACCGAAACCTAGTATATTACCTCCGACCCCAATACCGAACTGTCTCGGTATGCCACCACGCCCACAACGGCGAATGCCTCCTTCAAAAGAACAATTAATCGCATTGTCCCGTACGGCAAAAGCATCTCGCCCACTTTATCCTGCTACGATGTCGAAAATTGTCGACACATGGTTCAAGATACCCGAAACCGAGCGGGAAGCTCATTCTCTGACTATTAACGACCATCAATGGAATTACAAATCTGCATTTACATATATACGATATTTACAAAACGATATAAATATTCTGGACTGTGAAAATCATATCATCTACGGAGACGCCACAGTCTCTCGGGGCAAACATTATTACTTTTTGTCGTCCATAAAACGGTTTTTGTTCAATGGCGAAAGTTTGCCATTGCGCTTTGATGTGCCTATTAGAAACCCTTGTCTAAACAACTTGGCCGACTACGTTGGACAACAGGTGTTGTTCTTTTGGCGCGGCGTCATTCCAGCAATAAACGCCAAACATACTGCATATCAATTTCTGCAACCGGACGACACAAATTTACGTGGATTGATCATTCATCCCTCTCAATCAAAATAGTTTGAATAAACGCTCACGCGCCAGCCTCCCTGTGGAACCTCCAGACCGGAATGCCCATTTGCTTGGCCTTGTCGGCCAGATTGTCCTGAATGCCCGATCCGGGGAACACCATGACGCCGATGGGCAGGACTTTCAGCAGAGCGTCGTTGCGCCGGAACGGGGCGGCCTTGCCATGCCGGTTCCAGTCAGGTTTGAAGGCAATCTGCGCGACATCACGATGATCGGCCCAGCGGGAGGCAATGAATTCCGCCCCCTTGGGTGAACCGCCATGCAACAGCACCATGTCGGGATGCTTCTCGCGCACCTTGTCGAGACGGTTCCAGATCAGATGGTGGTCCTCGTAATCAGGGCCGCCCGTGACCGCGATCTTGGGGCCGGCCGGCACGAGCAGTTCGGTTTCGGCCTTGCGGCGAGCGTTGAGGAAATCACGGCTGTCGATCATGGAGGCCGTCAGGGTGCTGCGGCTGACCAGCGAGCCGGAACGTGGCCGCCAGGGCGATAGGGTCAGGCGTTCGAACTGGTCGCAGGCGAGGTCGCGGAAGATCTCGTAAGCGTTGCGTCGCTCCAGCAAAGTCAGCCCCTCGGCAATGAGGCGTTCCAGTTCCACCGAGCGGATCTCACTGCCATCCTGTTCCTGCTGGCTGCGTTTCTGCGCCTGCTCGTTGCGGTCAAGATCACGCTCCACCTGCCCGACCATGCGATGGAAGACGTTGACCGTGGACCAGAGCAGCGGTTCGAGATCGGGTTCCAGCCGCGTGTCGGTCAGCGTGGCGGACAGCGCGTCGAAGATATCGGCGACCGCGCCCTCGATCTGGCTGGCGTCGGGCAACGGCCTCGCGTCCGGCTCATCCTCGAAGGGACGGTGGCCGTAAAGCTGGAGTTCGGCCAGCACGTGGGCGGTGGAAGAGGTGGCGTGTGCGGGTTCAAAATCGTCCGGTGTGCGGGTCATGGATCTGTCCTCCGGTTCTGGCCGCGCCCCTCGCGGCCTTTCCGGGGGCGGATAGCGGCAGACGAAGGCCGGGCCGGAACCGCGCAACGCGCGGCCGGAACGCAGAGGAGGATGGCAGGAAGACGGCTATTTTGCTTCGCGATGCAAAGCGCGGACGCAGTCCCGCGCGGCGGAAAATAGCCGGCTCCGCCATTGTAGGGCCGGCCTGGCTGACGCCCGCTCCCCTTCCAGAAAGGCTGCGGGCGCGCCCCATCCGGAAACAGGACAGCCCCGCGCCACACGGGAAAGAAGACGGATCTCACACCCCCTTCCCGGCCCGCCTCAGTGCGCAACGGGTTGCAGAAACCGCACCACGTCCTGCGGGGCAAGCTGGGGATGCAGGATCGCCCGCATAGCGCTACGCCCGAGGTAGCGGAGATCATCGTTAAAATCCGCCAGACGCGGTGACAGCACGAGGCATTCGATCCCGGCTTCCTGCGTCCGGGCCATCAAGGTCGCTACTGCATGATCCCCGGCCAGGTCGTCATCACGCAGCACGTAGAGGCGGCGCAGCGTGGCCGGAAACGCCATGGCGGCGAGATGCGCCGAGGACAGGCAGGCGGCCAGCGGCAGATCGGGCATGACCTCATGGAGCGACAGCACCGTCTCGATGCCCTCGCCTGCCGCCATTACGTCAGACACCGTGCCAAAGCGCACGGCATTGCCAAGCAGGTCGCCCATCGCCCGACGCGGCATTTCGACAGGCGCCTTACCGCGTCCGTCGCGCGCCAGCCAGGTGCGATGCACCCCGGTCACAGTGCCGTCGAGGTCGGTGACGGCGGCAATCAGCGCGGGCCAGGTCTCGGTCGAGCTGTCGGTATCGGCGCGATAATAGCAGTCAGGATGAAAACGCAGGGATGACAGGGATGACAGGCGCGTCAGGTCACGATGCCGCAGCCAGGTTTCCGCCAGCGTGCCGACGATCGGACGGGACATGGCCCAAAGCCGACGTGCGGCGTCTGCGGTGCCAGATGCCTGCCCCGAAATATCGCGGCTGAACGCATGGGAACGGCCGCGATCAGGGGCCGGTCGTGGTGCCGGTTGCGGCAGGCTGAGGAAACGACGTGCCTCGTCGGCAACATCACGAAAATCGAGCAGCCCGAAACTTTCGCGGATGATGTCAAGCAGATCGCCATGCTGCCCGGTCGCGCCATCCGTCCATTTGCCCGCACGGCCACGTCCGTCCGGTCCACCATGCAGGCGGACATAGAGCGACCGTCCCAGCGTGTTATGAACGTCGCCGACAAGCCAGTAATTGCCGTGCCGTCGGCCAGCGGAGAGGTAATGACGGCACACCGCCTCGGCGTTTTCGCCCAGCCTGCGGGCCAGATCACCAGCATCCCATGGCGGCATGTCTGTCATTGCACCCTCCCTGCAGGCTTGAAGACGCCATAATTCCCCCGTAACGGCAGGAGCAGCGGGTTTCGGCCCGACAGATAACGAAGGATAGTCCCATGAAGATTGCCGATCTGGTCGATCATATCGCCACCACCACCGACACGAGCAGGACCGATACCCGCAAGGTGCTGGACGCGCTGATCGAGACCATGACCGCTGCTGCCAAAGCGGGTGACGAAATCACCCTGCCGAACTTCGGCAAGTTCAAGGTCAAAGAGGTCGCCGCCCGCGAAGGCCGCAACCCGGCCACGGGTGCGACCATCCAGATCGCGGCCTCGCGCAAGCTGGCCTTCACGCCTGCCAAGGCGCTCAAGGACAGCCTGAACGACTGACCTGCCGACAGGTGAAAGGCGGCGGACCCTGTCCGCCGCCCCTTCCCCATCACGCTGGCCTCTGATGATGGACGCATTCATCCGACCTTCTCCATCAGTTTGCGTGCCCTGCCCTCAAAATCCAGCCGCGTATCCTGATTGGTCTTCGTCCGCGCCAGCGCCGTGATCCCCTGCACGAAATCGAACACGCTCTCGGGCTTGCGTCCCTCCTCGTTCAACACCGTCTCAATGATTTTCGTGGTTTCCGGTTTGGAGAACCCACGACGCCGCAGGAAGGTTTCCCGATCGTCGTCGGTCTTCGCCACCAACGCCCGGCGCGAGGCCTGAATGCCCGAGGTGAACGAGACCGGACTGGCCGTGGCGAAATTCCGGAGCGCCGGTGTCGCCTGATGCACGAAACGCGAGGCTGCGAACTTGCTATGCCGGATCGTGATCTGTTCGAAATTCTCCACGCCCCACAACATTCTGTTCTGGCACACTCCGCGCAGATAGAATGACGCGATGCCAAGGCTCTTGCTGCCGACTTCCGAGTTCCAGGCATAGAAGCCCCGGAAATAGAGATCGGGCTCACCATTGGGCAGGCGTCCCGCCTCGATCGGGTGTGTATCGTCGACGAGAAACAGGAATACATCGCGATCCGATGCGTAGAGCGTCGTGGTTTCCTTCGTGATGTCCACGTACGGATTATGGGTCATGGTGGCCCAGTCGATGACACCAGGCACCTTCCAGTTGGTATCGCCTGTGCCATCGCCGGCGATCTTCCGCACCGCGCCGACCAGTTCATGGTCCCAGATACGGCCGTAATCCGGCCCCGTGACGGCGCGCAGTTCGACGCGGCCGTCCTCGGTTTCCAGCGTTTTCACCAGTTCTGCGCGGTGCGACAGCAGCCCGTGCTGTAGATTGATCGCCGCCAGTGGGGCCGGCAGGTTACGCAGGTACGACGATGGTGCCCCCACCAGACTGCACATCTGGCCAAAGGACCAGTGCGTCGGTGCGATCGGCTCATGTTGTCCCGGCACGGTCAGGGTCAGACGCTCGGCATTGTCGCGAGCAGCCTCGACACGGATGGCGCGGCTTTCCACCGTGCGGGCCGTGGCCCGATCCGCGCGCGCCAGTGTGGCGGCGTGCAGATCGGACAGCGAGAGATACCGCTCGTCATCCGGGCGGGAAAACCATTCGGACGAGACGCGGGCGCTGCGGGTGCCACGGGACGGATCAATCCGGAAGCCGCCGGAAGCTGCACCATGGGACGCAGGGGGCAGGATGGTGGTCGTGGTCATGGAAAACTCTCCTCTATGCCGGTTATTCGGCACCAGAGGCGAAGCCGCCCTCTTCCTCTTTCCGGGCACCGGACATGAAAAAAGCGGCTTCCGGGTATCGGAAGCCGCTGTCTCAAAGTTCCAGACCTCATAAAGGCTACTCGGCGGCGATAGCCTCCATACCCTCGTCCACCGTTGCCGTTTCAACCGGCACCTGCTCTGCACCACCTGTCGTGCGCAACGCCTCGGGCAGCCAGCCCGAACCATCCAGCAGCCGCTCGGCCTCGCGGGCCATGTCAGGCTTCTTCAGGTGGGCGATGCGCTCGGCCGCCTCATCGCCGCGCGCTTCCCGCACCGCCTGCAGGATACGGGCCTTGGTCACCCGACCGAGATAGTTCTCGACCGTGGGCTGCCAGCCCGCCTCCACCATGTCGAGACTGAGGGCCGATGCCAGACGGTCTGCCCGTTTGAGACGCTCGGTGACGCTGCGCTGGGACACCGCGCCGTAAGTGGGCATACGCTCGTAGAGCGCGTTGACCCCGAAGGACAGGCAGTGGGCCAGCAGAGCCATGCGGCTGGCATCGTCCAGCCCGTCGATCCAGCGCCACAGCGCATCCTCGTCATCCGGCAGATCATGCTTCCAGCCCTCGTTGCGCTGACGCAGCGCATGGGCTGGAAGGCTGCCCGGCATGTCGGGCGAATGGATCGGCAGCGGGATTTCCCGGACATAGGCTTCCAGGCAATCCGCGCCGGATGTCTGCCAGTAAACATCGCGCACCAAGGTGTGCAGCAGTTCGGTCAGGGCGATATGCGGGTTGCCGGCAAACGCATCCCGCAGGGCCAGCGTGCGCCAGGCCGTCAGTTCGGTGAGCAACCGGTCGGGCAGCGGCTTGATCCCGTCTTCTTCCTCGGGTTCGACGTCAGCAGTAACGCTATCGCTCACTTCGCCTTCATCGCCACCATAACCCGTAAGACGTTCATCCTGCCCATCATACGCGGGGTGATCGTATTCATCCGAACCATAGGCATTATCGGTCTCTTCCGGCCCAGCCGGCATGTCCTCGGGCAGCACGAACCCCCGCTCCACCTGCAGCGTGCCATCGCTGTCGAGACTGACAAAAGCCCCTGCCCGCGCCATGTCAGCGGGATCGAACGCCAGAGGCCGTTCTTCCAGGGCAAGAATGGCCTGCTCGATCTCGCCCAGTCTTGCATCCACCTCATCGGGGTATTCATCGGCCTGAGCATATTCGGCCTCGATAGTTTCCTGCTCGACACGCAGGGCTTCGAGACGGGCTGTCTCTTCATCGGTCAGCGGCATTTCCGTGCCGTCGATCTCAGCGAAATGCCGTGTGTGACCCCATGGGAATGACAGGGCGGTTTCAATCCATTTCCAGCCCTCAGCACGGATATCTTCGGCGGCTGCGTGCAGTTTTTCCATGACCAGCCGGTCCAGAATGGCCGGATCCTGCAGCCAGCCGCCATCATCGGCCTCGAACAGGTCACGCATAACGTGGCCACCAGCGGCAAGATAGGCATCCAGCCCCACGAAGCGGGCACGGGCGTCTGAAACGCGCACGGTCTTTTCTGTCAGCATGCGGCGGATGACATAGGGTTCACGGTTATGGCTCTGGGACACGATCTCCCAGACCTGCTCCTGCCGGGCATGGTCATCGCTGATAGAAAAGGCCATCAGCTGTTCCAGCTTCATGCCGTCCTGCTCGTAGATCTCAAGCAGCTTGTCGGACACGGTCATCAGCCGCAGGCGCTGTTTGACCACGGCCGGTGCGACGAAGAACGCTGCGGCGATTTCCTCTTCAGACATGCCTTTTTCCAGCATGTCACGGAAGGCGCGGAACTGGTCCAGCGGATGCAGGGCTACCCGCTGGACATTTTCGGCCAGGGAATCATCTTCGGCGAGAATGGCCGATCCGGCCTCGCGCACCACGCACGGCACCGGGGCAGTCTTCGCCAGTTTCTTCTGCTTCACCAGCAGTTCGAGAGCACGGAAACGACGCCCACCGGCCGGGACTTCATAGGTACCGGTCTCGACCCCTTCGCCGTCAAGGATGGGACGGACATTCAGGCTCTGCAGCAGCCCACGACGCTCGATGTCGCGGGCCAGTTCCTCGATCGACAGGCCGGACTTCACACGCCGGACGTTGGACTGAGACAGCACCAACCTGTTGAACGGAATATCACGGGAGGAACTCAGGATGATTTTGGGAATAGCGGTCGCCATGGCGAAAAACTCCATGACGGGCGGACAGGAGACTCTCTCCCACCCTCTCAACCCGTCATGAAAATCCGCGCAACCCTCTGACTCCGAAGGCTACACCCAAGCCAGCACGCTCGCCCCTTTCCCGGCAGAAAAATGTCGCCAATGGGGGGGAATTCGGAATGTCGGTTATCAGTTTATTGTTGTCCGATATCGGACATTCACGATGCGAGATTAACCCGAATAGATTGCCTCTAAGTCCGGTGAAATCGCCAGGAAGGCATCGCTCATAATCTGACGCATCCAGGGATTATCGACCGTTCGCTGCCAGAGGATCGATACAGAATAGTCTCCCAAATCAATGGGTGCCGCGCAGACAGTAAGGCCTGAAACAGCTGCGAGGCTCTGGGCGGCATGAATTGGTAGTGTGGCAATGGCACGCGCCCCGATCAGGAAGGGAGGAAGGGCAGAAAAATGTGTCAGCGCCGATTGCACCCGTCGTGAGTGACCAAGATCTTTCAAGGCTTGATCTACAATGCCTTCGCGACCTGAAAACGAGACCAGAAGATGTGGCAGAGACAGATAATCTGTCAGTGTTAGCGGCAGTGTAAGGTCGCAGGCGACTGGATCAAGCAGGCAGGCATAACCGGACCGCCCGATCTCCTGCTGCTGTAATCCGGAGCGCACATTTGGCTGTGCGACAACAGCAAAGTCGATTTCTCCTGCTTCGAAAAGAGCCTCGACGCGATGTTTGTTGGCCTGTCTGAATGTCACCGAAACCCGTGGGGCTTCCTCTGCCAGACGTTTTGCGATCAGGGGGCCAGCCGCGATCTGGAAGTCGTCGGACATTCCCAAAGAGAAATGCTGTCGGCTGGTTGCCGGATCAAATGCCGTGACGGTTGAGAACGCTGTCTGGATCAGCGTCGCTCCGTTTTGTAGCGGTTCCGCCATGGCAATTGCCCGAGGGGTTGGTTGCATGCCGTCACGTGTGCGGACGAACAGGGGGTCATCCGCCGCTTCCCGCAGGCGGGCCAGAGAAGCGCTGACGGCTGACTGGCTCAATGACAACCGTTTTGCGGCTCGGGAAACGCTGCGCTCTTCCCAGAGCGCCAGAAAGGTAGTGACCAAATTGAAATCAAGACGTGAGATATCGACCATAGTGATTTTGACTATCAAAACAATCAATTTGCCCGATAATGTGAGAAAGTCCACTCTCCCCGTCATTGCAATTCACCATATCCATGAGAGATCCGGACATGAGCCAGCGTCGCGTCGCCGTTATCCAGGCAGGAACCAGTCTCTTCGACACCCCTCGCACACTGGATCGGATGGAGGCCCATTGCGAAGCCGCAGCAGCACAAGGCGTTGAGCTTGCAGTTTTTCCTGAAGCGTATGTCGGCGGATATCCAAAAGGTCTGAACTTCGGTGCTGTTCTGGGAAGCCGCTCCCCTGAAGGACGTGAGGATTACCTTCGATACTGGAAGTCAGCCATTGACGTTCCGGGAGCAGAAACAGCGCGGATCGGCTCTTTCGCGGCGAAAATGAAGGCCCATCTCGTTGTTGGGGTTATCGAACGTGATGGGGCTACGTTGTATTGTACGGCGCTTTTTTTCGGACCCGATGGGATGCTTTTGGGCAAACATCGCAAGCTGATGCCGACCGGCACCGAGCGACTGGTCTGGGGACAGGGAGACGGTTCGACCATTCCGGTATTCGAAACAGAGATTGGGCGTATCGGGGCTGCGATCTGTTGGGAAAATTACATGCCTGACCTACGTCAAAGCATGTATGCCCGTGGCATCAATCTCTGGTGTGCACCTACAGTAGACGAGCGCGACATCTGGCAGGCGTCCATGAGGCATATCGCTTATGAAGGGCGGACGTTTGTTCTCAGTGCCTGTCAGTATATGACGCGCGCGGATGCGCCGGAAAATTATACCTGCCATCAGGGTAACGACCCAGAAACCGTTCTCATTCGTGGCGGAAGCGTAATCGTCAATCCGCTCGGTGAAATCATCGCAGGTCCGATCTATGATCGTGAAGCCATTATTACGGCGGATATCGATCTGGATGATGTGATCCGGGGGAAATACGATCTGGACGTGGCAGGCCATTACGCCCGTCCTGATATCTTCAGTTTGCAGGTTAACAACGCCTGTCAAAATCCAGTATCGTTCTCTGCGCAAGAGATCGATGCTCCACTTCTGACGATGAAGATCGAATAAAATGACTGCGGCCTCTATCGCCTTGCCGTAACTACTGAAGCCCTCCTTTTAGATGTCACGGCAAAGTCCGTATCTGGGGATGAACTGCTATGGGGAGGAGAGCAGAATGTCCGGTCATCGGCAATGAAGAGAGAAATCCATCAGACTGACGCCTAACTGATCTCCAGCAAGTTTTCATCTCTACACAAGGCTAAACAGCGAAACTATTCGAGGATTAGTTGGAGTGGGGGTTGCGCTCGAATACGTTTTAACACGCGCTCTTTTAACCGTGAATCAAAGCGGGCTGCCTCTATGAGATTGTTAAGTGCCGTCCGCACATCATTAATAAACGGAATAAAATTCAGGATTACAGTATCATCACGAGGCGGTTCCTTTTGAGCGGGGATTAGATTATCCACCCCATGCCCGATCATAATTGATCCAGTCCGACCGCGCCCACTGGGCTCGCCATACAAGCTGAAGGCATGTGCCAAACCACATCTAAGAATGCGGTACATCTGCTCCGGCAAGTCCTTGGAGCCGCATCTATAGGTGAATTGAGAATATGCTTCCGGAAAAAAATTATTGATGAAAGACGTGAAATATTCGCTGCCTGACTGGCATTTTAATTTTCCTGTTCTTTGATCTATGACATGAATCTTGGTAAGTGAGGCAAGATAATCCAAGGATACCGATAGCCCTACAAAATCCCAAGCGGTACCACGACTATCTCTTTCTAGTTCTAAAAATCTCTCAAGCATATAACTCTTAAATTTTTCGAGTTCATCATTGTTTTCTAAATTCATAATTCCAAACTTACTATTTGAGTTTTAGAGTAGATCAAATTTCTTGTTTCAGTGGCCAGTGAGGCTGATCCCGTTTCGGAAACGTCAGTGTAACAGGTTTACGGCCGATATGAGAGTTGAAAGCGGCAACTTCTGCTGCCTTCTTAACCGAGCGCCTCAGACGCCAGATGCGCAACTGCCCGCTGAGTTTCCGGAGCAATCCCATCTTCGATAAACCAGACTGCGGACAGGCCGCTCCAGGCATGGATCCATCGCAGCAGTCGGACAGGCTCAACACCCGTATGTGAGCTGACAAGCCTGATCCTTTGCTCGAACCTTTGTGGAGAAATAGCGTAGGGGCGCTGTGAATCTGCAAGATCGAGATTCAGAAATAAAGCAGCAAAATCAGCGGCCCTTTCCCCGTAAAGGCCCTTCGGGTCGATCGCGCGCCAACCTCGCGCCCCAAAATCCAGAACGTTGCCGTGATGGAGGTCTCCGTGCAAGGCGAGTTGCTCCTGTGGATCACTTAATAGCGTGTGGGCCTGGCGGCCGCAGTCTTTCAACCATTCTACGTTGTTCGGCGAGAAATCGAGTAAGTCCGCGAACCAGCTTTTCAAAGACCGCATTTCTTCTTGCTGTAATCGTGAAGCTGAATGCAGAAGTTCCGCTGTCGCACAAAGATTTCGCGTCGCTTCATCGTCTAAGCCTGCGTAAACAAGGTCGGCGAGAGTGCCACCGCTAATTGCTCTTTCCAGAAGAAGAGCGCCTCGATCATGTTCTATAACTGCGGCAACACCCTGCCCATTCCACAGTGCCATGAGATGATTGCCGCGAAGTTCATCGGGGTCAGAAGTTACTTTCAACATAGCCGGGGAGCCGTCGCGGGTGGCCGGCACTAAGTAGGAACTTGCTGTCTGAACAGGCGCACCATCGGCAACTAGATGCCAGCGTGACATATAAACGGTGGCCGCCGAAGCAAGGGCAGTATGGTGCTTGGTACCGGGCATGCGAAGAGCATATAACTCTCATTCAGTGTCCGCTATTGGGAAACGCTTGAACCACGCGCTACGACTGTCTTGAGGGCGTATGCCGCCTGTCTGCTTCATATTCCGTGAGCGGACAGGCTGCATAGGGGGGGGGAAAGCCGAATGTCCGATGCTGTTTATGGAAGAGCAACAAGCAGACACTCTAGCATCCAAATAGAACATGCTTCGTTTATGAAAAATCAGTGATGGAACAAATAACCAGAACTATAAGAATTGAAGGCCGCCGAAATGAAGATCGAGATTGCAAATCTCACCTATACCTTCCGGCCAATGCCTTTTCTTATTCGCATTCCGGCTACATGAAAACGTGCTTTTAGATCCTTCCATACATTCTGAACAGTATCAATAAGATGTTGATAGAAGCTTGCAGGGATAGGCGAATGATTAGAGAAAACAACATTGGTGTCTGAAACTATTGCGACCTGTATGACATCACCTCCAATGGTGGTCTTTCCTGCGGCTTGACTTGCGGTGATCCCACCTCTGATAGCATTGACGGCGAACGTGACGGCGTCCTGTTGTGACATATCCGCGTGGTAACATTTGGTTTTTTTATTTATATATTTCATAATGGATGTAGTGTCACCAAGCCATTCGACATAATAACAACTCGATGGAATCAAGTAATTCATTCTTTCCTCGAATACACGACGGTCGCCGATCCGACGCAGTTTCGAGACCCCCATGCAGGAGGCAGCAGAATCGTATCCCGCCAATAGGAAAGTGTTTCCTCCGGCGCAGGCCCCAACGTTATTTTTCGGAACGCCACCTATCACTCCACTCAGAAATATTTGAAGATCATTTGACGTAGTTGCAAGCGGAGTTCCAGTCCCGGATGGGGTAAACCCAGATAATATTCCGTCCCAATATTTACCACCCACCATTGCAAGACCGCAGTTGGCAACCACCGCATTGGGGCCGACCCGATGCAACTTAACTGTCGCGCTATTGAGCGTGTTCTGACCTCTTGAGGTTAGGCTATCGGCGGCTATAACGAAGCAATCTCTTGCCTTGAGACATACTATTAAAGTCATATTCCATCCCTTAACAAACGGCCTTGTTTTGCGCCGCGCTAAGCAGGCGTTTCCCTTCACTAAATGACTGGGGAATCTAGGCCATATATCCGTTAGCAACCCTTGTCGAGATTCACAGGAAATGCTGGCCGCATGAATAGTTGCTTTCAGCGATCCCCTGCTTACCCAAAAGCATCCAACATGTGGTGACTGCCGCCTGTCTGCTCCCACAAAGTAGAACAGACAGGCAGTTCAGTGGGGGTTAGTGGAAAGAGTGCTATCCAACACCACAGGCCGCAATACGGCTATTTGGTAGACGGAATTTTTTCGATATTACACAGATTTTCCAGGCATTTTACTTAAGTCAAAATAACTACTATTGTGAGACACTCTAAATTCAACCTCAATTTTTTCACCGGTATTAATAGTATCTTCGTTCTCTTTTGCCGAATATATTTCGTGGAGGGTTCTACTTCTAATATTCAATATCTCAGTGGATGATACCCATCCCTTATCTTTCCATAGTGTATAAATTTTACCTTCGTAAGGAACTTCTTCTAATTTCCACAAATGAAATGATGAAAAACAATGATCTGTGCTTGATTCATGCTCCGCTCCGGTAACGCAGAAATCTCCCAATACGGGAATATTGCTTGTTGCATTCTTTGCATGCGACTTTTCCTCGTAATATTTGTAACTCACGATTTATACTCCTTTGTTCTGGAGTTTCTATCATGACCTACACCACTGTTCGACTAGATTTAATAGAATACAGATATACGAAATTCGTAGACTTCTAAAAACATAATTAATACGTTCTGGAAGTTTCTGATAGAGTTGAATGTACAAGAATATTTATTAAAATTATGTCCGCTTTCGGAACTTACAAACGTAAGGTTGAATGACCGAATTGTAGGCGACTGCTGCCTGTCTGCTCCTGTATCATTGAGCAGACAGGCCGATCAGGGGGGTGAGCGGAATGTCTCCTATTCGCCATAGTAGGCAAAAATCCGTCATTCATTTCATGATGCTCAACGCGGTTCGCCGCGACAGCCTCGTCTTTTCATAGATTGAGGTGAAGATTGGCGCTCAAACGAAACCCATGTACTCAGCTGCTCGGCGTTCGATCCGTTGAAACTCGAGGTGTTCTGGATAACCATCTAGGCCAATCACCTTGATAGGCCCCGGCGACGGAGAGTGCATACATACGATCGTTGCCGTTACGGCGTCGTCTGGAACGATGGCCTCGTGATAAACATGTTTTTCTATGCGGTAGCAGTCACCCGCCTTGAGAGTTTGGATATTACTCACTCTTGCCCGTACTCGCTCAGCAGTTTTTTGCAAAACATTCGCGGTATTTCTGACATATTTGTTGCCAGCGTAGGCCACTTCGTACACAGGCTGCCCTCCGGTCGTTACTGCCGAAACGTCATAAAGAACGTTCTTGATCTGTCCTGTGAGAATTCTGCTCTCAATTATTTTGTCGTGGGTGTGAATCATCCCCGGCATGCCAGTCAAAGTTCTTGGTCCTTTCGGCCACCAATGAAGCCGCCAGTCTTCGAACCCGGACCTGAGGAGGACTACGGCGAAGCCGTGTGGGTGAACCAGACAGGTAGAATCTGATCCCTTCACCCACGACTGGAGGCTTGTAAACAGGGCAAAAGTTGAAGCCGATCTGACGTAATCGAGCGTGAGCGGAAAAGGAATTTTAACGGGCATATGGCGAGGGGGCAGTTTTTGCCTTCGCCGCGCCAGCGCTGACAGTTGCTGGCACGGAAGATCCGCCAAACATTTCTTCCAATGTTGTCGGCAATGACAAGCCATTGCTTCCAGGCCTAACCTTTATCGCATCATCGCGCGTCCAATTGAATTCGGTCAGGAAGGCTGCGTAGGCGCTATCATCGCGGCGATAACGTGACGCTGTATCCTTGGGATCTTCCCGGGTGACGATAAGCTCGTCTGATGATCCGTCAATTCGAAAAGTCGAAAGTCGATCGCTCAAATAAAGATCAACCTTAACTAGGCTGCTGTGGTTCACCACGGTATCGATCAGCTTCAAGATCGTCGCCAACACCTCCTGCTGCACATATTCTTTTGTCCACACCTTGGCGTCAAAGGAAGTACTTTTCCGGTAAGTCGCGTATTTCTCGCATAAAGCGTCATTACGAAAATTGAGTAACACTACCTCGATTTGGACAGGCCTGCGGGACTTTATGGCGCTATTGACGAGTACAGGGAGAATTTCTGCCCTAAAATGGCGGCCAGTGCGCACGAACAGCTTATAGTCTGCCGTGTTCTCGGCTATCTGCCTAAGGGCTTGGCCGACATCTTGAGGCAGCAGCTCTCGGGCGGAAGCTAGTTCGAAGGGGTCTTCGAAGAAAAAGGCAAGATAGAGCGCAGACCCAAGGGAGAATATGGCGCTGGTGATAATCGAAACTAAGACACTAATGAGCAGGTTCCAGCCACGAGTGTCCGAAGTGAAGCAATAAAGAATCCATACGACAAAACAGGAAACAATGATAATTAAGATCGATGAAAACAGGAAAAATTTACGCTGGTAAGGCGAACTCATAACACCTGAAAGCGACATTTGATCCTCTCCGTTTTGTCGATATTAAACGCAAAATGCCATCGAAACCAAGCTGCTTCGATGACCACCAAAATCGGATCAGAGCCCGATCCGAAAGTTTTTGAACAATACCAGTCAGTTGTGATTCATCCGTCTTTGCAAAGAGATGGAGTGAATGGTGGCATGGACTGGTATTGCCCGACGTGAACATAGCCGGGAAGGACTGCGGTATCCATCGGATATGACGGACGGGGAGTGGGCCTTAATCATGCCGTTCGTGCCCCCGGCGAAACGGGGCGGTCGCCCTCGCACGACGGATATGCGCGAGGTTGTCAACACCATACTCTACATAGCGTCGGCCGGGTGCGCGTGGCGCCTGCTGCCGAAATGCTTTCCGCCGGTATCCACTGTCAGGCGCTACTTTTACGCGTGGCGTGAGGCGAGACTGTTCGAAGTCATGAATACTGTGCTGGTCATGACCCTGCGCGAGATTGAGGGGCGCGAAGCTTCCCCGAGCGCGGGCGTGATGGATAGCCAGTCGGTGAAAACCACGGAAAGTGGCGGGCTTTCTGGCTATGATGCGGGCAAGAAGGTCAAGGGCCGCAAGCGTCATATCGTGACGGACACCTGTGGCTTCCTGATCTTTCTCCTCGTTCATGCCGCCGATATTCAGGACCGTGATGGGGCCGTTGATGTCCTGGCAGCAATACGCAGGCGCTTTCCCTGGCTGCGCCACATCTTCGCCGATGGCGGCTATGCTGGCGACAAACTGCGATCTGCACTCGCCTCCATGGGAAAATGGACCATCGAAATCATCAGGCGATCCGATACGGCAAAGGGCTTTGAAATCCTGCCGCGCCGCTGGGTGGTTGAACGGACATTCGCCTGGCTGGGACGATGCAGGCGGATGGCCAAAGATTGGGAAAAATCCATCGCCTCATCAACCGCGTGGACACTGATCGCTTCAATCCGCATGCTCACAAGACGGACAGCAAGGCATTGTCAGGGTTGAAGAACTTTCGGATCGGGCTCTCAGTGCTGCCCTCTCGGGCTCGAGAAAGTGTTAATGAAGTAAGTATATGAGGTAATTATTAAATAAATAAGTATTTATAGTAAATTATCTATGTAATTTGATACAAACCCAGATAATGTATTATAATATATTAATTATATTCGATGATCTGTATTGATAAAATATCAAAATTTCTTGGATGTCCCATATGAAAGCAAGAGGAGGAACAACCGCTATCCGCTACTGTGAGATCGAAATGCGCCACGCGGCTCCTGCCTCCAATCACAGTCAATCGACGATAGCATCAATACGAGGTTGAAGCTTCTGCTTTCGCTGAAAACCGTCAACGTAGCAGCGAACCGGAGACGACGGCCTTGTTCCACACTCTAGTCTATAGCGGTTTGCTTGATAATGTCGACTTTCGGGCAATGGTCACAGCCGCTTTGAGCGGCGACTACTGCCGGTCAACTTTGCGTCCACTTCGGGCCTCATGATTATTGATTGAAGCTGACAATCATCTTTTAGCTATCAATTTTCGAAGATTAATTTTATCAAATAAAAAAAAATAATAATTATAGATGCATTCCCCATGGCAATAAAAACAAAACCCATAATGCTTTGTTTTGTTGTTATATCTTGAGAAAAACTCGCCGATGAAAACATTAAAGTTGATACGGTAAGAAGTGATGTGGTGTTTATTTTTATGTTGTATCTCTCCAGCGTGAAGTAATTTATGCAGTACAATCCCGTGTACATGCCAACCATTATTGCTGTTGTTTTTGAATAATCACTTATTTGTTCAGACTGTGAGTAAATATTCGCTACCGCAAACGATATGAAATTATAAAAAGTCCACGCCAATATTAGAGTGCATGCTAGTAAATTTAAATAAATAGGACAGTTTTCTTTCATTGTGCGATCCTTGGGTCTTAGAGCCACGACTTGAAGAAATCTAGCTGCTTCGAGCCTGGTTAGAAATGCAAATTGATTGGCAGTCCGACGCACGTTTCCTGCGCTTCGGTAATCCGGCTCTCAGATTTAGCAGAATTGCGTCCGCTATGTAGAAGTCCGTTTCGGAGAAAATATGTCTGAGAAGAGGCGTAAGCGGACTATTTCCTGAGCCTGATGATTCCGAGTTCGTGCCACATCCACCCAAAATCGTAGGCAGCCATGGCACCGCCACTCCCGTGGGCGCGGACCGTAGTGTTTTCGATACCCTTCAACCAGATGGCCACCTTTTTACGACCTGAGGCTGTCTGGACGGCCTGGCGCGGCGTCATATCCCCCAGAGCGGGAACAGGCTCATCAAGCACCTGCCGATAGTGCCGCTCCAGCATCTGCCCGATAATCCGGGCTTCCTCCTCGGGCGGGATCTGCAGTTCTGGCGAGACCTCCCGTCCATGCGTCCTCCGGTCTTCCATCGCCTGCGCTGGCGTCATGATCTGCGTGAGCGGAGCGCGCACGAGATCTCCCAGACCAGCCTGCAGCATGGCACGGCCACGTTCGGCACGCTCTTTCGAGTTCACCTGCAGCCGCAACTGCCGCCCCTTAAGATCCAGCGTGCCCAGCACGATCGCACCATCATCCATCTCCGTGCGCAGGAACCGCCCGTTTTCATCTCGTCCAGCCTTGCCCACGGGATTACTCGGCTCTTTCAGCCAGTTCCAGAATGACCGGTTTTCCGGTCGCAGGGCCATGATCCCGTCAAGCACGTCCGCCACTGTCTTCTGTGTCACGCCCTTTGCCAGCGGGAAACACACTTCGTGGAAGACCAAATCCTCTCCGTCCCCATTGAACAGCGCTGGCCCCTCCATCTGCCGGGCCATGTCCTCCAGTGTCCGAAACAGCCAGGTCAGCGTGAACATCGGCGCAAGTTCATGCAGCGTCTGCGTATCGACTTTCGGAAACTCGGCCTTGCCCCGTCTTTTCCGTAGAGCCATGTAAAGGTTCGCAGCCAGATCTTCGCAGGCACCCCGTGAATAGGCGAGCAGCCCACCTGCCAGAATGGTCTTTCCATCGGACGGCACGAGACGTGCTGCAATCCGGTCCCACTGTTCCAGCGTCCGGGTAGCCGTGCCTTCATGCACCAGAACGGGTTCCCCACCCCGCAGCAGGTCACGCGCCATCAGGCTCTGGCCGGGTTTGATATCCGAGACTTCATACAGGCTCATGACCGAAGCCTTGAGGGCACGCATATAGGCGCTGTTGCGCGGCCCTTCCTTCCAGCCCCGCCGTTTGAGGTAAATGTCGACGAAGTTCCGGCCATCGTTCCAGTCCTGGCCGAGAAAATCTTCGAAAGCGCAGCCCCACAGCGTCATGGCAACGTCAGGGCCGATCATCTCCGCCAGCTCCTCGAAGGAGATGTCGCCCGCTTCCAGCGCCGGACCGATGTGATCGCCGAGCACTTCGCCAAAACACTCCTGCCAGTCCTCCTGACCGAGATAACGGATCAGTCCCGTGAGTTCGTCTGCGGCCATGGCTGCTCGTGCGTCTCCTGATACGGACAGCAGAAGGGCAGACTGTCCTGACTCGACAAGACAGGATCATACCCTGAAACAGGCGACAGGGTGCCCCGCTCTTAAATCACGCATTTGTGAAAGTGGACAAAATCGCGCCCCGGTACCTTTTCGTCTGTTTCCTATGTGTTTCCTGCGCGTGTTTCCCAAACGCAGAAAGCCGCCCTTACGGACGGCTTAACATGCTGATTATATTGGATAATATT
>NZ_JABLUU010000019.1:0-64320 GCF_018491655.1 Komagataeibacter oboediens | reverse complement strand
CCACAACACCCAGGCCGCGCAGTATCATGAGGCCGGGCTGGATGCGCCTGCCATTGTCGCCACCGCGCTGTCCGCCCTGGGCGTGCCGCAGTCACGCCAGATGGCCTGACCTCGCCGGAAAGCAGGCACCACGCATGGCAAAACGTCGCGTTGACCAGATGCTGGTGGACCGGGGGCTGGTGGAAACCCGCACCCGGGCGCAGGCACTGATCATGGCCGGTCTGGTCCACACGCCCGACCGGCGCATTGCCAAGGCCGGAGAGCAGATCCCCGAGGATACGCCCCTGACGCTGAAGGGGCAGGACCATCCATGGGTCTCGCGCGGCGGGATAAAGCTGGCGCACGGGCTGGAACATTTCGGCCTGTCGCCTGCGGGCCTGACCTGTCTTGATGTCGGCGCGTCAACCGGCGGCTTTACCGATGTGCTGCTGCATGAAGGGGCGGCGAAGGTCTATGCCGTCGATGTCGGCCATGGGCAACTGGCATGGAAACTGCGCAGCAACACCGAACAGGTTGTTGTGCTGGAAAAATGCAATGCCCGTTCGCTGGACACCACCATCATTCCCGACCCGATACAGGCGCTGGTCTGTGACGCCAGCTTCATTGGCCTGCGCACCGTCCTGCCCGCGGGGCTGGAACTGTGCGTACCGGGTGCGTGGGCCATTGCGCTGATCAAGCCGCAGTTCGAAGCAGGACGGGATGCGGTCGGCGCAAAGGGCGTCGTGCGCGACCCGGCGGTGCATGACGCCGTATGCGCCATGATCCATGAATGGTGGTCGGGCCTGCCTGGCTGGACCGTACTGGGCATTGACCCCAGTCCCATCACCGGGCCGGAAGGCAACCGGGAATTTCTGATCGCGGCGCGTAAGGACGGCTGATCGAAAGTCGCGCATCCACCCCCTGCTGTGATAGACAGGGGATGGCAAATGGGGATATTCCTCCCCTCCCCCATAAATGACACGACGAACATAGGCAGCACCGGTATGTCCGCAGCCCCTGCAACTTCACCTTCCCGGTCACGCGACGGGACGGCGGCCTCGCTTCTGAATGATGAGGAACGCGCGCGCATCCGTGCGAAATCCGCCCAGTTCGCCCCGCCGCCTGCCGCCCTACCCGATGGCAGGCGCGACCTTGTTGGCCTGTCGCGTGAGGAACTGACGGACATCATGGTCGAGATTGGCGAAAAGCCATTCCGCACCAAGCAGCTGTGGCACTGGATCTACCATCAGGGCGCGACCGATTTCTCACGCATGAGTTCCATTGCCCGTCCGTTGCAGGAAAAGTTGGCCGAACGCTTCGTCATTGGCCGCCCCGGCGTGGTGACCGAACAGACATCGCAGGACTCCACGCGCAAATTCCTGTTCCGTTTCCGCGACGGGCAGGAAGCCGAAACCGTGTACATTCCCGACCGGCAGGAAGACCGTGGGGCGGTGTGCATTTCGTCGCAGGTGGGCTGCACGCTGTCATGTACTTTCTGCCATACCGGCACGCAGGCGCTGGTGCGCAACCTGGGGGCTGCCGAGATCGTGGG
Source organism: Komagataeibacter oboediens (assembly GCF_018491655.1). Lineage (NCBI taxonomy): Bacteria > Pseudomonadati > Pseudomonadota > Alphaproteobacteria > Acetobacterales > Acetobacteraceae > Komagataeibacter > Komagataeibacter oboediens. The sequence goes on along the minus strand of NZ_JABLUU010000019.1, from coordinate 62,789 downwards.
CCAGTTCATGGCCGCGCGCGACAGTTATGGCGAATGGCCCAGCCCGAAGGGCGAGACGCCGCGCCTGCTGTCCACCATCGTGCTGATGGGCATGGGCGAACCGCTGTACAATTACGACAACGTGGCCAAGGCCATGCGCATCATCATGGATGGCGAGGGCATCGGGCTGTCACGACGGCGTATCACGCTGTCCACATCCGGCGTGGTGCCGATGATGGACCAGTGCGGAGCAGAACTGGGCATCAACCTGGCCGTGTCACTGCATGCCGTGCGCGATGACCTGCGTGACGAAATCGTGCCGCTGAACCGCAAATATCCCATCCGGGAAGTCATTGCCGCCTGCCGCCGCTATCCCGCCGCCAGCAATGCCCGGCGCATCACGTTCGAATACATCATGCTGCGCGGCATCAATGACAGCGAGGCCGATGCGCGTGAACTCGTGCGCCTGATTTCGGGCATACCGGCCAAGGTGAACCTGATCCCGTTCAACCCATGGCCGGGCAGCAGCTACCGCCCGTCCACGCGCGAACAGCTGGACCGGTTCGCGAAGATCGTGATGGATGCGGGCTTTGCCTCCCCCATCCGCATGCCGCGCGGGCGTGACATCCTGGCCGCGTGTGGCCAGCTGCGCACCGAAAGCCAGCGTTTGCGCCGCGCCGCAGGCCAGCCGGACGCCGCACCGGAAGCAGAGGACGCGGGGGCATAAAAATCCGGCCTTAACTTCTGGTCGGCCACGCCGTGGGATGCTAGGAGGACAGGCCGCCGGTTCACCCGGCAAAGTATTGTCCAGAGTTTTTCGACAGGAGCGTTCTCCCATGGCCGCCAGGGATGTCAAAAAGGTCGTTCTCGCATATTCGGGCGGTCTTGATACTTCCGTGATTCTGCGCTGGTTGCAGACCACCTACAATTGTGAAGTCGTGACGTTCACGGCCGACCTTGGTCAGGGCGAGGAACTTGAACCCGCCCGCCGCAAGGCCGAAATGTTTGGCGTGAAGGAAATCTTCGTCGAAGACCTGCGCGAGACCTTCGTCAAGGACTTCGTCTTCCCCATGTTCCGCGCCAACGCGCTGTACGAAGGGCAGTACCTGCTGGGCACGTCCATCGCCCGCCCCCTGATCGCCCAGCGCCAGATCGAGATTGCCGAGCAGGTCGGGGCTGACGCCGTGGCCCATGGCGCCACCGGCAAGGGCAATGACCAGGTCCGTTTCGAACTGGCCTATTACGCGCTCAAGCCCGACATCACCGTGATCGCGCCGTGGCGTGAATGGGACCTGACATCGCGCACCCGCCTGCTGGCCTTTGCCGAGGAACACCAGATCCCCATCGCAAAGGACAAGCGCGGGGAAGCCCCGTTCTCGGTCGATGCGAACCTGCTGCACTCCTCCTCTGAAGGGAAGCTGCTGGAAGACCCGGCGGTCGGCCCCGAGGAAATCGTGTTCCAGCGCACCATTTCCCCCGAAGCGGCCCCCGACAAGGCCACCGAAATCACCATCGATTTCGTATCGGGCGATCCGGTCGCGATCAATGGCGTGGCCATGTCCCCCGCCACCCTGCTGACGCGCCTGAACGAACTGGGCCGTGACAACGGCATCGGCCGACTTGACCTGGTGGAAAACCGCTTTGTCGGCATGAAGTCGCGCGGCATTTACGAAACGCCGGGCGGCACGATCCTGCTGACCGCGCACCGCAGCATCGAAAGCATCACGCTCGACCGCGAGGCCATGCACCTCAAGGACAGCCTGATGCCGCGTTATGCCGAAATCATCTATAACGGGCTGTGGTTCTCCCCCGAACGGCACATGCTGCAGGCGCTGATCGATCGCAGCCAGCATTCCGTGAGTGGTCGCGTGCGGCTGAAGCTGTACAAGGGCAACGTGATCTGCGTCGGCCGCGAAAGCCCCAACAGCCTGTACGACACCCGTGTCGTGACGTTCGAGGATGATGAGGGCGCCTACAACCAGGCCGACGCGCAGGGCTTCATCAACCTGAACGCGCTGCGCCTGCGGCTGGGGGCCAAGATTGGCCGACGTGGCGGCGCGCTGTAATCTTTCACCCGATCCTTCGTGTTCATTCCAACGACCTGCCGAGGTGTCATGAAACGATTTTCCCGTGTCATTCCCCTTCTTCTTGCGACTGCCGTGGCGTTGCCGCTGGCAGCATGCGGGGGCAGCAAGAAGGATGACCAGCCGGAACTGACCCCGGCAGAGTTCATGGACAACGTGCGCAAGCAGCCCGGGGTCAAGACCCTGCCGGACGGACTGGCCTACAAGGTTCTGAAATCCGGGCCGAAGGATGGCGCGCAGCCCACCATCAATGACAGCGTGATGGTCATATACGAAGGCCGCCTGCCTGATGGCGGCATTTTCGACAGTTCCGAGCAGCACGGGCATGGCGCGTATATGCAGATGCCGCTGGAGATGGTGATCAAGGGCTGGCAGGAAGCCGTGCCGCTCATGCATGTGGGCGATACATGGATGCTGTATGTGCCACCCGAACTGGGTTACGGGCATAAATCCATGGGCATCATCCAGCCCGACAGCCCGCTGATCTTCAAGATACAGCTTCTGGGCGTCGCACCCGGCGGCCATTAAGGGATGCACAGGGCCATTCATCCACCGGGTGAATGGCCTTTTTCATGACATAACGGGACAGGAAACCGGATAACCGACATGGGTACTGGGACCGGGCGCATGGCGTCCGTACTGCGCGGGGCCTGCATGGTGGGCACGATGGTGCTGCTGGCGGCCTGCACGCGCCACGGCCACGAAGGCTATGCACGTTACCGCACCAACTGCGGCATATGCCACCATGGCGGGGAAGGCATGAAGGGAGAAATCCCGCCCGTATCCGGACGGGTGGACAAGATCGCCTCCACCCCCGAGGGCAAGCAGTACCTGATGCATGTGCTTCTGAACGGACTGAATGGCCCGCTGCAGATTGACGGCGTGCGGTACAATTTTTCCATGCCGCCATTCCGCGCCCATCTGTCGGATGAGGAAATTGCCTCCATCCTGACCTATCTGGCCACGCGTGGCGATACCCGCCCCGCCCCGGTGTTCAGGGCCGCGGATGTCGCCGCGGAACGCGCCCACCCGATGACCACCACCATGGTAGCCGAAGAACGTCGCCGCCTTGACGCCATCCATCCCCTGCCCTGACAACCTGGCATCTTGACCACCACGGGCAAAAAAACGGAAAACGCTTTCATGCAACGCCTATTTTCCGGCATTCAGCCGACCGGTATCCCGCAGCTTGGCAATTACCTTGGTGCAATACGCAACTGGGTTGCGCTGCAGCGTGATCATGAATGTATCTTCTGCCTGGTGGACATGCACGCCATCACCACATGGCAGGACCCTGCGGTGCTGCGCCAGCAGACACTGGCGCAGACGGCGGTCCTGCTGGCATCGGGCATAGATGTGCAGCGGCATATCCTGTTCAACCAGTCCGCCGTCAGCGCGCATGCGCGGCTGGGGTGGATTTTCAACTGTGTCGCCCGCATCGGCTGGCTCAACCGCATGACGCAGTTCAAGGACAAGGCCGGCAAGGACCGCGAGAAACATTCCGCGGGCCTGTATGTCTATCCCGACCTCATGGCCGCCGACATCATGGCGTACAAGGCCACGGTCGTGCCGGTGGGCGATGACCAGAAGCAGCACCTTGAACTGACCAACGACATTGCCCAGAAATTCAACCATGACTACGGAACGGAATTCTTCCCGCAGGTCGAAGCCCTGATCCCGCCGCAGGGTGCGCGCGTCATGAGCCTGCGTGACGGCACCAAGAAAATGTCCAAGTCCGATCCCTCCGCCCAGAGCCGGATCGAGATGACGGACGATGCCGACGCCATCGCCAACAAGATCAAACGCGCCAAGACCGATTCCGAACCGCTGCCGTCTGAGGAATCAGGCCTTGAAAACCGGCCCGAGGCCCGCAATCTGGTAACCATCTACGCCACGCTGTCCGGCACGACTGTCGCCGGGGTGCTGGCGCAGTTTGGTGGTCAGGGCTTCGGGCCGTTCAAGGCGGCGCTGACCGACGTGGTGGTGGGGGCAATCGCCCCGATTGCCGAAGAAACCGGACGCCTGCTGAAGGAACCTGGTTTCCTGTGCGACACGCTGCGCGATGGCGCGAACCGGGCCCGCGCCATTGCCGAACCAATTGTATCGGAAGCTGAATCCCTGATCGGCTTCCTGAAATAAACACGAAAGGCGGCACCATGCGCCAGGATCTGCACAGCCTTGTGGTCACGACCCGCGGCAAGGGACTGGTCCCGATCGACCGGCCGGTTCTGGACTGGGTAAGGCAGAGCGGGATCGGGACCGGTCTGCTGACGCTATGGTGCCGCCATACCTCCGCATCGCTGACGGTGCAGGAAAACGCCGACCCGACGGTGCGCGAGGATATCGAACGGTATTTCGAAACCCTCGTGCCTGAACAGCCGGGGCGTTACATCCATGAAGATGAAGGGCCGGACGACATGCCCGCCCATCTGCGCGCCATGCTGACCAATACCCAGCTTTCCATTCCGGTGGCGGATGGGCGGCCGGTGATGGGCACATGGCAGGGCCTGTACCTGTTCGAACACCGTGCGCGCGCCCACAGGCGGGAAATCGTCCTGCACCTGATCGGTGAGTGATCCCCGCCCGCCCGGCGTGCTCAGAGCGCGTTCAGGATGGTGGCATGGTGGTCAAGATGATCGGCGATGAATGACTGGATGAACCAGTAGGAATGATCATAGCGCTGATGCACGCGCAGGCGCAGGTCCTGCCCTGCCGCGCCAGCCGCAGCCGCCAGCAGTTCCGGCCTGAGCTGGTCATGCAGGAATTTGTCGCTTCCCCCCTGATCCACCAGAATTTCGGTGGGATGGGTATGCCCTGCTTCCAGCAGCAGGGTCGCGTCATGCCGCGCCCATGTGGCGCGGTCAGGCTCCAGATAGGCGGTAAAGGCCTTCTTTCCCCAAGGCGCGACGGCAGGATGGCAGATCGGGGCAAAGGCCGAAACCGATTTCCATGCCTGTGGCGCACGCAGGGCATGGACCAGCGCGCCATGGCCGCCCATGGAATGGCCCATGATGCCACGCCGTGCGCCATCAATGGCGAACTCGGCCTGCGTCAGTTCGGGCAGTTCGTGGCTGACATAGGTGCCCATGCGGTAATGCCTGCGCCACGCGGGCGTCGTGGCGTCAAGGTAGAAGCCTGCCCCCGTGCCAAGGTCATAGGCATCGTCTTCCCCCGCAACGCCCGCGCCACGTGGCGAGGTATCGGGGGCGACCAGCGCGATGCCATGATGGGCCGCGAACCGCACGGCATTGGACTTGACCAGAAATGTCTCCTGCGTGCAGGTCAGCCCTGCAAGCAGGTGGATGACGGGCACGCGTTCCCCCGCCAGCGCGCGTTCGGGCAGGAACACGCCAAAACGCGCCTCCAGCCCGAGGCTTTCGGAGGGGTGGCTGTAAAAGCCCACCCGTCCGCCACAGCTTGCATGTTCTTCAAGCGTCGTGATCCGGCTCATGGATCAGAACTCGACAACCGTGCGGATGCTCTCACCCTTCGCCATCATGTCGAAGCCTTCATTGATGCGCTCCAGCGGCAGCCTGTGGGTAATCAGGCTGTCGATATCAATGCGGTTTTCCATGAACCAATCCACGATGCGCGGCACGTCCGTACGGCCACGCGCGCCGCCGAAGGCCGAACCGATCCACCGCCGCCCGGTCACAAGCTGGAACGGCCGCGTGCTGATTTCCTGCCCCGCGCCCGCAACCCCGATGATGGTGGACACCCCCCATCCGCGATGCGCGCATTCCAACGCCTGCCGCATGAGCGTCGGGTTGCCTACACATTCAAATGAATAGTCCACGCCGCCACCGGTCAGTTCAACGATATGACCAACCAGGTCGCCATTGGGGCCGAGATCCTTCGGGTTGATGAAGTCGGTCATGCCGAATTTACGGCCAATGGCTTCACGCTCGGGGTTGATGTCGATGCCGATAATCCGTTCGGCCCCGACCATTTTCGCGCCCTGAATGACGTTCAGCCCGATCCCGCCCAGACCGAATACGGCAACCGTGCTGCCGGTCTCGACCTTGGCGGTGAACAGCACGGCCCCGATGCCGGTGGTGACCCCGCAGCCGATATAGAACACCTTGTCAAACGGGGCATCGGGCCGGATCTTGGCCAGTGCGATTTCCGGCAGCACCGTATAGTTGGCGAAGGTGGAACAGCCCATGTAGTGATGGATCGGCTGCCCCCTGAACGAAAAACGCGACGTGCCATCGGGCATCAGCCCCTTGCCCTGCGTCGTCCGGATGGCCGTGCACAGGTTGGTCTTGCGTGACAGGCAGGACTTACATTCCCGGCATTCGGGAGTATAGAGCGGGATGACATGATCGCCGGGCTTCAGGTGCCTGACACCTGCGCCGACTTCCACCACCACACCAGCCCCTTCATGGCCAAGAATGGCGGGAAACAGCCCCTCAGGATCAGCGCCGGACAGGGTGAACTTGTCCGTATGGCACAGGCCGGTGGCCTTGATCTCGACCAGCACCTCACCCGCGCGCGGGCCTTCAAGCTGCACGGTCTCGATTTCAAGTGGTTTGCCTGCCTCGAAGGCAACAGCTGCCCTTACGTCCATGAACCCGGTCTTCCCTTCAATACGTGGGCCCCGCGCGGGGGCTTTTGTCCGTAATGATTAAGGGCATCATCGCCACCTGCGTCAATGTCATGTGGCCATGCAGGCGCTGACGATATTTTCAGTGACAAAACATGCCACCCGCCCACTCCCGGTGCCGCAACGCCGGCATGATGTGATAAGCGGCACAAAGGGGACCGATGCACGGCCCCGTATCGCACCCTTAGATAAACCGGGAATCTTGCATGGTCATTGATCGCAGAATTGGTTTGTGGATCCTGCTGCGCGAAAGCGTGCTGTCACTGGTTTTCCTGTGCGCGTGGGACATCGTCGTCGTGGTGATGTTCCAGATCTTCCATCAGGAATGGATGGAACAGCCCACCCTGCCCATATCGCTGATCGGCTCGGCGCTGGTGCTGTTCATGAGCTTTCGCAACAACACCGCCTATAACCGCTGGTGGGAAGGACGGACGCTGTGGGGGGCGGTCACCAACAACAGCCGGTCCTTCGCACGTCAGGCGGGCACGATCCTGCGCGGGTGTCCCGACCTTGCCCGCGCCATGGCGGCCTATCCCTATGCCCTGCGGGGCGCGCTGGGGCGGCTGGATGCAAGCGACGACATCATGCGCCTGCTGCCCGATTCCATGAAGGCGGGCATTGCAGGCAAGGTCAACGTCCCCGCCGCCATCCTGTTTGAAATCGGGCTGCGGGTGGATGCGGAATCACGCAGGCTGGGCATTGACGGCGCGCTGCAGGGACAGATCGACCGCATCCTGTCTGACATGTGCAACGCCCAGGGCGGGCTGGAACGCATTCGCAACACGCCGCTGGCCATACAGTTTTCCGTCCTGCCGAAGGTGGTGGCGGTGGTCTTCTGCATCATCCTGCCCCTGTCCATGGTCCAGACGCTGGGGTGGATCACGCCACTGGGGTCATCACTGGTGGGGCTATTGTTCGTGGCACTGGACAAGATCGGCAACGACCTGCAGGACCCCTTCAGCGCAACGCCGCACGGCATGCCGATGCTGGCCATTTCCCGCACGATCGAAATCGACCTGCTGCAGTCCTGCGGCCTGCCCGCGCCGCCACCGCTGACACCCGTGGGCGGCATACAGGCATGACGCAGCCCGCCTGATAGGCCGGCCTGCCCGGTACCTCCCCGGGCATACCGGGTACCGCGCCGTAATCGGGGTGCCATATTTCCCAGACCGGAAGCGTTATGAAGGAAGCAAGACAGAAGGGCGGATTTATGCTATATGGGCGGTATGAGCATGTTCAGAACCACCCAGAAGGGCACTGTGACCGATGCAATGGCACGGACGGCCGCAGCTGCCACGGCAGCCGAGGCAAAGTCCAGCAAGGCCGTAAAAGACGAGGATCCATTCCGCGAGGGCGACGCCATTGTATATGCGGCACATGGCGTTGGCCGTGTTGACCGGATTGGCGTTGACGAAATCGCGGGCACCAAGCTGGAAATGATCCAGATCTCCTTCCCCGGCAACCAGATGACGCTGCGCATCCCGCTGTCCAAGGCGCGCAAGTCGGGCCTGCGCAAGATCGTATCAAGGGAAATCGTGGACAAGGCGATGGCCATCATCAAGGGCAAGCCGCATGTCAGCCGTGGCATGTGGGCGCGCCGCGCGGTCGCCTATCAGGAAAAGATCAATTCCGGCGACCTGGTGCAGATCGCCGAAGTGCTGCGTGACCTCCGCCGCAATGTGGACAGCCTTGACGGCAGCTTCAGCGAACGCAAGCTGTTCGAGGCGGCACAGGAACGCTTCGTGGCCGAGGTCGCCGTGCTGGAAGGCAAGGAGCCGACCGAAGTGCTTGAAAAGCTGACCGAGGTCATGAAGGCGGCCTGACCACCCTACGCCGCCTTTCCCGTCACAACCCCATCCATGCCGCCGGCCCCTGTGCCGGCGGTTTTGCCATGCGCGCCCTACTTCATGGACCGGATGCCACCGGCAGCGGTGGCTATGGTGCCCTGTCCGTATCGGGATTGCGGATCACCAGCATGAGCACGCTGCCCGCGACCGCCGACAGCATGGCCAGCACGAAGGGGCTGCGTGGTCCCGCCACCCCCGCCATAATACCGGACATGACCGCGCCTGAACCCGCGGCAATGTCAAAGAACACATCAAACAGCCCGATTGCCGATCCCGCTGCACCTGGAGGTGCCTGCCGCAGCACCGGCAGCGCCAGCAGCGGGTAGGTCAGCGAAAACCCGAACCCGGTCAGGAAACTGCCTGCCGCCGCCCATGCCGCCCCCGGCGCAAGCCAGATCAGGGTCAGGCCCAGCGCCTCCACCAGCATGATGGCGGCCACCATCGGCCGCACATCGTCACGATCCACATGGGCACTGCCGACCAGTCGGGCAATGACATGCCCCGCGCCGAACAGTCCCAGCGCCCAGCCGCCGCCATGCCAGTCCTTCGCGGCATAAAAGATGACCAGAAACGACGAAATCGCGGCAAACCCCACCGCCGACAGAGCCAGCGTCAGACCCCATGCCCAGGTATGCCCGATCAGGTGCTTCCACCGCATGCCCCCGTCGTGCCCGCCCCCATGCACGCGCGGTGGCGCGGGCATCAACACGGTCAGCCCCATGCCCGCCACCGGCAGGATAATGGCGACAAGGCACAGCCGGGCGAACCCGGCATGGATCTCGATCACGTCACCCAGCGCCGTGCCCATGCCCAGCCCGGCGAAAATGGCCAGCCCGATCCATGACATCGCGGCCCCCGCCTTCTCGCTGCCAGCCAGGCTTACGGCCCATATGCCACCACCCGTCACCATCAGCCCTTCGCCCAGCCCCATGGCCAGACGCCCCGCCACGATCATCGCCTGCTGCATGACGGGCGACAGGACGGGTACCAGCGCAAGGCTGTAGGCCAGACCCGAACACGCCGTGCACAACAGACCGCACAGCAGCGTATCACGCCCGCCGCGCCGGTCGGCCATACGCCCCGCCCATGGGCGCGACAGCAGGGTGGCAGCGGCCTGAATACCCATGACCAGACCGATCACGGTCGTCCCTTGCGCGAAACGGGACTGGAGTTCCAGCGGCAGGGCAGGCAGCGCCACCCCCATCGCCAGCATGCCGCTGGTCATGGCCAGCATGATGGGCAGCAGGCCACCACGGGCCGTAACACGATAAATCATGCCGGGACCGTAATGCATTTACTCCGTGGGGAACAGGTCGGCGCATGCTCAGTATTTGAACTGGTACAACAGGCCCACACTGCTGCCCGGATCGTTTTCCGGCGTGGTGAAGCCGGTCACGTTGCCGCCGGTCCCCACCGTGGTGTTGAGCTTCAGCCGCTTGGTCAGGTCAACCTGCACCTGCGCCTGCGTGCCCGAACCCGACGTCGCCTGCTTGGCGCCCACGTACACGCGGCGCATGACGTATTTGCCCGCCTCGATCGAACCGGTGTCATTGCTGCCCGACCCGTTGGATGAACTGCTCATCTGCAACCGGTCCAGGTGCAGGGTCTTGCGCACCATGCCCAGCGGGTCGAAGGCGGACCCGCCACTCAGCGTCGCGACGGCTGCCGCGATGGACGCCATCTGCGTGGGCGAAAGGGACTGCGTATCCGACCCGAACAGAAGTATGGCCAGTATCTGGTCCTGTGACAGTGGCGGCGTGGAGGAAAACGAGATTTTCGGCGCGCTGGCATACCCGCCCACGTTCAGCCGCGCCGTGCCGTCATTCGTGCTGCGCTCGGCCACGAAATCCAGCGTGGGGTCGATCGCATGGGTCACGCCCATGCCGTTGAAGCCCACCTGCCCCTTACTGAAATCAAGCGAGATCCCGCCCAGCGAAAACCCGCCCTTGACCAGCGAGAACCCACCCGTCACCACCGGCGTCGCACTGGTGCCACCGGCATGGATGCTGCCGTGCATTTCCGTGTTCAGCCCGTGCCCGCGCACATAGAATTGTCCTGGCGAACGTACATCAAGGTTCAGTCCGATCACCAGCGGGGCGGTGTGGACCACCTTTTGCTGCGCCGCCTCATCCTCGGGGCGGATGACATCCAGATGCGCGACCGACGTGGGCAGTGAATCCGGGATGTTGATATCCACGCGCTTGAGCGTGATGGCCCCCGCCGCATCGATCCGGCTGGCAAGCTGGCCCTTTATGCCCATATCCCCGTTTATGGTCGCGGTCACAAGGTCGCTGGCCAGTGGGCGGGCATCATCGGCGTGGATCCGCAGGTCGATCGGCTGCCCGGGTTCCAGCACCCCGTAACTGCCCGTGACGCCAATTGTCCCCTTGCCCGCCTGCGCGTTCAGGTCGGCAATGACCAGCCGGTCCCCCAGCGCATTGACCGTGCCATGCATGTTGGACAGCTGTATCCCCTGCCCGAAATCATGGAATACGCCATTGGTCAGGCCCAGCGTGCCGTTCAGGCGCGGCTGCTGCGGCGTGCCGCGCACGCCAAGCGCGATCTGCAGTGCGCCGCCCGCCTGCATGCCCTGCGCGCCGAGATAGGCATTCGCTACCGCAAGGTCCACGTTCCCGTCCGCCTGCAACGTGATCTGGCCGGCCCTGTACGCCGGGGCCGTGCCATGCAGGCCAAGGTTGACCTGCGTGCCCGCGCGTACCTGCGCATCCACCCGCGCCATGCCTGCTGTCAGGTCGGCCGTTGCCTCCACCGATGCCGGGGCAAGGGACGAGGTGTAGTCGGTCTGGTATTTCAGGTCCGTGCCATGCAGCGTGACCCGGCCGGAAGGACGGTCCGTCGTACCGGTCAGCCGTGCCTCGGCGGCCAGCGTTCCCTGCGCATGCAGCGTGGGCACGAAGGGCACCAGCAGGTCGGGCGAAAGGCGGCTGATCACCGCATGCAGGTCCAGCGCGGGGCTGATCCTGCCGCTGACCTCCAGACTGCCCGGCTGCCCGCGCGGCGGCGTCAGGCTGACGCGCAGATGGTCGATCGCGGTTTCCTTGCCATAGGTCACCGTGGCGGGGGCATCCAGACGGATCACCTCGCGCCGGGCCTGTGCCTCCAGCCTGCGTATGTTTACCGAAGCTGCGGGAATGTTGGACACGACCGCCGCATCAATGGTGGCGGGACCGGTCCATGGCGTATCCAGCCCCGACTGCGCCACAACGTTCAGGGCGGAAAACGGCCCCTTCGCGGTCACATGCGCATGCCCGCCCATATCGCGGAAATGCGCATTATCCACCAGCAGGTCCAGATCGGTGACCGGCGCGTTCCCCGTCGGGTCCTGCACCCTGCCCTTCAGCACCAGCCGGTCCACCCGCGCCATGGCGGCACTCAGCGCGCTATCCACGTTCACGCTCAGGGCAGCGGGGGTATCGGCGGTGGCGCTCGTGCTGTGCAGGGCGGCGGACAGGTGCCCGCTTATGTCCTGTCCCACAAGGTCACGCAGGTCCGCCAGACGCGTCATGCGCAGGTCCAGCGTACCCGACGGCACAACATGTCCGTCGGGCAGCGTCATGTCCGCCTGCCCCGTCAGGCTTTTCCAGTTCAGGTGCGCAAGCTGGAGGTGGCGGCTGTCATCACCGCCATTGCTGTCCAGATGGGCTGTCACCTGAATGGGCGCGCGGTCCACCGTGCCCGATATATCCAGATCCCCTTCCCTGACCTGCGGCAGATGGCGCATGGTCAGGCTGGCCTGCACATTGCCCGCCGCCGTGTTGCTGGCCGCCATGCTGGCCTGTGCCTTCAGGCTGGCTGCAAGGTCCGTAACCGGGCCTGCGGCATGCAGGTCCGCCTGCGCCTGCCCCTTCAGCGTGGGGGCCAGCACATGCAGGTCCGACAGGGCCAGATGGGCCGTGGCATCCACCTGCATCGGGTCGCCCGTCACCAGACGGGTTGGCGTTGCATCAAGATGCAGGGTCCGCCCTTCCGCCAGCAGCGACGTGAACGTGACCGTATTGCCGCCACCCGGCCCGCTGGCGATGGTGCCCGCCACGTTCAGGTGTCCTGTATTCCCGATCAGGCCGACAGCCACCGGCAGGCCGCCATCCAGCACGATATGACTGTCCAGCGCGAACGGCCCGGGCCGCCCGGTTGCAGGAAGCGTCATGCTGCCGTCCAGCCCGGCATGGCCATGCAACTGCGTGCCGCCCGCCGCCGCCAGCGGGGCAAGATCAGGCAGGTCGGCATGGAAGGTCGCCGCCATGGGTCGGGCCGTGGTGACCCGTCCGGTCAGTTGCGCCAGCGGATGCGACAGCGACAGGTCCACCGGCCCGCCCGACGCGTCGGGGTGCCACAGCACGTCCAGCCGCAGCGGATCGGACGCAAACAGCGTGGGCTGGCTGCCCGGAATGCGCAGGCCCGTTACGGTGGCATGCAGGCCGGCATGCTCCGCCTGTCCGTCCGCCTGCCCGCTCAACCCCTCGGCCACCATGTGCAGCGTGGAAAAACCGGCGTCGTCATAGGTCAGGCGATCAATATCCAGCGTGCCATTGCCGGTCGGCCGGTCCACCGTGCCACCCACATGTGCGGCAAGGCTCATGCCCTGCCAGTTCGCGCCGCTGATCGTGACCGGGTCGCTTTTGCCGGACACATCCAGCGCCATGCGGTGCGTGACCAGCCCGACCTGACCCGCCGCCTGAAGGTGGATGGCCCCAACCACTGCCGCAAGGGAAAGTGCCGTTGCGTCACGCGGGCCATGCAGCCCCAGCGACAGGTCCAGCGGCGACAGGGCGGGCAGGCCACTCAATGTCGCGACGAAGCCCTGCGCCTCCTCATGCGCATGCAGGTCCAGCGCGACAGTGCTGCGGTCCAGCCGCGTGGTCAGCGACAGGGCGCCGGGCTGGTCCAGCCGCTTCAGGTCCAGCGCGATACTGGCGGGCGGCAGGGTGGCGATGGAAAAATGATCCAGTACCGGGGCAACATCATCCAGGCTGGCATGGCCGTTCAGGCTGAAGGCCGCAGGTATCCGGGCAATGGCCGCGCCAACGTCAATCCGCGCCACATGCACCGCACGGATGTCGACCCCCATATGGACGCTGCCCGAAGAGTCCTTTTCCGGCTTAGACGGATGGGCGGGATCGTCCTCGCTCAGACGTGGAATGGACAGCCGCGCCATGGACAGGTTGCTGATGACCGCGTGCCGCGTCAGCAGCCGAAGCGGTGACCAGTCCAGTTGCAGGTCATCAATCGACAGCCATGCGCCTTTGTAGTCATCCAGTTCCAGATGCCGGACATGCAGCGCATCGGGAAACCGGCCGCCCAGACCCGACAGGTGGACGCTGCCGCCGGTCAGTCCCGGCAGGCGGCGTTCGATTTCATGCTGGCCCGCGCCCGTATTGGCCGCCACCAGCACCACGCCCAGCGCCACGGCCACCAGCCCCGCCGGAATGCCCAGCGCGAAAGCGCCCGCCCGCAGGATCCGCCGGGCCGTGCCGCGCCCGGTCGGCGGTGCTGGCGACGGTGTCGGGGTGGATGTCGGATCAGGCATCAGAACGTTTCCCCCAGACCCACATACAGTTCCCACTTGTCGCCCCGCGCGGGACGGTTGAGCGGCACGGCCACATCCAGCCGCACCGGCCCGATGGGCGTGTAATAGCGTGCCCCCGCGCCCGCGCCCACGCGCAGCGTGCCCTGGAACGGTGTGCGGTCCGCCGTGACCTGACCTGCGTCGATAAAGCCGACCGCGCCGAATTTCTGCATGATGCGCTGGCGGTATTCAAACGACCCCGCATCCATGGACGTGCCGCCAATGGCGTAGCGCGTGTTGGCGAACTGCGGCCCCACCCCCTGATAGCGGAAGCCGCGCACCGTGGCGGACCCACCGGCATACAGACGCTGGTCGGGCGGAATGTCAAAGGTCGATGCACCTTCCACATTGCCAATGGTGCCACGCCACGCCAGCACGCTGCGGCCGGGACGCGACAGGCCGAAGTTCTTCAGGTCGAAATAGGTCGAGACCGTCGCCTGCATGATCACGAAGAACGACGTGCCGTCCGTCAGCGACGCGGAAGGCGTGATGCTGGTCCCCATCCGCACCCCGTGGGTCGCGGGGGTGATGGGGTTGTCCACCCCCGTCCCATCGTAATTGGCCGTAAGCGGCAGGGCAGCGATGAAATAGCTGTTGGTGGTGCCCATCTGCTGGATCTGTTCCTGCTCGATCTGGCCGCCAAAGGACACGTTCCAGTGGCGGTTGACGCGGCGGACAATACCGATACGCGCCAGCAGCGCGGTCTGGCGGTAGGAATAGAGTTCCTGCTTGATGCCTTCCAGGCGCGCGCTCATGTTCTGGTTGCGTGATCCGAAATCGGGCTTCAGCAGGTCGGCATAGAAATCATAGCCCAGCCCCTGCTCCGCCGAACCGCCAAGCCCGGTAATGAGTGCGGTCAGCCGCAGCCGCTCGGCATTGCCGAACAGGTTATTGTGCGTCCACGTCACGCCCGCGCGACCGCCCAGGTCGGTGGAATAGCCGCCTTCGGCGCCCACGCTGTGGCGCTTGCCCTCCCGGAACGCGAAATCAAGCGGCATGGAACCATCGGATGCCAGCGTGTCGCCATGGTTGACCTGCACATCGGCAAACAGCCCGGTGGATGCAATATCCTGCCGGGCGCGTTCAATACGCGAAGGCTGGTACAGTTCCCCCGGTGCAATGGTCAGCCTGCGTGCGATATAGGCCGGATGCGTGCGCTGCAGCCCCGCGAAATCGAACGCTCCCAGATTGACCACCGGCCCGCGGTGGACGGTATAGGCGATATCGAGCGTATGCGTCGCGGGCCGCAGCCATGCCTGTGGCTTGCTGACATGGGCCAGCGCGTAGCCTTCTTCCGTCAGCGCGGTCTGCAGGGTCACGCCTGCGGACAGGACGTTTTCGGCCTGCGCAGGCATGCCGGACTTCATGGCGAAGGCCTTGACCTCATCCGCATTCAGGTTGACGGGCGGATCACCTTTATCGGGGTTCAGCGTCACGACGCCGATGCGGAACTGCACGCCGGGCTGCGCGCTGATGGTGATCTGTGCCCTGTGCCCCGCCGGGATGGACTGCATCCATTCGGGCAGGTCGGGATCGCGCCCGTCATGGCTACCTGCGGCGGAGGCACCGGACTTCCCGCCGCCATCGGTCACGGTGATGGTGATGGCGCCCGCGTAATAGCCATAGCTTTCCAGCGCACTGATCAGGCGGGAATAGTCGTTATGGATGCGCCCGGTCAGCGCAAAGGGGCTGACGGCCTGTGTCTTCTGCAGCGACAGCAGGTCGGACGACGCCCGCAGCGCATCATCCAGGTCGGCGTTGCCGGTCGGGCGCAGGGTGGTGGTGTAGTCCTGCGGGTCGGCCGCGCGCGCCGCAGGCCCCCATGATACGAGGACCGTCACGACGGCACACAGACTTGCATAACCGGCACTGCGCCTGGCACGGGCATGATGGCTGCGTGCCTGGCGGGAATGACGCAATCCTGTCAAACGGTGCCGCCCCTGTTCCTGTCTTCCGTGCGGTTAGCTTCCCACTGTGTGATAACTGCCATTCCCGGCATGCATGATCAAACCGATATTAACGTCGCTGCCTTAATAAGTTCCGAATATGTCATATCGGTGCCCAAAACGGTCGGATCGTGTTGCAAACTGTCTCCATCACACGGTTCTTGTCTTGACATACCCCCGATTCCGCCGGGCATGATCGCCATGGGCAGGAAGGGTTGCCGTGCCCGGCACCCCGCCACATGCAAACCGGGAGCGTCGATGGGCCAACCGTTTGTTCCTTGGCATATCCGCGGCAAGGCACTTGACCGCGCGCAATCGAACAACGATGTCTTGCGCCCGTTGTGCGGGCACGTGCCCGCGATGATGCCCGAGGATACCTGACCCGTGAACAGCCTGTCTCCCCCTTCCGGCGCGACCCTGCCGCAACCCAGCACATCGTCCACAAGGGGGCTTCATGTCATCACATGGGGCTGCCAGATGAACGTGTATGACAGCGAGCGGATGTCCGACGTGCTGCGCCCGCTGGGCTATCGCGCCGTAGGCACGCCGGATGATGCGGACATGATCATCCTCAACACCTGCCACATCCGTGACCGTGCGGCGGAAAAGGTCTTTTCCGAACTCGGTCGCCTGCGCAAGGTCAAGGAAGCCCGCGCCGAACGGGGCAAAGGCACGGTCCTGGCCGTGGCGGGCTGTGTTGCACAGGCGGAAGGCAGAGAAATCCTGTCGCGCGCGCCGTATGTCGATATCGTGCTGGGGCCACAGACCTATCACCGCCTGCCCGAAATGGTCGCCCGCGCGGCCCGTGCGGCAGGGGCGGTGATCGAAACCGATTTCCCCGTCGAGCAGAAATTCGACTTCCTGCCCGCCGACCGTATGGCCCCCGCAGGGGGGGCGGCGTTCCTGACCATTCAGGAGGGATGTGACAAATTCTGCTCCTTCTGCGTCGTGCCCTATACGCGCGGGGCCGAAAGCAGCCGCCCGGCGCAGGCCGTGATTGCGGAGGCACGGCGGCTGGCGGCGGCGGGCGTGCGCGAGATCACCCTGCTGGGGCAGAACGTCAACGCCTACCATGGCGAAGGCCCCGATGGCCGCACATGGGGGCTGGCGCGCCTTGCCCGCGTGCTGGCCGATGAGGTGGGAATCGCGCGCATCCGCTACACCACGTCGCATCCGCGCGACATGGAAGATGACCTGATCGCCGCCCATCGCGACCTGCCGCAGCTCATGCCGTTCCTGCACCTGCCGGTACAGTCCGGGTCCGACCGGGTGCTGGCGGCCATGAACCGGGGGCACACGGCGGATGAATACCGCACGCTGGTCGCCCGCCTGCGCGATGCGCGGCCCGATCTTGCGCTGTCATCCGATTTCATCGTGGGCCATCCCGGCGAGACGGATGCCGACTTCGCCGAGACGATGCGCCTGATCGACGATGTCGGCTTTGCGCAGGCGTATTCCTTCAAATACTCGCCCCGCCCCGGCACGCCCGCAGCAGGTGCCGGCGGCCACGTGCCCGAGGACGTAAAGGATGCCCGCCTGCAGGAACTTCAGGCCGTGCTGCGCGTGCAGCAGGATGCATTCAATGATGCGGCCATCGGCCTGACCGCGCCCGTCCTGTTTACCGGGCGCGGGCGCAAGCCGGGCCAGCTTTCGGGGAAAAGCCCGTGGCTGCAGGCCGTGAACGTGGACGGGCCGGACAGCCTGATCGGGCGTATCGCCAATGTGGATATCCGCCACCGTTACACCAACTCGCTGGGCGGTGTCCTGACAGAGGAGACAGACAGGGCTTGAGAGAACAGACACAATCCACGCTCCACGCGCCCCGTCGCGGCGGACGGCGTCCTCCCTCCCCCGGCACGGCTGCGGCGAATGACCGCACCGTAACCCTGCAGTTTGAGGATAATGCGCTTCTGGCGCAGCTTGTGGGGGATCATGACCGTCATCTCCTCCATCTTGAACGTGGATTTGATGTCCGGCTGTCCTGCCGTGGCAACCGCATCGCCATTACGGGCGCGGCCCAGCGGGTGGGGCTGACCCAGGGCACGCTGACCGAACTCTACCGCCGCGCCCGCGCGGGACAGGTGGTGGACACGGCCGCCGTGGATACCGCCATCCGCATCGCCGCCCACGCCCTGTCGGCCCCATCCCCCGCGACAACGGACATGCCCGCCATGACAGATGCCCGCACCCCCGTGGCCCCCGCCCGCCCGTCGCTTGCGGACCTGCCCACCATCATGACCCGCCGCGGTCCCATCGCCCCGCGTTCCGTGGGCCAGGGGCAGTACATGGACATGCTGGCGCGGCAGGAAATGGTGTTTGGCCTGGGGCCTGCCGGCACGGGCAAGACCTATCTGGCCGTGGCGCAGGCTGTGGCCATGCTGCAGGCGGGACAGGTGGACCGGATCGTCCTGTCGCGGCCTGCGGTCGAGGCGGGCGAACGGCTGGGCTTCCTGCCCGGCGACCTGAAGGAAAAGATCGATCCCTACCTGCGCCCGCTCTATGATGCGCTGCATGACATGATGCCGGGCGACCAGGTGATCCGGCGCATGGGCACGGGGGAGATCGAGGTCGCGCCGCTGGCGTTCATGCGCGGGCGGACGCTGGCGCACTGTTTTGTCATTCTGGACGAGGCGCAGAACACCACCCCCGCCCAGATGAAGATGTTCCTGACCCGCATGGGGGAAGGCACGCGCATGGTCATTACCGGCGACCTGAGCCAGGTTGACCTGCCGCGTGGCGTGACATCCGGCCTGCGGGAAGCCGTCGAAACGCTGGACGGCCTGCCCGGGATCGGCATGATGCGATTTGAATCGCGTGACGTGGTGCGCCACCCGCTGGTGGCGCGTATAGTGGAGGCTTACGATCAGCGCGCCGGGGCACAGCACCGCCCCCGGCACGCGCGATCGCAGCAGGAGAACGATGAAACCTCGAAGTAGCACAGGCCCCGCCCATTCCGGCGGGGTCGCGGATGCAGCGGGACGGGCTGACATGCCCGTCCTTCCGGCCGGACTGGACGGCCCCGACATAACCGTGGCGGACCGGCGGTGGAACCGTGCCGTCCGGCATCCGGCACGGCTGGTGGCGCGCGCGGTGGATGCAGCATTGCGGGCCACGGGCCGCCACGGGCCGGTCACGGTCGTACTGGCCGATGACCGCACGGTGGCGCAGATGAACTGGCGCCATCGCGGGCGCAACAAACCCACCAATGTCCTGACATTCGAATATGCCCCCGCCCATGCGGGTGGCGGCCTGTGGGGTGGTGACATCATCATCGCGTTCGAAACGGTGGTGCACGAAGCCCGTGCGGCCGGCCGCACGGTTGCGGCCCATCTGGCACACCTTGTCATTCACGGCGTCCTGCATCTGGCCGGGTATGACCATCATCACCCCGGCGAAGCGCGGGAGATGGAGATGCTTGAGGCCAGCACCCTCTCCACCCTTGGCATTGCCAATCCGTGGAAACAGGGCCGCATGGCCACCGCACGGGGGATGCGATCATGAGCCGCAATGGCAGCGAGCCGGGCGGGGAACCTCCGTCCGGGTCGCGCGGCAAGGGATTCCTGTCGCTGTTCAGCCGCAAACGCGGCGAACAGGGACTGCGCCATTCCATTGCCGCGCTGGTCAAGGAAGCCGATGACGCGGCGGGGGACGAGGCCGATCCCCGGTCATCCGAACTGGACCGGCAGGAACGCGCCCTGCTGGCCAATGTCCTGCGCCTGCGCGGGATCACGGCCGATGACGTGATGATCCCGCGCGCCGATATCGTGGCCATGCCCGTCGATATCAGCCTGGACGAGGCACTGGCCATGATGCGCCGGGAAAACCATTCCCGCATGCCGGTCTATCGTGAGCAGCTTGATGACATCGTGGGCATGATCCATGTGAAGGACCTGATCGCCTATGTCGGCACGTCCGAAGCCTTCCGCATGGAACCGCTGCTGCGCCAGCCGCTTATGGTGGCCCCGCAGCTGCCGGTGCTGGACCTGCTGCTACAGATGCGTCAGCGCCACGTCCACCTTGCGCTGGTGATTGATGAATATGGCGGCATCGACGGTCTGGTCACCATCGAGGACCTGATCGAGACGATCGTGGGCGACATATCGGACGAACATGACGAACCGACGGTCAACATGATGCGTGACAGGCCGGATGGCACGCTGGATGTGGACGCCCGCACCCCCGTCGCCGCGTTCGAGGAAAAGGTCGGCCCGATCCTGACGCGCGAGGAACGCGAGGCCGAGATCGAGACGGTGGGCGGCCTTGTCTTCCGTCTGGCCGGTCATGTGCCGACGCGTGGCGAGGTCGTCACCCACGAAAGCGGCATGGTTTTCCGCATCCTTGATGCGGATGCCCGCCATATCCGCCGCGTGCGTGTGCGCCTGCCCCCGCCCGAGGCGCCGCCGGCCACCTGACACAGCCCGGCACGCCCGCGCCCGTACCCGCGGGCGTGCCCTTGCCGCGTGGAATGGATTTACGTGCGCCCGTCGCCTCTTTACACTCGCCGCGCCGGGGATTTATCCCCCACCCAGTCCCACACCGGAGAGTGACCCGTGATGCCCATCAAACGCCGCACCCTGCTTGCCCTTGCCCCCGCGCTGATCACCAGCGGTGGCCTGCTGTCCGGCAGGGCCGTGGCGCAGGCCGCCGACCCGCGCCTGTCCATCCGTGCGGTGGGCAACCCGTCGGCCAAGGTGCATGTGGAGGAATGGTTCTCCCTGACGTGCACGCACTGCGCGCGCTTCGCCGCAGAAGTGTTTCCCGAAATCCGCACGAAGCTGGTCGATACGGGACGCGTGTATTACATTTTCCGTGATTTCCCGCTGGACCAGGTGGCGCTGACCGCATCCATGGTGGCGCGCGCCCTGCCGCCCGAACGGTATGAACCCTTCGTGCTGGCCCTGCTGTCCAGCCAGGACCGCTGGGCATTCGGCAAGGACGTGAACCCCGAGGAACAGATCCAGAAAATGGCCGCACTGGCCGGCATGTCCGCCGATACGTTCCAGCAGACCGTTCATGACGACAAGCTGCGCCACGCCATCATGGACGAGGAAGACCGCGCGCAGGCGCAGTACAAGATCGACGGCACACCCACCTTCCGCTTCAACGACAGGGAGCAGGTGGCGCAGGAACTGACGTACGAGGAGTTCGCCAAGAAGGTCGAAGCGGCGGCACAGTGACCGGGGCCATTCCGTTATGACCGCCCGTTTCGTCCGGCTGCGCATCGCAGGGTTCAAAAGCTTCGCCGACCCGGTTTCCGTCGATATCCTGCCGGGACTTACGGGCATTGTCGGGCCGAACGGCTGTGGCAAGTCCAACGTGGTCGAGGCCCTGCGCTGGGTCATGGGGGAAACCAATGCCCGCTCACTACGTGGCGGGGAGATGGATGACCTGATCTTCGCCGGGACCACTGCGCGTGCGGCACGGAACATGGCCGAGGTCACCCTGACGCTGGATGGCGCGGCCGACGTCGCCCCCCCGCCCTTTCAGGGGCAGGACGAACTGCAGGTCTGCAGGCGGGCCGAACGGGGCGCAGGCAGCGGCTACCGCATCAACGGCCGCACCACGCGCGGGCGCGACGTGCAGACGCTGTTTGCCGATCTGGCGTCGGGTGCCCGGTCATCGGCCATGGTCAGCCAGGGCCGCGTCTCCGCGCTGGTCAACGCACGCCCCGAGGAACGTCGCACCATTCTGGAAGAAGCCGCAGGCATTACCGGCCTGCATGGCCGCCGGCACGAAGCCGAACTGAAGCTGCGCGCGACCGAAGCCAACCTTGCCCGCGCCGAAGACCTGCGCATCCAGCTTGAGGCCCGGCTGGGCGACCTGCAGGAACAGTCCGAACAGGCGGGCCGTTACCGGGAACTGTCGCAGGGGCTGCGGGAATCGGAAACCGCCCTGCTGGCCCTGCTGCATGCCCGCGCGCACAAGGCCGTGGCCGACAGCGAAACCGCACTGCATGCCGCACGCTGCGACCTGAAGGCCGCCGAGGAAGTGACCGAAGGTGCGGTGATCGCGGATTACGAAGTCACCCGGACGCTGCCCGCGCTGCGTGAGGAACTGGACACACGCCGCACCGAACTTGAACGTTTCAAGGTCCGCGCCGAAACCATTGCCGAGGAACTGGCCCGCGCCGAATCCGCGCTGGAAACCGCCCGCACGCGGCTTGCGGAATGCGAAACCGTGCATGCAGCCGCCCTTGCCCGGCGCGATGATGCCACCGTCATGCGCGACCGGCTGGCGGCGGAACGCACGCAGGTGGAAGAGCGCCTGTCCGCCCTGCCCGCATTGTGTGACACGGCGCAGGCGGAACGCGCGGAACTGGCGCAGGCCCTGACGGATATGGCCGCGCGCGTGGAACAGGCGACCACCACCCTGCGCGAAGCCCAGCTCCAGACCACGCAGGCGCGCGGCGTGCTGGACGCCGCGACTGCGGCGCATGAACGCCTTGTGGCCCAGCAGACGGAACTGGCTGCCGAAATCGCGGACCTTGAAGCCGCCATGCCGACCGAGGCCGCAATTGCTGAACATGACGCGCAGATAGCCCGGGCCGAACAGGACGCGACCGGGGCGCTGGCCACGCGTGAAGCCGCAATCCACGCCCATTCGGAAGCCGTGCTGCAGGCTGGCCTTGCCCGCAATGCCGCCACCGAAAGCCGTCGCGTGCATGAACAGGCAACCCATGACGCCAATGCGGTGCGCGACCGGTTGGACGCGCTGGAACGCAACATCGCCAGCGTGCGCACGCATGTGGAAAAGGCCCGCGCCAGCCTTGTACCCGAAACCGAGCGCCAGCGCCTGACAGAGGTGGTGGAGGATGCGGAGCGCGCGCTCGCCACCATCCGCGCGGAACTGGGGGGCGCGGAAGAAGCCCGCGCGCAGGCCACACAGGCGGACATACAGGCCAATGCCCGGCTGAAGGACGCCCGATCCACCCGGCAGGGCGCGGAGGAAGCCCTGCGCACGGCACGCGCGGCGCGACAGCGCGCGCAGGGTGAAGTGGACACGCTGGCCACCAGCATGGAGCGCCTGCGCGCACAGGCAGTGCCGGATGCAGACCTGCAGGCCCTTGTCACCCGGCGCAAAGCTGCCGAAGCCGCGCTGGAAACCGCACGCCAGCACATGGCCACGACCGAGGCCGCCGCCGTTGCCGCCACGCGCGACGACGAAGCCTGCGCCAGCCGCCTCTCGCAGGCACGTGCCACCCTGTCGGGCCTTGAAGCGGAATCTGACGGCCTTGCCCGTGCATTGCAGAGCGATAGCGATACGGACCATGCGCCGGCGGCCGGGGTAACGCTGGCGGAAAGCCTGCATGTGCCGACCGGGCTGGAAACGGCGCTGGCCGTCGTGCTGTCGGACGGGCTGAATGCGACACTGAAGGGCAAGGGCCTGCGTGAATGGCACGCCCTGCCCGCGACCGCGCCCGCTCCTTTCCCCGCGGCTGGCATCCAGCCGCTCTCTGCCCTGCTGGACGCGCCGCCCGCCCTGTCACGCGCACTGGGTGCCGCCGGGCTGCTGCCCGATGGCATGGATGGGGCCGGACTGCAGGCAGATCTTGCGCCGGGGCAGTGCCTCGTCACGCGCGATGGCGCGCTGTGGCGGTGGGATGGCTATGCACAGGCCCCCAACCTGCCCGGACGTGCGGCACTGCGGCTGAAGCAGCTTGGCCGCCTGCGCACGCTGCGCGCCGAACTGGAACAGGCACGCACCGAAATCCCGGTGCTGGAACAGGCCGCCACCGCCGCAGGCCAGGCCCGGCAGCAGGCGGCGCAGGCACTGGAGAGCGCCCGCACGTCCCGCGCGGATGCCGAGAACATGCTGGAAACCTGCCGCACGCAGGAAGCCGACCTGTCACGGCGGCACGCGACAGTCGCAGCCCAGATCGACACGCTGGCCGTGCAGCAGGACACGGCAACCGCCGCGCTGAAGGAAGCCGAAGCTGCCTGCGCCCGCGCCCTGGCACAGGAGGCCAGCCTGCCGGATCTTGCACAGCTGGAACAGGCGCAGCAGGCCGCCAGCACGAAGGCCACGCAGGCACAGGCGCATGAAAGCGGGCTGCGCACCGCCCGGCAGCAGGCCGAAGCCCGGGTGGAACAGGCCCGTCAGGCCCTGCAGGCCACCATGTCCAGCCACAGCGAGGCCGAAACCCGCCTGCAGGCCATGCAGCCCGAACTGGCGCGGCTGGAAACCGACCACGATGCGCTGGCGGCCGAACTGGCCACCCGTCGCGAACACCTTGCTGCCCTGCCCGCCCCCGACATTGCCGAAGGGGCCGCACAGCAGGCCGCGACCGCCGCCACCGACGCGGAACGGGCCCTGCGGCAGGCCCGCGACGCGGTGGACACCACGACCGCGCAACTGGACCATGCACGCGCCACCCGCGCGGCCATGGAACAGAAAATGCGCGAAACCGGCACCCGGCTGGACGCCCGCCGTGCACGGATGGCCGACCTGTCCCTTGCCGTGCAGCAGGCTGATGAGGCGGTGGGCACCGCACGGGCGCGACTGGCGGCGCTGCCTGATATTGCCGGGCTGGAACACGCGCTGGCCGAACTGCGCACGCAGGATGACGCCCTGCGCACACAGGACCACGAACGCCGCGACACGCTGGCGCGCCTGCAGGCGGAAGACGCCAGCCTGCACCAGCGTTTCGAAGCATTAGCGCATGAAATGGCGCAGTGGACCGCCCGTGTCGAAGCGGCGACACTGGAAGCGGAGGCCGCACGGGCCCGGCTGGGCAATGCGCAGGCTGAATACGAACGTCTGGCCCCAGAACCCGTGGCCGTGCGTGCGCGGCGCGATGCCATTGCAACCGAACTGGAACAGTATGCGGCCAGCCACGACGTGGCGGCGACCGCATTGCAGCAGGCACAGGACCGCCAGTCTGAACTGCAGGCAGGCCGTCGCACGGCGGAGGAAGTCCTGACCGCCGCGCGTGAGGAACTGGTCCGTGCCGAAGGCAGGCGCGAACAGGCGCAGGTGCTTCTGGCGCAGCTACAGGCGGAATCGCAGCCACCTGCAGGCGTGATCCCCACGGATCTGAGCGTGAATGCCGAAACCGGCCTGCGCCGCAAGGTGGCCCGCCTGACACGCCAGCGCGATGATCTTGGCCCCGTCAACCTGCGTGCCGAACTTGAGGCGCAGGACGCGTCCGGCAGGATCGACACCATCCTGCATGAACGTGATGAACTGCAATCGGCCATTGCCCGCCTGCGTGGCATGATCGGGCAACTGAACCGTGAAGGGCGCGAACGGCTGATGGCCGTGTTTTCCCAGATCGACCAGCATTTCCAGTCCCTGTTTTCGCGCATGTTCAATGGTGGGCGCGCGCATCTGGGCATGGTGGGCAATGATGATCCGCTGCAGGCCGGGCTGGAAATCTATGCCCAGCCACCGGGCAAGAAACTGGCGACGCTGTCCCTGCTTTCGGGTGGGGAGCAGGCGCTGACGGCACTGTCGCTGATTTTCGCGGTTTTCCGCTGTAATCCGGCCCCCATCTGCGTGCTGGACGAGGTCGATGCACCACTGGATGACGCCAATGTGGGACGTTTCTGCGCCCTGCTGGGTGACATGGTGGCCGAAGCGGGCACGCGTTTCCTGGTCGTGACCCACCATCAGCTGACCATGGCGCATATGGACCGGCTGTATGGCGTGACGATGCAGGAACGCGGGGTCAGCCGCGTGCTGTCGGTCGATCTGGAACGCGCCACCGAAATGGTGGATACCCCGCCGGCTACGCCGCTTCTGTAACTGAATGAACGTTTTTGGGTGCCGCCTTTCTGGAAAAACGGCGGCATGCTTTCGAAGCTTTTTGAAAAAAGCTTCACCAACAACTTCTGAATTTCAAACCGGCATCCGGTCCGTAATAAAAACAGGCCTGTGGGAACCATTCTCCCACAGGCCTGTTTTACAGTACGGCGTGTATGAACGAGAGAGGGACGACGTGCCTGCGCCGTCCGCTCCCCCTTCCCGCAGGCATCCCGTTTCCATGTGGAAACAGGGATTTGTGCTTACGGCATCATGCTGCCGGTATCGATGAAACGCTGGTGCCACGACAGGGCTTCGTTCAGCAGATG
This sequence comes from Komagataeibacter oboediens, assembly GCF_018491655.1. Lineage (NCBI taxonomy): Bacteria > Pseudomonadati > Pseudomonadota > Alphaproteobacteria > Acetobacterales > Acetobacteraceae > Komagataeibacter > Komagataeibacter oboediens. The sequence continues at coordinate 36,670 of NZ_JABLUU010000019.1, read as the reverse complement.
CGGCGACTGCTGGCCGAACGAACCCGCGCGGGCGCGCTTGAAATAATCCTGCAGCATCGGGCGGTAGTCGGGGTGCGCGCAGTTGGCGATGATGACTTCCGCGCGCTGCTTGGGTGACAGGCCACGCAGATCGGCCAGGCCCTGCTCGGTCACCAGCACCTGCGAATCCTGCGTGATGTGGTCAACATGGGACGCCATGGGCACGATGGCCGAAATCTTGCCACCCTTGGCGGTGGACGGCGTCATGAACACGGAAATATAGGCGTTGCGGGCAAAGTCACCCGACCCGCCGATGCCGTTCTGGATTTTCGAACCCATGATCTGGGTCGAATTCACGTTGCCATAGATATCCGATTCGATCAGGCCATTCATGGCGATACAGCCAAGGCGACGGATCAGGCCGGGATGGTTGCTGATATCCTGCGGGCGCAGGATGATCTTCTTCTGGAACTCCCGCATGCGGGCATTGAGCGATTCCGCAGCTTCTGGGCTGAGGGAGAACGCGGTGGCCGACGCAACCCGCATCTTGCCCGTTTCCAGCATGCCCAGCATGCCGTCCTGAATGACCTCCGTATAGGCGGTCAGGTCATTGAACGGCCCCTCTTCCAGCCCGCCCATGACGGCATTGGCCACGTTGCCCACGCCGGACTGCAGTGGCAGGAGCGACGGCGGAAGACGGCCCATTTTCACTTCGTGGCGGAAGAATTCCATAAGGTGGCCCGCGATGCCGCGCGCGGTCTCGTCAGGCGGCGAGAACGGGGCGTTGCGGTCAGGCGCGTTGGTTTCGACAATCGCCACGATCTTGTCGGGGTCCACCTTCAGCGACGTGCCGCCAATCCGGTCATCGGGGCGCAGCAGCGGGATCGGCTGGCGGTGCGGCGGCAGGGCCGCGCCGTACCAGATGTCGTGCATCCCCTCCAGCGCCGCGTCCTGCCAGCTGTTGACCTCGATGATCACCTGTTTGGCAGTGTCGAGCCATGTCTTGGAATTCCCGACGGAAGAAGACGGCACGATGCTGCCATCTTCACGGATGGCGGTGGCTTCGATGATGGCGGTGTCGATCTCGCCAAAGAAGCCCGCCCATGCCATGGGGGCCACATGGCTGAGATGCATGTCGAGGTATTCCGTCTCGCCCTTGTTGATGCGCGCGCGAAGGCCGGGATCGGAATTGTACGGCATACGGAAGGAGATGCCGTTGACCTTGGCCAGCGCGCCATCCAGTTCCGGCCCGGTTGATGCCCCGGTCAGCAGGCGGATGCGGTACTCATTGCCCTTGGCGTGTTCACGCTCCATCAGGGCGGCAAGCGCCTGCGGCACGGCCTTGGGATAACCCGCGCCGGTAAAGCCGCTGGTGCCAACCGTGCTGCCCGGACGGACAAGGGAGGCCGCCTGCTCGGCGGTAGTGATCTTGGCCCGGAGCGCCGCATTCCGGATTCGGGTGTGGTCGATCATGAACTTTCCCTCAAAACTTTTATCGTTATGTCCAGCCTGCGCCGGATATGTCGTATGCCTCAGCCACGGTCGGGCGGGGCCTGCGTTGCCCCCATACTGCCTTGCACCGGTCCGATATGCCTAGCCGCCACATGCGGTGTGGGTATTCCCTTTGCACCACATACGCAGGCGTTGCGTTTCACTTCAGCATGACGCCATCATCTGTTCTCCCTCCGGCAGGCGACGTCACAACAAAAGAGTGTGACACGGCGCCCTGACTCCGGTGACTGGTTTCACGTTTGCTCCATCACGAAGCGGGTATGCGCGGGGTGTATTTTTGGTATGTATTTTTAGCAATATGCCTCGCTGCACGGCAGAATTGTCGTTACCCGTATGCAACCGTTTTGTGTCATTAAAGATACATTCCTGGCCAGTCCCCTAGTGCAAGGCGGCCAATCTTGTGAATAATAGGCAACAGGACACAATCAGGGGGCACCGGTACCCGGCACCGCCATAAAAGCAGGAGAGGATTTTCGTTTGAGACGCCGATTTCCCTCTCACAGGCCTGTCATGGCACGGGAAGGCACGCCCCCGCCCGCCCCGGCGAGGGAGCCGCCACCCCCATTCCCCACCCTGCCGACGCACCCGCTGAAGGACCTGCTGGCCGGACGCCCCCTGCGCGTGGTGGGGGACGTGCATGGCGACCTGTATGCCTTCCGCCACGCCGCGGCGACCGACCGGTTCGTCATACAGCTGGGAGACCTGGTGGATTACGGTCCCGACAGCGCGGGGGCGTTCCGCCTGATGCAGCAGTTGATTGATGAACGGCGCGGGCTGTTCATCCTGGGCAATCATGACCGCAAGCTGGCCCGTGCGCTGCAGGGCCGCAAGATGCGCCGCGACCCGCCATTGATGGAAACGCTGACCCAGTTCACGGCGGAAGAAAATAGCGACGTGTTCCAGCGTGCGCTGGCGGACCTGTCGCATGCGCCCGCGTGGATCGTGCTGGGACAGTCGATATTCGTGCATGGCGGGTTTCACGTGCGCATGCTGGGCGAACTGCCGCCACCGGGGCTGGGCACCGTGACGCCGCTGCTGTCGCGCGCGCTGTTTGGCGAGACAACGGGCCGGATGCAGAAGGACGGCTATCCTGAACGCCGGCTGAACTGGGTCGATCATATCCCGGCGGGCTATACGGTCTATTGCGGGCATGACCGCCGGTCCACCGACGGGCGGCCATGGGTCCGGCAGGGCAGAATGGGCGGGCGGGCCATCTTTACCGATACCGGCGCGGGCAAGGGTGGCCATCTGGCATGGATCGACCTGCCGCCCGTCGTGTAAGAACCCGGCGGACCACAAGAATTCCCATACCTTCAGGAGAGCCTTCCCCCATGAACACCACCCAGGCCACGCAGGATGCCGCGCAGTCCAAGCTGGAGGAACTGCGCCGCAGCATCGACAATATCGATGCGGCCCTGATCTATATGCTGGCCGAGCGTTTCCGCCATACGCAGGCGGTGGGAAAGCTGAAGGCAACCAACCACATGCCCCCCGCCGACCCCGCGCGGGAAGCCCGCCAGGTCGCGCGCCTGCGCCAGCTGGCCCAGTCAGCCCAGCTGGACCCAGATTTTGCCGAGAAATTCCTGGCCTTCATCATCCGTGAGGTCATCCGCCACCACGAAGCCATTGCCGCCAGCGAAGGGCGGTAATCCCCCATGACCGACATGCCCGCGGGCAGCCCGCAAGTCGCCCGGCGGATGGTGCTGATGCGCCACGCGCAGGCCGCCCCTGCCCCATTTGGTGAAATGGGCATACAGGCGGACCTGAACCGCCCCCTGACGCCACATGGCCGCCAGGGCGCAGCCCGTCAGGGCGCTGTGCTGCGGGCTCGGCATTTCGTGCCGGACCTGATCATGGTCAGTCCGGCGGTGCGCACGTGCCAGACGCTGGAGGCAATCGGATCATTTTATGGCGATCGGCAACCCGATATCCGATATGTGAACGCGCTGTATGACGCGGCCCCACAAACCATTCGTGACCTGCTGTATGAGGTGCCGGATAAAGTAAACAATATCATGATATTAGCACACAATCCCGGCCTGCAGGCACTGGTTGCGCACTGGGCTGCGCGCCATTGTCCACCCGACGCGGAAAATGCGCTGCAACAGGGCTTCCCACCGGCCGCAATGGCCTGCTTTACCGCCACGAAAGCCTGGAATCAGGCAGAAGACGGGGATATCCGCCTGCAGGACCTGTCTTGCCAATAATGTCATTGCCGCAGGCGGGGGGGACGGATTGCCACGACGGGGCTTTCGTTCCTATCGTCAGTGCCAAGGCCCGCTGACCGCCGCACCTGCGGCGCACGGGTATATAAATTTGGGCAGACATACCAACTGTCGCACGAACGACAGGATGCCCGGAGGTTGGAGACATGTGCCGCCCTGCCCCGATGTGCGCGGGACCGGCACCCAAGAGGAGTGTTGTAGATGAGCGAGTCCGGAAAAAGCGCCACAATCTCGCTGAACGGCAAGGATGTTGCCCTGCCGGTGCTGTCAGGCACGCTGGGGCCGGATGTCATCGACATCCGCAAGCTGCCGGCGCAGGCAGGGGTATTCACCTATGACCCCGGTTATGGCGAAACGGCTTCATGCTCCAGCAAGATCACGTTCATTGACGGTGAAAAGGGTATCCTGCTGCATCGCGGCTACCCCATCGCGCAACTGGCCGAACAGGCAACCTTCATGGAAGTGGCCTACCTGCTGCTGAACGGGGAACTGCCGGATAAGGCGCAGTATGACGGGTTTGTGAATTCCATCAAGCACCATACCCTGCTGCACGAACAGATCCGCAATTTCTTCAACGGTTTCCGTCGTGACGCCCACCCCATGGCCATCCTGTGTGGCACGGTCGGCGCGCTGTCCTCCTTCTATCATGAAGGGCTGGATGTCTCGAACGCGGCCACCCGTTACCAGTCGGCCATGCGCATCATCGCCAAGATCCCGACCATTGCGGCGTGGGCCTACAAATATACGCAGGGCGAAACCTTCATCTATCCGCGCAACGACCTGTCGTATGCGGAAAACTTCCTGTCCATGATGTTCGCCGTTCCCAGCGAACCGTACAAGATCAACCCGGTTCTGGCGCGCGCCATGGACCGTATCCTGATCCTGCATGCGGACCATGAACAGAATGCATCCACATCCACCGTGCGTCTGGCCGGTTCCACCGGGGCGAACCCGTTCGCGTGCATTTCCGCCGGTATCGCAGCACTGTGGGGGCCTGCCCATGGCGGCGCCAACGAGGCCGTGCTGAAAATGCTGGCCGAAATCGGGCACAAGGACAACATTCCCGAATTCATCGCCAAGGTGAAGGACAAGAACAGCGGCGTGCGCCTGATGGGCTTTGGCCACCGGGTGTACAAGAACTTCGACCCGCGTGCGAAGATCATGCAGGCCACCTGCCATGAAGTGCTGGGCGAACTGGGGATCAAGGACGATCCGCTGCTGGACCTTGCGATCGAACTGGAAAAGATCGCCATCCACGACGAATATTTCGTCAAGCGCAGCCTGTATCCGAATGTCGATTTCTATTCCGGCATCATCCTCAAGGCCATGGGCATCCCCACCAGCATGTTCACCGTGCTGTTCGCGGTGGCCCGCACCACCGGCTGGATCAGCCAGTGGAAGGAAATGATCGAGGAACCGGGCCAGCGGATCGGCCGCCCCCGCCAGCTGTACACCGGATCGCCCGAACGCGACTTCGTGCCGTTTGACAAGCGGGGCTGACTGAAGCCCCTGCCGGACGGATATCACATCCGTCCGGCAGGGAATGAAGAACGGACCGGAGCGTGGCAGGGCATCCTGCAGCATCATGCCCGGTACATAAAAAAGGCAGGCCATATACTGGCCTGCCTTTTTTCATATGAGCCTTCCCAATCCGAACGGATCAGTCACATTCACAGCCATTGGTGGGACCGGGGCGTTTCTGGATCACGTGGTGGTCGATCCATTCCGACACCAGGCGCCGTGCCTCGTTCAATGAAGATTCGGGATGGTGGATACGGTACAGGGTGGTGCAGGCGTGAAAAGCCGACACATCGCTGGTCCCTACGCCACGCAGTTCCTGATAGGCGGTGATTACGGCACGCTCGCACTTGCGAGAGATGCGACTGTTTTCAACAGACACGATGCGATGACCCATTGGTGAGAATGATTATCAGTATTGGGATATTAGATCGAATACCCCCATGGGGCAAGGTACGCATGGCCTCACACTCCGCTGATCGGGTCACGTTATGTTTCCGACATGGCTTTTTTTGGCAATTCCGCCCACACCCCCCGCACATAGATGGATTTTCGCATCTGTTGCGGTTAATCGTCTGTGCTGTCATTGACGACACCACATATCATTTGGCCGGAGACAGGGTATGCACGACGCCACGGGGAACGGGGCTGGACTTTCAACAGGCACAACCGCATGGGATCGCGACGCCGCACTTATGACGGCGCGCCTGCTGCTGGAAATCAAGGCCGTCAACTTCCGCCCCGATGACCCATATACCCTGACATCCGGCTGGAAATCCCCGGTCTATATCGACTGCCGCCGTATCATCTTCTTCCCCCGCGCACGGCAGAAGATCATGGAACTGGCGGTGGAAAAGATCGGCCGCCATGTGGGATACGAAAGCATTGACGCCGTGGTGGGGGGCGAGACGGCGGGCATTCCCTTCGCCGCATGGATTGCCGACCGCATGATGGCGCCCATGGCCTATGTGCGCAAAAAGCCCAAGGGATTTGGCCGCAATGCCCAGATCGAAGGCGATGTGCCCGAAGGCATGCGTACCCTGCTGGTGGAAGACCTGACGACCGACGGGTCGTCCAAGGTGCAGTTCGCCAATGCCCTGCGCAAGGCGGGCGCCATTGTGGACCACACGTTCGTGGTCTTCTTCTATGGCGTGTTCCCTGGTGCATACCGCACGCTGGCGGACATGGACATCAGCCTGCATGCGCTGTGCACGTGGTGGGATGTGCTGGAAGCCTGCGCGGGCAAGCCCTACTTCTCGGAACAGGATGCAGCCGAAGTCCGCCGGTTCCTGGAAGATCCCTGTGCATGGTCAGCCAAGCATGGCGGCGTGGGCAGCGCGGAAGAAGCCCTGGAACTGAAGGCCAGACGGGACGCCGGGGCCTGAACCGCGGACGGGTCGATGGCGCGTATCCTCGCTTTTGATTCCGGTATCGGGGGGTTGGGGATTGTCGCCCGCATCCGCGACCTCCTGCCAGGGATCACGGTCGATTATCTGGCGGATACGGCTGTCTTTCCCTATGGCGAACAGGCTGATGGTCCGCTGCGGCAGCGAATCGTCCGCCTGCTGGGACAGGCCATCGCCCGCCTGCATCCCGATGTGGTGGTAGTTGCCTGCAATACTGCCAGCACGCTGGCACTGGACAGCCTGCGGGCCACCTATGACGTTCCGTTCGTGGGCTGCGTGCCCCCCATAAAATGGGCGGCGGACCATACCCGCACCGGCACGATCGGCCTGCTGGCCACGCGCGCCACGGTGCGGCGTCCCTACCTGCATGACCTGAGCATGCGCTTCGCGCCCGACTGCACCCTGCTGGCCTATGGCGCGCGGGGGCTGGCCGACATGGCGGAAGCAGCCTTCCGCGGCACGCCACCGGACCGGCGACAACTGAAGACGGAACTTGATGGCCTGTTCCGCCAGCCGGGCGGGGACCGGATTGACGTGGTCGGCCTGGGCTGCACGCACTACACCTTCCTGCTGGATGCCATGCGTGACATCGGGCCTGCGCATATCATGTGGCTGGACCCTGCCCCGGCCGTCGCGCGCCAGACCGCCCGTGTCCTGGCCCAGTGCGGCGCAGCCCCATCCGTCCCGTCTCCGGAACCGGAACAGGTCTTTTTTACCGCAATGCCACCCGACCTCCCTGCCCTGCAGCCCGGCCTGCGCAGGATGGGTTACGCAGCGGATGCACCCTGCCCGTTCGGAGAAGACCTGACTGTCCGGTCCTGAAAGGGCTGGCGCTGAGAGGGTCACCTTGTTTCAAAAAAACGACGTTTCCCGAATCTTTCCGGGAAATGCGTCATCAGAAACTTTTCAATAACCTGCTGGCTGGCTCTTCAGATGATCCCATAAAAAATGCCGCCTTCCCGAAGGAAGGCGGCATCCGGAAACTGTCTGTTCCTGTCGGCCGGTCAGCCTGAAACGTCCGTTTAACGCAGGCGGTTGACGGTATAGCTGGCCGTATCCTGCAGAAGCTGGCGCAGACGGCTGGGCGGGAAGATGGCCAGCGCCTCACGTGCGGCCGTGGCGTATTCCGTCGCCCGGTCAAGGGTAATGCGGATGGCCCCGGTCTGCTCGATCAGCCTGAGCGCATGATCGAGGTCTTCGGGACGCTGTTCACTTTCCTCGATCACGCGATGCCAGAAGGCGCGGTCTTCTTCCGACCCGGCGGCATAGGCCGCCAGCACCGGCAGGGTAATCTTGCCTTCACGGAAATCATCGCCCACCGTCTTGCCCAGATGGGCCTGATCGGCTGCGTAATCCAGCGCATCATCCACCAGCTGGAACGCCATGCCCAGATTGGTGCCATAGGACTCCAGGGCGTGCTCCTCCGCCCCTTCCCGGTTGGCCACGACCGCGCCAACACGGCAGGCGGCAGCGAACAGCGCCGCAGTTTTGCCATGAATGACTTCCAGATACTGATCAATCTGCGTGGAAAGATCATTCTGGGTGGACATCTGCAGCACTTCCCCTTCCGCAATCGTGGCGGAAGCGGATGAGAGGATATTCATGACCTTGAGCGAGCCATCATCCGTCATGAGCTGGAAGGAACGGGCAAACAGGAAGTCGCCCACCAGCACCGATGCCTTGTTGCCGAACACCGCATTCGCACTGGCCATGCCGCGACGCAGCGAACTTTCGTCCACCACGTCATCATGCAGCAGGGTCGCGGTATGAATGAATTCCACGCACGCCGCCAGCGCCACGTGCCGCTGGTGCGTGGCGTCGGGCCGGTAGCCACACAACCGTGCTGACGCCAGCGTCAGCAGCGGCCGTAACCGCTTGCCACCCGCAGCGACCAGATGGGCTGCCAACTGGGGAATAAGCGCAACCGGGCTGTCCATCCGCTCGACAATGGCGCGATTGCACGCGGCCATGTCGTCTGCAAGATATTCCGCCAGGTCACGCAGGGCGACTTCTGATCCATCTGCCATCGGGCGGCGAGCCCCTTCGTCTTTCTGACTTGCCGTTTCGTCGGATTCCGGCAGACTAACTGCTAGGGCCAAAAGGTTACTCTCCCGGTTCCGAATGTATGAACATAGATATGAGTATATGGGCGGCGCTGGAATAACGGTCAAGCCAGACCACGCACACACACCGCATGGGACTGATGGTGCGCAGTCCCTGCCCCCCATGGGCGACGCTCCGGTCACGACGGGCACTTTGCTGGGGGGAAAGGTGGTCTATCGCCAGTTTCCGACCGGAAACAGGACTGGATTGGAACCGGTTCTGATGGCTGCTTTCGTGCCAGCACGTGCCGGAGAGGTCGTGCTGGAAGGCGGATGCGGCGCGGGCGCGGGACTGCTGTGCCTGACGAATCGGGTGCCCCGCCTTGCGGGAGTCGGGCTGGAACAGGATCCCGCCACCGCCAGTCTGGCCCGGCACAACCTGGCACTGAACGGGCGCCACGACCTGCGCGTGCGGGTGGCAGCCATTCCGGCCCTGCCCGATGACCCGCTCCTGTCGGGTCCGGGCATCCGGCGCATCGACCATGCCTTCGCCAACCCGCCATGGCATGGGCATGACTCGTCACCTTCCCCACACATGCAGCGTGACCTTGCCCGTCGCCTGCCCGCAGGCACGCTGGCGGCATGGGTGGGTACGCTGTCGGACCAGTTGCGCCACCACGGCACCCTGACACTCGCCCTGCCCGCCAGCCTGCTGTCCGCAGGCATTGCGGCAATGGAACGTGCGCGGCTTGGCCGTATCCGGATATTTCCCTTCTGGCCGCGTCAGGGGCATGCCGCGCGGATCGTACTGGTGCAGGGTCGCGTGAATTCCCGCGCAGGCAGCGAAATGCTGCCCGGCCTGGTCCTGCATGAAGGAAATGGTGAATTCACCCCCGCCGCCCGTGCGGTGCTGGAAGATGGCGCAGCCCTGCAGTAAGGCTGCGTTGCGGAATGTCCTGCACGCCACAACGATTCGGGAAGTGCCGCCTTTTTTGAAAAAGGCAGCACCCGAAACTTTTGTTTTTCAGTCCGCGAATGCTTCGTCCCACGATCCGGTGGTCGCGGCGCGACTGTATTCAGTCGCGCGATTTTCAAAGAAATTCGTATGTTCGACCGCGTTCACCATTTCATCCACCCATGGCAGGGGATTGGCGGCAATGTCATAAAGGCCATCCAGCCCAAGCTGGCCCAGCCTGCGATTGGCGACAAAGCGGATGTACTGCCGGACCTGCGCCGCATCCAGCCCCTCGACCGCGCCCATCTCAAACGCAAGGTCGATGAATGCGTCCTCATGTTCGACAATATCCCGACAGATCTGGCGGATGTCGTCACGCAGGGTATCGGTCCAGATTTCCGGGTTTTCCTGAATGAACACGCGGAACAGGCGGGCCATCGAATCACAATGCAGCGATTCATCACGCACCGACCATGACACGATCTGCCCCATGCCCTTGAGCTTGTTATGGCGGGGGAAGTTCAGCAGGATGGCGAAGGACGCAAAAAGCTGCAGCCCTTCGGTAAACGCACCAAAGGCAGCCAGCGTCCGGGCGACCTGGTAGGTGTCGCTGACGGTAAACTGCTGCATGTAGTCATATTTATCCTTCATTTCCTTATACTTAAGGAACGCGGAATACTCGGTCTCAGGCATGCCGATGGTGTCAAGCAGATGACTGTAGGCGGCAATGTGGATCGTCTCGATATTTGAAAACGCTGACAGCATCATCAGCACTTCAGTCGGCCTGAACACCTGGCTGTAGTGCTTCATGTAGCAGTTGTTCACTTCCACATCCGACTGGGTAAAGAAGCGGAAGATCTGGGTCACCAGATGCCGTTCGCCATCCGTCAGCGTACGGTGCCAGTCCTTCACATCATCAGCCAGAGGCACCTCTTCAGGCAGCCAGTGGACACGCTGCTGCGTCAGCCACGCATCATAGGCCCAGGGATAACGGAACGGCTTGTAGACGGGACTGGCGGTCAGCAGGCTGGGGGCGTGCTGCGTCCTGTCATCCGCGCCGGGGGCTGTATCGGTCATGGCCATGCCTGTCCTGTGCATGTTTCCGGGGCGCCGGGCAGAATCCCGACGCCCAAAACGATAGACAGCATGTCAAGCCAGTGTCCAGACACAATAATGATTCAAAAACAGACTGCCCCATACATGCGGACAGTCTGCTCACATCATTCAATATACTGAAAACCAGAAATTTATATAAATCAATTCAGATCAATACATAAACTTCAGCCTTACTGGCAGGCGAGGCACTCCTCGTAATCCGTGGTCGCGGCCGGTGGCGTCTCGCCTTCCTTTTTCGTCATGTCGCGCTTTTCCTGTCCGTCACTGACGGCGTCGGCGCGCTGGATGGACAGCGAACGGCAGTAATACAGCGATTTCACCCCCCGCTTCCACGCCATGTAGTGGATCTGGTGCAGGTCACGCTTGTGTACGTTCGCTGGCAGGAAGATGTTGATCGACTGCGCCTGACAGATGAAGGGTGCGCGGTCAGCGGCATGTTCGATCACCCAGCGCTGGTCCAGTTCGAACGCGGTCTTGAACACATCCTTTTCCTGCTGGGTCAGGAAGTCGAGGTGCTGCACGCTGCCCTTGTTCAGGGTGATGGAGGACCAGACCTCGTTCGTGTTCTGGCCCTTCTGCGTCAGCAGGCGATCAAGGTGGCGGTTGCGCACCGTGAACGATCCCGACAGCGTTTTCTGCAGGAACACGTTGGCCGCGATCGGTTCGATCCCCGGGCTGGCATTGCCTGCGATGATGGAAATTGACGCGGTGGGGGCGATCGCCATCTTGTTGGAAAAACGTTCCATCACGCCATAATCGGCGGCGTCGGGACATGGCCCGCGTTCTTCCGCCAACTTGCGCGACGCGGCATCGGCCTGCGCACGGATATGCTTGAAAATCCGGCGGTTCCAGCTTTTGGCCACCACGCTTTCAAACGGCACGTCCCGGGCCTGCAGGAACGAATGGAACCCCATGACCCCCAGCCCGACCGAGCGTTCGCGCATGGCGGCGTAGCGGGCGCGTTCCATATCGTCCGGCGCGCGGTCGATGAAATCCTGCAGCACGTTGTCAAGGAACAGCATCACGTCCTCGATAAACTGCGGATTGTCCTTCCACTCATCCCACGTCTCAAGGTTGAGCGACGACAGGCAGCACACTGCCGTGCGTTCGCGCCCGTGCTGGTCCATGCCCGTAGGCAACGTGATTTCCGCGCACAGGTTGGATGTCTTGACCTCCAGCCCCGCCAGCTTGTGGTGTTCGGGCCGGGCGTTGTTCACATGATCGGAAAAGATGATGTACGGCTCACCCTGTTCCATCCGCGCGGTCAGGATCCGGATCCACAGCGAACGGGCCGAGATCTTGCGGATGACCGTATTGTCCTTGGGCGACAGCAGCGCCCATTCATCATCATCGGCCACCGCGCGCATGAACGCATCGGGAACCAGCACGCCGTGGTGCAGGTTCAGCGCCTTGCGGTTGGGATCGCCACCCGTAGGGCGGCGCAGTTCGATGAATTCCTCGATTTCGGGATGCCAGACCGGCAGGTACACCGCAGCCGACCCGCGACGCAGCGACCCCTGACTGATCGCCAGCGTCAGGCTGTCCATAACGCGGATGAAGGGAATGACGCCCGATGTCTTGCCATTGCGGCCGACATTTTCACCAATCGAACGCAGGTTGCCCCAGTAGGAACCGATGCCCCCGCCCTTGGACGCCAGCCAGACGTTTTCGTTCCACAGGTCCACAATGCCGCGCAGGCTGTCATTGGCTTCATTCAGGAAGCACGAAATCGGCAGGCCGCGCGTGGTGCCACCATTGGACAGTACCGGCGTCGCCGGCATGAACCAGTGACGCGAGATATAGTCATACAGCCGCTGCGCATGGGCGGGATTCGCCCCGTAATAGGACGCAACCCGTCCGAACAGGTCCTGATAGCTTTCACCGGGCAGCAGATAACGGTTGTCCAGGGTTGCCTTGCCAAAGGCCGTCAGCAGCGCATCACGGGAATGGTCCACGCGCACGGGATGGTGGCCAGGCAACTGGACCACGTTATCCAGCATGTCAGACATTTCAGACATCGTCGTACTGTCCTTTCCCTGGATGGTCCCGTCCACACTGGCCGAACGATCGGGCATGCCTCCAGATACGTCATCCAGGACCATTTACATTCTCCGTCATTGGCTCACGCCAATGCACAGGGCCTTTCGATCCTGTGCCGTGCGGTGAGGTTTTATGATTTTGTCCCCTATATATGGAGTAAACGGTACCGCATTGCACTACATAATGTGTGGGGACAAATTGTGGACTGATCTTCCGAATCAGCGGACAAGCTTGCGTCAAGACATGAAAGGGGCAGAATATTTTTTAAATTTTCTTCCCCCTCCCCATCATGTCCCCAGCGTGCCCCACCGTGCCGTCGCGGCATCATCCTGCGCGCGGGGCTGGACCCATTCACTGCGCCCGTTTGAGAATTCTTCGCGTTTCCAGAAGGGTGCGCTGGTCTTGAGCCAGTCCATCATGAACTCCGTCCCGTCCAGCGCCGCCTTGCGGTGTGCCGCCGCACACAGCACCAGCACGATGGGCATCCCGACCTCCAGCCGGCCCACGCGGTGGATGACGGTGCAGCCGGTCAGGCCGAATCGCGTGCAGGCCGATTCGGCAATCTGCCGCATCATGGATTCGGTCATGCCGGGGTAGTGTTCCAGCTCCAGCGCCACCAGACCGCCGCCCCCGCGGACAATGCCGGTAAACGCGCCCACGCCCCCCACGTCTTCACGCCCGCGCAGCAGCAGCGCGGTTTCATGGGTGACATCGAATGCTTCGGCCTGAACACGGACCGTAACGCAGGACATGATGGCGTCAGCCCCCCGTGACTGGTGGGAAGAAGGCAATTTCGTCATTGGCGGCAACAGGGGCGTCAATCGTGGCGAAACTGTGGTTCACCGCGACACGGATCAGTTCGGGCCTGGCGAATATTTCCCCATACGCTCCGCCACGCGCGCGCAGCCGGTCGATCAGGTCCTGCACGGACCGCACGCCCTGCGGCAGGGGCAGCGTCTCCCCGGGGCAGCCCAGCTGGTCGCGCAGCCATGCGAAATAGAGAATGCGCAGCATTCCGGTTTCATCTCCCTGTGCCACAGCGTCCCCGTGCGGCCTGTCCGCGTCATGGGGCCTGCTGTTCCTGAACCGTGCCGTCAGACGCGACCACGGTGGTGGTGCCATCGCCGTTCGGGACGACAATGGCCGAATCCGATACGCCCTTATGCGTTGCCGAAGGGCCCGAAGACAATGCGGAAACGTGCCCCCCGCCGGCCGGGACGCCATCGGGGTCCGCATCGTTGCCGATCCGCATCTCGCCCCCGGCGGGCAGGTCGACCTCGCGTTCCACAAGTTGCGAACGTGCACCAGCACTGACGCCATCCGCCCCGATCGCAACCAGCACCGACTGGCCCGAGCGCACGACCGGCCAGATATTGCGTTCCTGCGGCATGATGGGCAGCACCTGTGGCGCCTGCCCCGCCACGCGGCGCATGTTCTCGACCTCTGCATGCGGGGTATTGGGCAGGCTGCCGGGCAGTTCCGTATTCCCGGACAGGATATGGCCAAAACCCCCACACCCCGTCAGCCCCACCAGCAATGACAGCACCATTGCGTTGCGCACCGCGTTCTCCCCCTGACCTGTCTGGCACCGGACGGACCAGACGGCCCGCACAGGAGAGAGCAACCACGTCGCGCGTTAATTTTTCATGTAGGTCAGGAAGATAATTTCGTGGCCCCTGTCGTGCCACGGTTGACATGGCGCAGGCCGGTGGAGAGGTAATCCCACCCGGTAATCAGGGTCAGCACGGCGGCGATCCACATCATGACCGCGCCCATCACGTCAACCGGCAACCAGCCTATATGCAGCAGCCCCGCCGTACTGTCCCCCGCCAGCAGGAAGCCGATGGCGGTCATCTGGAATCCGGTTTTCCATTTCGCCAGCCGCGTTACCGGCAGGCCCACCCGCGTCGCCGCAAGGTATTCCCGCAGCCCGCTGACCAGGATTTCACGCGAAAGGATGATGATGGCCGGATACAGGCAGCCATAAGGCAGCCGCCCCAGCCCCGCCAGCACCATGAGCGACGCGCCCACCAGCAGCTTGTCCGCAATGGGGTCGAGCATGCGGCCCAGGTCGGAATTCTGGTTCCATGCCCGCGCCAGCTTGCCATCAAGGTAATCGGTGATGCCCGCCAGTACGAACAGCACGCACGCCGCGCAGTCGGTCTGCGGCGTATGGATGACGACAAGCCCGACAACAATGGGGACCACGACAATGCGGGACAGGGTCAGGAGATTGGGCAGGTCGGTAAGCATGCTGGTACTGCTATAACGAAAGATGGGGAAAAACCGAAATACTGATAACGCCTGTCAGGCAGGTCATATGCTCACATCTGCATGACAGCCGATCACTCCCCTGTCCAGCCGGGATGGAAATATCCGTATATGGCGCGTGCCATGTCGCGATTGATGCCCGGTGCATTTTCCAGTTCCCCCAGGCCGGCCTGCCGCACGCTGCGCGCCGATCCGAAATGGTTGAGCAGCGCGCGCTTGCGTGCAGGCCCAACGCCGGGAATATCGTCCAGTTCCGAACGCACCAGCGTTTTGGACCGCCCGGCGCGATGGGTGGTGATGGCGAAGCGGTGCGCTTCATCACGCAGGCGCTGCAGGTAATACAGCACCGGGTCGCGCGGGGGCAGCTGGAATGGGGGACGGCCCTCGGTATGGAACCATTCGCGCCCTGCATCCCTGTCCGGCCCCTTAGCGATGGCGACCAGCGTCACCCCGGTCACCCCCAGTTCATCCAGCACGCCACGCACCGCCGTGTACTGTCCCGCGCCGCCATCGATCAGAAGGATGTCGGGCCAGTCCTCTGGCCGCATGCCTTCCTCCCGGTCCTTCAGCGCACGGCGGAAGCGACGTTCAAGCACCTCACGCATCATCGCGAAGTCGTCGCCCGGCGTGACCGGTCCCTTGATGGAGAATTTGCGGTAAGCACGCTTGTCAAACCCCTCCGGCCCGCCAACCACCATCACGCCATAGGCGTTCGCCCCCTGGATATGGCTGTTGTCATAGGTTTCGATCCGGCGCGGCGGCGCATCCAGCCCGAACAGGTCGGCCACCCCCTGCAGCAGCCGCGCCTGACCGGCGCTTTCCGCCAGCTTCCGCTCCAGCGCCTCGCGCGCGTTGAGTTCGGCATGTTCGATCACCGCGCGCTTTTCCCCGCGCTGCGGATGCGTGATCTCCACCTTGCGGCCCCGGCGCAGCGTGAGGGCGGATGTCAGGACATCGAGTTCCGGCAGGTCCTGGTTGACCAGCACATGGGTCGGCGGTGGCTTGTCGTCATAAAACTGGCCAATGAAGGCGGCCAGCACGTCGGGCGCGTTCTCGTCGCGCGCATGGCTGGGGAAAAACGCGCGGTTGCCGTTGTTGCGTCCGGCACGGATGAAGAACACCTGAATGCACGACTGCCCCGCGATCTGCCAGATCGCGATGATGTCCGCATCCGTCACGGTGGAGGGATTGATGACGCTGGAATCCTGCTGCAGCGCCGACAGGCCGCGTATGCGGTCACGAATGGCGGCCGCGCGTTCGAACTCCAGCGCCTCGGCCGCTTCTTCCATCTCCCGCCCCAGTTCCTCGCGCATGTGGGGGTTCCGGCCCGCCAGGAAGTCACGTGCCTGACGGGCCAGGTCGGCATAGTCCTCGCGGCTTATGCGGTCGGTACACGGGGCGGAACAGCGGTGGATCTGGTGCAGCAGGCACGGGCGCGTGCGGCCCTGCATCTCGCTGTCGGAACATGACCGCAGCAGGAACGTGCGCTGCAGCAGGTTGAGCGTCTGGTTGACCGACCATGCGGATGCAAACGGCCCCCAGTACGACGCCCCCTTTACCGGCTTGCCGCGATGTTTGCTGATCTGGGGAAAATCATGCTTGTCCGTCAGCATGATCCATGGATAACTTTTATCGTCACGCAGCAGGATGTTGTACCTGGGCTGCATGCGCTTGATGTAGTTGGACTCCAGCAGCAGGGCCTCGGCCTCGGTATGGGTCGTGACGATTTCCATGCTGCGGGTTTCGGACACCATCCGGCGCAGGCGCTCGGTCAGGCGGCCGACATGGGTGTAGGAGGTGACGCGCTTCTTCAGATTCAGCGCCTTGCCGACATACAGCACGTCACCCTTTGGCCCCAGCATGCGGTACACGCCCGGGGACTGCGGCATGGTCTGCAGGGCATGGTGAATCGCCTCCACCCCCACGGGACGGACGGGGGCGGTCGAAATGGCGGTTGTCATGGATGGCAGCCGTTCATCCACCGAAGGTGTGGATAAGTCTGTGGAGCAGCAGCAGAAAAAAACGTGCGGATGGCGGTTTTCCTTTCCTGCACTTGGATTGCCCAAAAAAACATCACTAACGATAACCTATTGTTTTAAAAAGATTATATTCCACGCCCCAAGGGCCGGAAAAAAAATCCCACCCCACATGGACCCCAAAAGGCCCTGTCAACCCCACAGGTGGACAGATTGTGGCATCTCCGTGGTGGAAAACCCGGTTTCCATTTTATGCGGAATATCAGCCGCCTTTTGTAATTCGTTCCTGTTTTTGTCCCCCGCCGCGCAACAGACGGGCAAAAATATTCTTGTCAGCCCGCGCCCGATCGGCAATGCACCCGATATGCGTATTGTGACATGGAATATCAATTCCCTCCGCCTGCGGATGCCCCTGCTGGCCCAGCTATGCCAGGACACATCCCCCGATATCGTCTGCCTGCAGGAAACCAAGGTACCCGACAGCCTGTTCCCGCTTGATGCGGTACGGGCGCTGGGGTTTGACCATGTCGTGTTCCGCGGCATGAAGGGCTATAACGGGGTGGCGATCCTGTCACGCCAGCCCGTAACCGTGCTGGAGGACGCGCCGGACTGGTGCCAGCGTGGGGACTGCCGCCATATCGCCGTGCGCCACGGTACGGGCGCTGACGCGATTGACGTGCATGATTTCTATGTCCCGGCGGGCGGCGATATTCCCGACCCGGTGGAAAATCCCAAATTCGCGCACAAGCTGGCATTCGTGGAAGAAGCCCGCCAGTGGTTTTCCGGCCGGGACATGCGGCGCACCGTGCTGGTGGGCGACCTGAACATCGCCCCGCTGGAACAGGATGTGTGGAGCCATAAGCAGCTGCTGAAGATCGTCAGTCACACACCTGCGGAAACCGAACGCCTGATGGCATGGCAGCAGACCGGCTTTGTCGATGCCATGCGTCATTTCGTGCCCGCGACCGAGAAGCTGTACACGTGGTGGTCCTACCGCAACCGGGACTGGAGCAAATCCAACCGCGGCCGCAGACTGGACCATGTCTGGATCACGCCCGACCTGCAACCCGCCCTGCGCGGCATGCAGGTGCTGCGCGCGGCGCGCGACTGGGACAAGCCATCGGATCACGTACCGGTCATGATCGACCTGGACGCCTGAAAAAAACGGCCCTGAACGCGACCGGGCCGCCCGAAACCGGGCGGCCCGTCAGGATAGCCTGCAATGCGGGCCATCATCCATCAGGCGATGGCGGTCTTGCCCCCTTCGGGGTCAAGGCGGTAGCCGCCCCCTTCCGTCACCAGCAGGGTGGCGTTGGTGGGATCAGGCTCGATCTTCTGGCGCAGGCGGTAAATATGCGTTTCCAGCGTATGCGTGGTGACCGCGGCGTTGTAGCCCCACACCTCGTTCAGCAGCACCTGGCGCGGCACGGGGCGCGTGCCCGCACGGTACAGGAACTTCAGGATCGCGGCCTCTTTTTCCGTCAAGCGGATACGACGATTCTTGGCCGTTTCCTGCAGCAGCTTGGCGGACGGGCGGAAAATGTACGGCCCGATCGCAAAGACCGCGTCCTCGCTGTTTTCAAAAATACGCATCTGCGCGCGCAGCCGGGCCAGAAGCTCGGCAATGCGGAACGGCTTGGCGACGTAATCATTCGCACCGGCGTCAAGGCCGCGCACGACGTCCGTCTCGTCATCGGAACCGGTCAGGATGATGATGGGAATACGCTTTCCCTTGCGGCGCAGGTCGGCGCAGAAATCGCGGCCATCCCCGTCCGGCAGGGAAACATCGAGGATGATCGCATCGAAACGCGCCCCCGGTTTCTGCAGTTTTTCCCAGGCCTCGGCGACGGAGCCGGCCTCGATCGCTTCAAATTCACCATCAATCTGCAGCTGTTCAACGAGCATTTGACGTAACGTCTGATCGTCGTCCGCTATCAGTATGGGACGTGCTCCTGCCATCGAACCCTCTTTATCACTTTAGTCCCGTCCCGTTAGCGGGGCGGTCTCTGTCTTGCTGTTCATGTCCGGCCACACCACCGACAGGCCACCGACCCGACGGCCATAATGCCGTATGCTGCCGGATTAGGCCGGAGTAACATAAATACGACCCGATCCAGAGGAATTCATGATACGCGCTATTTTACAAACGAATACAGGGCTGGATGCACAACTGCATTGCATGCGCGAAATCATCCCCGCCATTATCGGCGCGGGTGGCGTCAAAAACCGCAAAACAGAGGGAGATCACGCCACTCCCTGCGGTATTCTGCCGTTACGGCGCGTATTCTATCGCGCCGACCGGGTGCCATCACCTGTTTGTCATCTGCCCGTGGAACCGCTCTCCCCTCTGGATGGATGGTGTGATGATCCCGATCATCCTGATTATAACCGATATGTGAGCCTGCCCCACCCCGCCCGACATGAACGGCTGTGGCGTGAAGATCACGTTTACGACATCGTGGTGGTCCTTGGTTATAACGACGACCCGGTTCATTCTGGCGCGGGGTCTGCAATCTTCCTTCACCTGCCGCCCGACGGGGGGCGGCCGACGGAAGGCTGCATCGCCCTGCCCGAACCCGTGCTGCGGCGCCTGCTGGCGGCGGGACTGGGGGAAATTGACGTCAGGCCGGTATAGGTTCGGGGGCCGGTGGCACGACTGCGGCCACCGGCGTCGCCGGAGCCACCGCAGGCGGCAGCAGCATGACGATGATGTCGCCCGCCGCCGGTTCCGCCGGAATCGCGTCCTCGGCAGAGAATATCCATATCGCGCTGCCTTTGCGGATGATCATGAACAGCATCCCCGGCCCATCCAGCAGGTCGGCTTCCTCCACATGTTCTTCCATGACATGGCTGCCAAAACGCCAGCCCTTTGCGTACAGGGAATCGATGTAGGAGAAATTCCACCCCGGTTCCCCCAGCACCTTGCCGCGCGAATCCCGGCTCAGCCCATGGTACAGGTCCAGCCGCGCCAGGCCGGGACTGACCTGGAACACACGCTGCCGCCCCAGATCGGGCGCCATGCGCGCGCAGACAAGCCCGTTATAGATCGCGTCCGGTGTGGTGGCGATCAGGTAGTCCGCCGGACGTTCCTCCAGGCTTTCCTGCCCTTCAACCGACAGCAGCTCCGCGCGCAGGATCGGGATGCCGAACCCCGCCGCCTTGTTCAGGGCGGGGGCATAGGTGTCGACCATCAGCACCGGCACGCCACGGTCATGCACGGCGCGGGCCAGGCTGGTGGACCATGCATTGGCCCCCATTATGGCCAGCGCAGGTTCATCCGACAGGGTCAGCCGCAACGCACGCGCCAGCGGGCGGAGGGAAAACCCATGCAGGATCATGGTCGAGGCGATCAGCGCGAACACGGCGGGCGTGATCAGATCCCCCCCGGGATACCCCGCTTCGTGCAGTTGCAGGCCCACGACACCCGCCACCGCTGCAGCCACGATCCCGCGCGGCGCGATCCAGCCCACGAACAGCCGTTCCTGCCATGACATGCTGGCCCCGATCGTGGACAGGAAAATGCCCAGCGGCCGGACCACGAACATGACGGTGAACGTCAGCGCCATGATGGGCAGCGACAGTTCGGTCAGCAGCGCGCGCGGCAGGTCCGCCGTCAGCAGCACGAACAGGCACGACACCACGATCACCCCCAGCGATTCCTTGATGCGCTGCAGTTCCGACATGCCGGTCACATGCAGGTTGGCCAGCGCCATGCCGAACACGGTGGCCGCCATCAGCCCCGCCCCCTGCATAAGCAGGTTGCACACCGCCGCCACCCCCATGGCGAAGGCAAGGATCATGGGAATACGCAGGATTTCGGGCAGCATGTCGCGCGCGGACAGGAACTTGATCAGCACGGCGGGGAAGATGCCGCACGCAATGGCAAACATGGTGGCAAACAGCAGGTGCGGCCCGATTTCCATTGCCGCCAGCGACATGCCCCCCGTATGCAGCGGCCGGATCAGCAGACATTCCAGCACCAGCGTCGCCAGAATGGCTGCAATGGGGTCATTGACAATGGCTTCCCACCGCAGGAAGGCCGCGACCCGTGGCCGCAGCTTGGTATGGCGCAGCAGCGGCAGCACCACCGTCGGCCCCGTAACCACCACGATCGCCCCAAACAGCCATGACGTGCCCCATGGCAGGTGCCCGACATAATGCGCGGCCAGCGACCCCAGCACCCAGTTGATGGGCAGGGCCGCCGCCGTCAGGCGCAGCACGCCCTCGCCCGATTCACGCCACTGGCGGAAATCAAGCGCAAGGCCACCTTCGAACACGATGAAGGCCACGGCCATGGACACAAGCGGATGGAAATATGGCCCGATCGCCGCACCGGGGTGCAGGATGCCCAGCCCCGGCCCGAACAGCAGGCCCAGGGAAAACAGCAGCACGATGGCCGGCAGCTTGAACCGCCATGCCACCCACTGTGCCGCGATCCCGCCGCCCAGCACGCACAGAATTCCAATTGCCAGGTTTGTTGCCTGCATTCCCATGTCCCGCGTTGTTGCATGTGCAAACGCAAACGCCCCTGCCGCGCGCCAGATTTATGTCATGGCCCTGGAATGCGATCGTAGCGTGTCGTTTCGCCTGTTGGATTATATCAGGAATCGCGCTGCATGATGGCAGCAAAAAAACCATCCGTGTGGTGCTGTCGCGGCGTCAGGCACACCTGCCCCCCCTGTGCCAGCCCCGGTGGCAGGTCATCGTGCACCCCATCCGGAGTGACCGGTGAAAAGGCTGGGTTGCGCGCAAGGAAGGCGGTGATCTGATCGCCATTTTCCTCACGCAGGACGGAGCATGTGGCGTAGACCATGCGCCCGCCGGGGCGGACAAGGGCCGCCGCGCGGTCCATGATGTCGGCCTGCTTGGCCGTCAGTTCCAGCAGATCCTGTTCGCGCAGGCGCAGGCGCGCGTCGGGGTTGCGCCGCCATGTGCCCGTGCCGGTGCATGGCGCATCGACCAGCACGCGATCGAAACTGCCGCTGCGCCGGCGCGCCCAGCGGTCGCCCGAAACCAGCAGATGACGCTCGGCATTGTGAACGCCCGCGCGGCGCAGGCGGCGCACCGCGCCCTCCAGCCGGGGTTCGGAAACATCGCATGCCACGATATGGCCGCGATTCTCCATGGTCATGGCCATGCCCAGCGTCTTGCCCGCGGCCCCGGCACAGTAATCCAGCACGCGCATGCCCGGCCGCGCGCCGACGGCAGCCACCACAAGCTGGCTGCCTTCGTCCTGTATCTCCACCATGCCACTGCGGAAGGCCGCGCACGATGTCACTGGCTGACGCCCCGCAAGGCGCAGCCCCCATGGCGACAGCGTGGTCTCCTGCGCCGCGATTCCTTCCGCCTCCAGCGCCGCGCGCGCGGTGGGGCGATCGGATTTCAGCAGGTTGACGCGCAGATCCAGCGTCGCCTCCCCCTCCATCGCGGCGAGTTCGGCCTCCAGCCCCTCGCCAAACGTCCGCTCCAGCCGGGGCAGAAGCCAGTCCGGCACTTCCAGCGCAACGGCGCGCGGCATGTCGGGGTGGGTCATCTCCTTGTCGCGAATCTGGTCGTACAGCCGTCTTTCCGGCCCGGTCAGGCCCAGCGGGGCGTAGCGTTCACCCGTGAACAGGTCATCGGGGTTTTCGCGCCCCAGCGGTTCGACCGCCATCATCGCCAGCGCCAGCAGGCGCGGCGTCGGGTTCATGTCGACACGTTCAATCCACCACTGCAACCGCCGCCAGTGCCGCAGGACCCGCCACACACGCGCCGAAATGGCCCGGCGGTCGCCGCCGCCGATATACCGGCGTTCGCGGAAAAAGGCATTGGCCAGCGCATCGGCAGGCCGCTGCGGCGTCTCCTCCATTGCGGAAAGAAGGTCAATGGCGGCGGAAAGCCGTGCGCTGGGTGTCATGGATTATTGAACCGTTGCTGTCATGAAACCGGCAGGATCAGTCCTGCCGGTAGTTGGGGGCTTCACGTGTGATGGACACGTCATGCACATGGCTTTCACGCAGGCCCGCCCCCGTAATGCGGCGGAAGCGCGCGCGCTGCTGCAGGTCGGCAATGGTGGCCGAACCGGTATAGCCCATGCCCGCGCGCAGCCCGCCCACCAGCTGATGGATGACCGCGCCCATGGCCCCCTTATAGGCCACGCGGCCCTCGATCCCTTCGGGGACCATCTTGTGCGTATCCTTGATGTCCTGCTGGAAATAGCGATCGGCCGACCCGCGGGACATGGCCCCGAGGCTCCCCATGCCGCGATAGGATTTGTAGGTCCGGCCCTGGTACAGGAACACCTCGCCCGGGGCTTCTTCCGTCCCGGCCAGAAGCGAGCCGATCATGACCACGTCGGCCCCGGCCCCGATCGCCTTGACGATATCGCCCGATGTCCGCACGCCGCCGTCGGCAATGGCGGGCACGTCGAGTTCATGACAGGCGGCGGAGGTTTCCATCACGGCGGAAAACTGCGGCACGCCCACGCCGGCAACGACGCGGGTCGTGCAGATCGACCCTGGCCCGATCCCCACCTTCACGCAGTCGGCGCCCGCGCCGATCAGCGCCTGCGCGGCCTCGGGCGTTGCAACATTGCCCGCGATGATCTGGATGTCGTTTTCAATCGCGCGGATCCGCTCAATGCTTTTCAGCACACCGGACGAATGGCCATGCGCGGTGTCGATCACCACCACGTCCACCCCGGCGGCGATCAGTTCGCGCGCACGCGCCACCCCATCATCACCCACGCCGGTGGCCGCCGCACACAGCAGGCGGCCAAGGCTGTCCTTGTTCGCCTGCGGGTACTGCACCGCGCGGTCCATGTCCTTGACGGTAATCAGGCCGATGCAGCGGTCTTCGTCATCAACGACCAGCAGCTTCTCGATACGGTGGCGGTGCAGCAGCTGACGGGCCTGATCACGATCCACACCGTTGCGCACGGTCACCAGGTTTTCTCGCGTCATCAGTTCATAGACCCGCTGCGCCGGATCGGTGGCGAAGCGGACATCGCGGTTGGTCAGGATACCGACCAGGCGGTTTGTCTCGCGCTCGACCACCGGCAGGCCACTGATCCCGTGACGGGACATGGTGGCATTGACTTCCGCCAGGGTCTGGTCGGGATAGACCGTGACGGGATTGACCACCATGCCCGATTCGAAACGCTTTACGCGGCGGACCTGCTCGGCCTGCTGTTCGATCGTGAGATTCTTGTGAATGACGCCAAGGCCGCCATTCTGGGCCATGGCGATGGCCATGCTGTCCTCGGTCACGGTGTCCATGGCTGACGAAATCAGCGGGATATTGAGCGTAATCCTGCGCGTCAGCCGGGTTTTCGTGGATGTCTGCGACGGCAGCACATTCGATTCGTCGGGAACAACCAGCACGTCATCAAAGGCAAGGGCTTCGCGGATGCGGTCCTCAAGCCGGGGAACAGATGTGTTTTTGGGGATGGAAGACATGATGCAGGGGCCTCGTCAGCAGATGGCGGCTTCCCCGCGCCTCGGGTCACCGACCGTTGGCGCTCCCTCTTACGGGGCTGCGTGCCCGCTGGCAAGCCTTACGCGCAGGCCTGATGCGCTTTATTATGCGCTTTATTGCATAAATCTGGCACGGAATGCCGCCTTTGCCATAAAAGGCAGCCCCCGGAAGCCATCATCATTGCCTGTCACGCACCCTTACGCATGCAGGCGCAGGCCATCATACGCGGCCTCGACACCATCGGGCAGGTTGGCCTGCATCCAGCCCCAGTCCATGTCCGGCCCCATATGGGTCAGCACCGTGCGGCGCGGCCTGATGATGTCACGCCATTCCAGCACCCGCGCCAGCCACCCGTGGGAGGAATGGGCATCACGCTGGAAACAGTCCACAACCCATGTATCCACGCCCCGCAGCGTCTCCAGCGCCGTATCATCCATTTCCGCCACGTCGGTGCAGTAGGCCATCGGCCCCACGCGCAGGCCCAGCGTTTCGGTCCTGCCGTGGCACTGCCCGAACACGCTGACCTCCATCCCCGCCATGACCTGCGTGGAGGGAAGAATCACGTGATTGACCTCCAGAATGGGACGGAAGATGTGGGGCGGCGTCCATGGGCGGAAGGCATAGTCAAAGCGGACGCTGATTTCATCCATCACCTGCCGCGTGCCGTAAACCGGCAGCGCGCCGCCGATGATGCGGTTGATGGTCCGCAGTTCATCCAGCCCCGCGATATGGTCGGCATGGGCATGGGTGTACAGCACCGCGTCCACCACGCCGACCCGCTGCGCCAGCAGCTGGTCACGCAGGTCCGGCCCCGTATCCACCAGCAGCACCCGCCCCGGCCCGTCGCTTATGATCACGGATGAGCGCGTGCGACGGTTACGCGGCTCGTTCGGATCGCATTCGCCCCAGTCCCCTGCCCCGTCCGGGCCGCCCAGCATGGGCACGCCAGCCGAACCGGCGCAGCCAAGGATGATCATTTCCATGTGTCAGACCGCCCGGCTGAACAGGCGGCTGAAATTGCGCGTGGTCAGTTCCGCGAACGCGGCATCCTCCACCCCACGCAGTTCCGCCAGCATACGGGCCGTGTAGGCCACGTATCCCGGCTCGTTCCTCTTGCCACGGCGCGGCACCGGGGCAAGGTAGGGGGAATCGGTTTCGACCAGCAGCCGGTCCGCGGGCACGTCCTTCGCCACATCACGCACCGACTGCGCACGGTTGAACGTCGCAATGCCGGAGAAGCTGATATATCCCCCAAGTTCCAGCGCCCCGCGCGCAAGGTCCGGCCCGGATGAGAAGCAGTGGATCAGGAACGGAAACGCCCCGTTACGCGCAGTCTCGTCCCGCAGGATGCCCAGCGTATCGTCATCGGCTTCACGCGTGTGGATCACCAGCGGCAGCCCGGTGCGCCGGGCAGCGTCGATATGCACGCGGAAGCTTTCATGCTGTCTGGGGCGGATGTCGGGCTGGCCATGGAAATAGTCCAGCCCGCTTTCCCCGATCCCCACCACGCGCGGGTCATCGGCCATCGCCACCAGTTCCGCCACGTCGGGCAGCGCTTCCTCATCCACATGGTCGGGATGGGTGCCGATGGTGCACCACACCCGCAGGTCGGGCGTATCCAGCGTGGCCAGCTTCTTCTGCTGGTCCGCGCGTGACAGGCGGGTGCCGATGGTCACCATGCCATCCACCCCGGCTTCACGCGTGCGGGCCAGGATTTCGGGCATTTCCTCATCGGAAAAATGGTCAAGGTGACAGTGGGAGTCGGTCAGTCCCGAACGGGTCATGAAGCCTCCGGTTCGACATAACGGGGGAAAATGCCCTGTGGCGCGGGCAGTTCGCGGCCCGCGGGCAGTGGCGTGTCGAGGGATGCGAAATCCCGCGCGCCCTCTTCCACACCAAGCTGGGTCAGCATTTTATCCATGCTGCCGGGCATGTAGGGCTGCAGCACGGTCGCGATGATGCGCAGCGCATCAGCCAGCACGCGCAGCACGTCGCCCATGCGGGCGGCATCGGTTTTCTTCAGCTTCCACGGGGCCTGATGGTCGATATAGGCGTTGCAGGCGCGGATGACCTTCCACACTTCTTCCAGCGCATCGGTCAGGGCCTGCCGGTCGATCTGGTCATGCATGATCTGCGGCAGCAGGCTGGCGGCGGCCAGCAGCTTCGTGTCCTCGGCCGTGCGGGTGCCCTGCGCCGGCAGCCTGCCGTCACAGTTGCGCGCGATCTGCGACAGGGTGCGCTGGGCCAGGTTGCCAAGGTCGTTGGCCAGTTCGACATTCATGCGCGAGATGATGGCGCGGCGGCTGAGGTCGCTGTCCCCGCCAAAGGGCATTTCGCGCATCAGGAAAAACCGGATCGGGTCGAGGCCGAATTCCGTCACCAAGTCGCGCGGGTCCACCACGTTGCCCAGCGACTTGCTCATCTTCTGGCCTTCGATGGTCCACCACCCGTGCGAGAACACACGCCGGGGCAGCTCCAGCCCCGCCCCCATCAGCAAGGCAGGCCAGTAAATGGCATGGAAACGCAGGATGTCCTTGCCCACCAGATGCAGGTTGGCGGGCCAGAAATCCCAGCGCGAGGCGGTCTCATCGGGATAGCCCACGGCGGACAGGTAGTTGGCCAGCGCATCCACCCACACATACATCACATGCTTCGGGTCGCCCGGCACGGGAATGCCCCAGTTAAAGCTGGTGCGGCTGATGGACAGGTCGCGCAGGCCCTGCTTCACGAAACTTGCCACCTCGTTACGGCGGCTGGCTGGTTCGATGAAGCCGGGGCGGGTTTCATACAGTTCCAGCAGCCTGTCCGCAAAGTCGGACAGCCTGAAGAAATATGACGGCTCCTTCACCCATTCAACGGCAGCACCTGTGGGGGCGACCTTCTTGCCGTCCGGGCCGTCGACCAGTTCTTCCTCGCCATAGAAGCACTCGTCGCGCGTGGCGTACCAGCCTTCATACGCGCCAAGGTAGATGTGGCCGTTTTCCTCCAGCTTCTTCCACAGCGCCTGCGCCCCATCAGCATGGCGCGGTTCGGTAGTGCGGATGAAATCATCGTACGAAATGGCCATTTTATCGTACATGTCACGGAAATCGGCGGCCACCCTGTCGGCAAAGGCAATGGGGGTCATGTCCGCCGCCTGTGCGGCCTGTTCCACCTTCTGCCCGTGTTCGTCCGTGCCGGTCAGGAAAAAGACGTCAAACCCCGCCAGACGCTTGAACCGCGCGATCACGTCGGCCGCGACCGATGTATAGGCGTGGCCAATATGCGGCGCCCCGTTCACGTAATAAATTGGTGTTGTGACGTAGTAGCGCCGTGTCATGTTCCACTCACCCGCGCAAGCGCCGTCAGGACCGCCTGCAGTTTATCCAGATTGAATTGTTCGGTTTCCGCGCGCAGCCGTACCATGTCCTGCCACAGCAGGGCCAGTCGGGCCGGGTGCGGATCCCCCTCGCGCCCCCGCTCCGCGCCGAGGGCGAGATTACGCGTCCTGTCTGATATGGCATCACACAGCAGATCGAAAAAGACGCAAAAGCCATTTTCGCGCCGGACCACCTGTTCGGCAATGTCATATCCGGCCGCGTCGCCCACCGTGCCATCCATCACGGCAGCCACGATATCGGCCAGTTCCGCCGCATTCCCCGCCAGCAGGCCAGCCGCCCGCCCTGGCGCGCCGTGGGCCAGCGGCAGGATACGCGCGACCTGTTCCGCCATGGGGGCGGATGGCATGTCCACCAGCACCGCACGCATGGCCGCGTCATCCAGCGGGGACAGCGCCAGCACCCGGCAGCGGCTGCGGATGGTGGGCAGCAACCGGCCGGGCACCGATGTGGTCAGGATCAGGATCGCGCGTTCTGGCGGTTCCTCAAGGATCTTGAGGATGGCATTGGCCGCCGTGCGGTTCATGTATTCCGCGCCATCGACAATCACGACGCGCCATCCCCCTTCCGCCGCCGTGCGACGCAGGAAGGCCGATATGGGGCGGATGTCATCACCCACGATCTCGCGGCGCGGGCGGTGGCGCTTTTCATCCATGCCACGCGCGACCACCAGCAGGTCGGCATGGGTGCCCGCCGTAACGCGCCGGCCCACAGGGCTGTCATGGTCCTGCGCGCCCAGCAGGGTACGCGCCATCATGAAGGCCATGGTGGCCTTGCCGATCCCCTCTGGCCCGGTCAGCAGCCAGGCATGGTGCAGCCTGCCGGTGCGGATGACCGACAGGAATTCCTGCCACGCCGCGTCATGCCCCAGCAGCCGGCGGCAGGCGCGCGGGTCAGGCATTGGCGACCCGGTTCAGGTACGGGGCCACAATGGCGCGAATGTCGTCCTGCACCGCTACGGTTGCCGCACTGGCGTCAATCCGGCGGCACCGCGTGTCATCCCGCCGGGCAATGGCGTCAAATCCCGCCGCCACCCGGGCGTGAAAGGCGGTGTCCAGTGCCTCATACCGGTCCGTGCGGCCATTGCCGCGCGCGGCCATGCGGGCGGCGGCAATGGCGGGCGACACCTGCAGGACAAGGGTCAGTTCCGGCACGGCCGGAATCAACGCGCGCAGCCGGGCAATCATGTCCAGCAGCGCCGGATCCCCCTGCCCCAGGCCGTATCCCTGATACGCTTCGGTAGAATCGGTAAAGCGGTCGCACACCACCACCTTTCCCGCCGCAAGCGCCGGGGCGATGCGGCGGTCGACATGGTCGGCGCGTGCGGCGAAATGGGCCATGACCTCGGCCCGGGGCGACAGGTCGTGGCCGCCAAACAGCAGGAAGTCCCGCAGGGCCTCTGCCCCCGGCGTGCCGCCCGGCTCCCGCGTCAGGTCCACATCCAGCCCCAGCGCGCGCAGGTGATCGGCCAGCAGCCGGGCCTGCGTGGACTTGCCCGCCCCCTCGCCGCCTTCAAACGTAATGAACAGACCGGACATGGCCTATCCGTGGCCCAGCTTGCGACCCAGTACCGCCGTCGCACGGCCCATAAGCCCCAGCCTGGGCACCGCAGCCCCCGCGACCAGCGGGACCCGGATTTCGGCAAGGCCCGTATTGGCAATGACTAGTTCACCAAGCTGCTGTCCCGCCGTGACGGGGGCCGGCACCGGGCTGCGGTAATCCATGCTGACATGCACCCGGTTCTGCCAGCCATGGGGCAGCGTAAGGGTCACGTCACGGGTGGCGATCACCGGCACGGTCGGGGACTGTCCCAGCCAGACCGGAATGTTGTCCACCACCGCACCATTATGAATCAGGGTCGCGTTTTCAAAATTGACGAACGACCATTCAAACAGCCGCTCGCCTTCATTGGCGCGGGCATTGCTGCTGGGCAGGCCATTAATGGCCATGACCACCCGGTTACCGCTGCGTTCGGCACTGGCGCACAGGCCGAAGCCACCGGCATCGGTATGGCCGGTCTTCAGTCCGTCAGCGACACCCCTGACCACAAGCGCGTTGCGG
The DNA here is from genome assembly GCF_018491655.1 of Komagataeibacter oboediens. NCBI lineage: Bacteria > Pseudomonadati > Pseudomonadota > Alphaproteobacteria > Acetobacterales > Acetobacteraceae > Komagataeibacter > Komagataeibacter oboediens. The sequence continues at coordinate 6,737 of NZ_JABLUU010000019.1, read as the reverse complement.
TTTTCCTGCGATATCTTGTTAAAGGTAAAGCTTTTTTCCGAAAAGAAATGATAATATTCAGGAAAGTCGTGGATCAGGTGCATGGCAATGGTCGCCACATCGCGTGCCGACATGTAATGCCCATCCATCGGCCAGCCCGTGGCATTCAGGAAATGGCTGTTGGTCATGCCCAGCTGCGCAGCCTGCGCGTTCATCATACCGACAAACTGGTCTTCCGACCCGGCAATGCCTTCAGCCAGCACGATACAGGCATCGTTGCCCGACTGGATCACCATACCCTGTATCAGGTCGGACACCGCAACCGACCCGCGCAGCGGTACGAACATTTTCGACCCCTGCATACGCCACGCCTTTTCACTGACCGGCAGCATCTGCTCCAGCGTCAGCCTGCCCGCACGCAGCATGCTGAACACGACATAGGCCGTCATCATCTTGGTCAGCGAGGACGGCGGCATGCGTTCATCCGCCGCCTTTTCCAGTATGACCGCGCCCGTAGTGTAATCGACGATGCACGCCCACCGCGCGATGGTGTCGATCGGCCCGATCAGGCTGTTGGCCGGCGAGGACGGGATTACGGGCGCCGGTGCGGCCGCCGCGGTGGCTGCGGGATGGCGGCGGCGGCTGGCGGCCCATGCCGGGGTGGATACAAGAAGACTGGTGGCGCCAGCCAGAAGGAAACGTCGGGTGTGCATTGTATCCTTGGTCCGGTAGGTACCGGCCGGGCGCGCGGCCACGGCCGGGGTGACAGGGTGCGTCACGCGATTTCGTTCCCCAGCAGGCCAACGGCCAGCGCATAGAAATCAGATGGATTATAGCGACGGATCGCGGCGAAATTACGATAGACCATGAAGGCCTCGCCCCCCGGCCCGTCGGGCCGCAGCACGGCGCCGGTATCGGCGGGACGGTCAAAGGGTGCGCCCCCCATCTGGCGCACGCCCATGGCCATCCATTCCGCCAGCGTGCGCGTCTGGGTACGGCCCAGCATGGACTGCGCCACGCTATCGGGCACGATCACCTGCTGGCCCCAGCTTTCGCCCCCCACCCAGCCTGACCCGGCAAGATAGTTGGCGATGGAGCCGAATATGTCCGGCACGGAATGCCAGATGTCACGCCGTCCGTCACCATCGATGTCAACGGCGTATTTCAGGTAGGCCGACGGCATGAACTGCGGCTGTCCCATCGCCCCGGCATAACTGCCGGTCATGAGGTCAGGGGTAATGTCGCCTGCATTAAGGATCGACAGGGCGTGGAACAGTTCGTCATGGAAGAATTTCGCGCGCCGTCCCTCGAACGCCAGGGTGCACAGCGCATCCACCACCGCGAATTTGCCGGTCAGCGCGCCATAGGCCGATTCCAGCCCCCATATGCCCATCACCGCGCCCGGGGCCACGTCGTACCGGGTCAGGACCTGCTGTTCCAGAATCGTGCGCTGCTGCGCGAAGGCGGCGCGGCCATCCGCAATCTTGCGCTGCGTCACCACACGGTCGCGGTACTGCGCCCATGTCAGGTGGAATTCAGGCTGGGTGCGGTCACGCTGTATGACCTGCGGGTTGGGCGCGGACAGATCCAGCGCCCGCTTCACGGCATCCGCCGTCAGCCCCTGGCGAATCGCATCACGCCGCACGGTGGCGAGAAACGTGGCGTAATCACCCGTTCCGCCGCCCGTAGTGGGCGTGGCCGGCGCATGGTGGTGCGCCGCACGCGCGGGCAGCAGCCATGAGGCACCGGCCCCGGCAATCGAGGCGGCGGCGGCATGGAGAAGGCGGCGACGTACAAGCATACCGATGCTGTGCCACGGCCTTGCGCCCGTTTCAATGTCTGACTTGCATCCACGCCCGGCGGCCATGGCCATGAGACACCCTGCGATACAATTTCGCGTTTGTGACGACAGGCGAAGCATGTCACAAGAACGCCCACCGCTATTTCCCGTTGGTCGGTTCATGACCAATGTTTTCCCCTGCCCGCATGCCGGGCCGACTGAAGGGCTTGTGCTTGCGTAGTTACGGTTTTCCTTTCCCGCATGATCGGGACGCGCTGGAACTGTCCGCATGCCAACGCTGACCGCCTACCTCATGGCGGCCGGGGCGTCGCCCGTCATGCAGGCGCTGGCCATCATCATCGGCACGTTCATACTGGAAGACGCCGCGACCATCATGACCGCCATGCAGGTGCGCACAGGACATGTCGATGTCATGGTCGCCCTTGTGGCGCTGTATATCGGCATCGTCGTGGGGGACATGGGGCTGTACGGCATGGGCAGGCTGGCGGCGCTGTGGCCCCCCGCCCGGCGGTGGATCACCCTGCCCGGTGGCGCGCAGGAAGGGCAGTGGTTCGACCGCAACGTATTCCGTATCGTGTTCATCAGCCGCTTCGTGCCCGGCGCGCGCTTGCCGCTTTACACCGCGTGTGGTTTCTTCCGCGCGCGGTTCGGGCTGTTCTGTATCGCGGCGGTACTGGCGACCCTGATATGGACCTCCATGCTGTTCCTTGTCTCGCTGCAGGTGGGGCAGTTCCTGATCGATCATCTGGGAACGTGGAAATGGGCGGGCATGGCCGGTTTCGTCCTGACCATTTTCCTGATCAGCCGCATGATCGCACGTTTGCAAAGTAATGAGACCCGATGACCGACGTAACCACAGCCATTGACAGCAGGTCAGCCAAGCAGGCCGGGGGGCCGACGGTTTCCTCGTTTGAATTCTGGCCGGGATGGATCTTCTACACGCCCATCGTGCTGTACTGGATCATACTGGGGCTGTGGCACCGTGATTTCAGCCTGCCCACTGCCGCCAACCCGCGTATCGAGACCGGCGGCCTGTGCGGGGAAAGCAAGAGCTCGATCCTGGACATGGCGGGGGACGAGGCCCGCAGATGGATCGCCCCCTATGCCGTGCTGACCACGGGGCACGACGACCTGCCGCGCGCGCTGGCGGCGATGAAGGGGGCGGGCCTGTCCTTTCCCGTCGTGCTCAAGCCCGACATCGGGTGCAATGGTACCGGCGTGCGGATCATGCGCGACGAGGACAGCCTGCGCGCGGGGCTGGCCGCGTTCGGGCGCGGCGTGCCGGTCATGCTGCAGCACCTGATCCCGTACGGGCACGAGGTCGGGCTGTTCTACATCCGCCACCCCGACGAGGCGGAAGGCCGCATCACCTCCCTGACCTACAAGGAAGTGCCGTGCCTGACGGGGGATGGCACCTCCACGGTGGAGGAACTGGTCCACGCCGATGCCCGCACCCGCCTTGTCCCACACATCTACCTGCCCCGGCTGAAGGCGCGGCTGCATGAAGTGCCGCCAGCGGGCCAGTCGCTGCCGCTGGTCTTCGCGGGCAATCACTGCAAGGGCTCTATCTTCCACGACCGCGCGGTGGACATTACCCCCGAACTGAGCGCGCGGGTGAACGCCATCATGCGCGATATTCCCGATTTCCATTTCGGCCGGATCGACGCCAAGGCCCGCAGCCTGGCCAGCCTGCGCAAGGGCGAGGATTTCCAGATCATCGAAATCAACGGCGTCGGCTCCGAAGCCACCCATATCTGGGACGCACGCACCACCCTGCGCGATGCCTACACCACGCAGTTCATGCATTACCGCGAGACCTTCCGCATCGGCGCGAAAAAGCGGCGCGAGGGATGGAAAAGCAGCGGGGCCATGGCCATGCTGCGCGCGTGGCTGCGCCAGCGCAGGCTTATGGCGTCCTACCCGCTGAATGACTGAACGGGACGGAGGCGCCCGCCATCAGTTGGCGGGCAGGCCGCCGTTGCCGAAGATGTAATTGCTGACCTGCTGTTCCAGGCTGAGCGGCTCACGCGTATTTGTAATGACCGCGCCGGGCTTCAGCCGGTCCGCCGACTGCCCCGGCTGCACCAGCAGGGCGGTGTCCGCCGTCAGCGTCGGGCTACCTATCGAAAGGGTTGTGTCTTCCGGCAGCGGCAATGTACGGTCCACCGTGAAGCCGACATTGGCCATGTAGGTTGTCGGGTCCAGCGCGATGGAGGTCACGCGCCCCACGGGCACGCCATCCATGTCCACATCGGCCCCGACCGCCAGCCCGTTTGCGGAAATGAAGCGCGCGGTGACAGGATAACGGTCCTGTGATCCACCACTTTGCGATGCCCGGGCGTAGATACAGAACCCTCCCGCAACCAGAAGGACAAGCCCGCTGGATATGATCGCGCCACTTCTCTGCCTTGCCATGATGGCTCCCCGCCCGATACGGCCACGCGCCATCCCGAAATCCGCCGCAATGCCGGGCAATGTGGGACCGGCGCTACGCCTTGCCTTCTCTTTTCATCCTACTGCGTCATGGACGGGGGGACAATGACACTCATCCAAGCTATTATCATTGCAATCATTCAGGGTTCCACAGAACAGTTTCCCATAAGCAGCCTGGGGCACGCGGCCATCGTGCCCGCCATCCTGCACTGGCCGCTCGACCTGCATGGGGAAATGTTCCTGCCCCTGCTGGTCATGCTGCATCTGGGCACATGCATTGCACTTCTGGTTTTCTTCTGGCGCGACTGGGTGGCGCTGTTCACAGGGGCTGCCGGACGTCATGGCGTCACCATACAGATGGACAGCATCCGCATACTTGCGCTGCTGATCGTGGCCACCATTCCCGCCGTGCTGATTGGCGGACTGTTTGAACACGCCATCCGCAGCCTGTTCGGCACGGCGCGGTACGCGGCGGTGTTCCTGACGCTGAACGGTGTCATGCTGCTACTGGTGGACCGGATGCGCGCCGGCCTGCTGCCCGCCAGCAACCGCTCCCTTGCCTCGCTGGGGTTTGGGGAAGCGCTGGTGATCGGACTGTTCCAGTGCCTGGCGTTCTTCCCCGGCCTGTCGCGTTCGGGGGCATGTATCGTGGGGGGGCTGCTGCGCGGGCTGTCACATGAGAATTCGGCGCGGTTCGCCTTCCTCATGGCGCAGCCGGTCATCCTGGCCGCCACCGTGCTGGAGGCGCTGAAGCTGCGCCATGCGCCCCCCCAGCCCGAACAGATGCACATGGCCATCATCGCCTCCATTGTGGCGGCGGTCGTGGCGCTGGTGTGCACCGGCATCCTCATGCGGTATTTCCGCGACCATGAGGACTGGGCCCTGCGTCCGTTCGGCTGGTACTGCATCGTGGCCGGTGTGGCCGCGTTTGCTTACCTGTCTTTCTGACAGGCAGCATCAGGACAGGTCACCGAGACAGGTTTCCAGGGTGCCGCCTTTTTGTCAGAAAGGGCGGTTCCCGGAAGCTGTCTGAACGCGCATCACCAGAAACGTCTTCATTACCGACCTGATGGTTCGGGGGCGGCGCGCTCAGCCGTGGCCCTGCCCGCCGTCACTCGATCCCATGCCGCCCCCGCCCGCGCCGTTACGCGGCCCCAAATAGGCGCCGGGCGGCGGACGCCTGATGGGCGGCGACAGCATGCCCGGATCCCCCATTACATCCAGCCCGGAAGCCGAGGCCACGTGCGATATGCGCTCACGCGGCAGGGCCTCGGGACATTCATCGCGCAGGAAGGCCAGTATCTGCTCGCGGATTTCGCACCGCAGGTCCCAGCTCTGCATGGCCGAGCGTGCGCTGGCGATCACGCGGATCGTCATGACCTGCGCATTGCAGTCCGCCACCTGCACCGCGAATTCCTTGCCATCCCACAACGGGGCGGAATGCACGATTTCGCGCAGGCGTTCGCGAATGCGGTCCATGGGCGCGTTGAAATCCACATACAGGAATACAACCCCGATCAGCGCGGCGGAATTATGCGTCCAGTTCTGGAACGTGTTTTCAAGAAAATAGGAAATCGGCACGATATGCCGCCGCCAGTCCCACACCCGCAGCACGACATAGGTGGAGGTGATTTCCTCCACCCATGCCCAGTCGCCATTGATGATGATGAGGTCTTCCATGCGGATGGGCTGCGTCATGGCGATCTGCATGCCCGCAAACAGGTTGGTCAGTAGCGGACGGGCCGCAAGACCGACAACCAGTGACGCAGCCCCCGCCGAGGCGAACAGACTGAGGCCATACTGCCGCACCGGTTCGAACGTCATCAGCGCCGCACCTATGGTCAGCAGCCCGATCAGCAGGTCCGTCGTGCGCCGCAGCACACGCACCTGCGTCATGTGGGTACGCAGCAGGATGTCGTCCTTGTCGTCCTTGCCATTGATCCGCTTGAGGTAAGCATCGGACAGGATGCGGGTGGCGACCACCGCCGCGTATCCCAGCATCAGCACGAACAGCACAACCAGCGTATGCGTGGTGGCCTGCATGATGTCATAGGGCAGGCCCGACACCGGCAGCGCCGTGCCCACAAACACGATCACCAGCATGATACGCACGGGGCGCTGCATGGCCATGGTGAACGACCGCACGAAGGCCCCGCGCTTCTGTCCCGGTATGCGCAGGATCAGCTTCGTGATGAACCGGCTGAACATCTCCGCCACCAGTCCCGCCACGCACAGCATGAGTATGGAGGACAGCAGTCCCGGCAGCCACCCGAAGAGGTGCCGGATCTTGGTCAGGAGTGCCAGGAATTCTGTTTTCACGAAGGATGCGCAGCCTTTTCCGGTTGTTTGCGGGGTATGTGTGGATCATCACTAGTACCCCCTGTTGGGGGGATGTGACAAATCGGGACGGTTTTTGCGTCTTTTCAGTCCTGTTTTCAAAACACGGGTTGACTTGCCCCATCAGCGCGGGTATTTCGCACTCATCCTAACGCGATGGCGGTGTAGCTCAGCGGTAGAGCAGGGG
>NZ_JABLUU010000002.1:0-364068 GCF_018491655.1 Komagataeibacter oboediens | reverse complement strand
GTGCCGATCGCCAGAGTCAGTCGGCATCCATCTCGTTCCCATTGATGGTCAGGTGATCATCCTTCGCATCAACGGTGACGGTCTCACCATCATGGATGGTCCCTTCCAGCAGCAGCCCCGCCAGCGGGTTCTGCAACGCACGCTGGATCACACGCTTGAGCGGACGGGCACCATAGACAGGGTCGTACCCTTCATTCGCCAGCCATTCCTCGCCGCCCTTGTCCAGACGAAGCTGGATATTGCGCTCGGCCAGCAGCTTGCGCAGGCGACCGATCTGGATTTCCACGATCTTGCCCATATCCGCCTTCTGCAGGCGGGAGAACAGGATGATCTCATCCAGACGGTTAAGGAACTCCGGTCGGAAGTGGTTCCGCACGACCTGCATGACTTCGGGCCGCACGCTTTCGACCGATTCCCCATCCGGCAGGTGGGCCAGCACTTCAGAGCCAAGGTTGCTGGTCAGCACGATCAGGGTGTTACGGAAATCAACCGTGCGCCCCTGTCCATCCGTCAGGCGGCCATCATCAAGCACCTGCAGCAGAATGTTGAAGACGTCTTCATGCGCCTTCTCGACCTCATCAAACAGGATGACCTGATAGGGCCTGCGACGGACGGCTTCAGTCAGCACGCCGCCTTCCTCATACCCGACATAACCGGGAGGGGCGCCGACCAGACGGGCAACCGCATGCTTCTCCATGAACTCGCTCATGTCGACACGCAGCAGGGCCTTTTCATCATCAAACAGGAAGCGGGCCAGCGCCTTACACAGTTCCGTCTTGCCCACGCCCGTCGGGCCAAGGAACAGGAACGAACCGATGGGACGGTTGGGATCCTGCAGGCCGGCACGGGCACGGCGCACCGCGTTCGATACCGCCTTAAGCGCCGGTTCCTGCCCCACCACGCTCTTGCGCAGTTCGTCTTCCATGCGCAGCAGCTTGGCGCGCTCACCTTCCAGCATGCGATCCACCGGCACACCGGTCCAGCGCGAGACGACGGCGGCGATACCCTGATCGGTCACGGTATCACTGACCATGCCGTCGCCCTTGCTGATCTGGTCAGCTTCTTCCTGCGCCTTGGCAATCTGGGCCTGAAGCTGCGGCAGGCGGCTGTACATCAGTTCCGATGCACGGGCCAGATCACCCTTGCGCTGGGCGATCTCGATATCCGAACGGACCTGATCCATTTCCTCCTGCAGCTTCTGCACCGCGTTGACGCGATCCTTTTCGGCATGCCAGGCGGCGGTCAGCGCATCGGACTTTTCCTGCAGTTCCGACAGTTCCGCTTCCAGCTTGACCAGACGTTCCTTGCTGGCCGGATCGTCTTCCTTGCGGATGGCTTCACGTTCGATCTTGAGCTGGATCAGGCGACGGTCGAGTTCATCGAGTTCCTCGGGCTTGCTGTCGATCTGCATGCGCAGGCGACTTGCAGCCTCATCCACAAGGTCAATGGCCTTGTCGGGCAGGAAGCGGTCGGTGATGTAGCGGTTGGACAGCGTTGCCGCGGCGACCAGCGCATTATCGGAAATACGGATACCGTGATGGAGTTCGTATTTCTCCTTGATCCCACGCAGGATGGAAATCGTGTCGGCCACCGTCGGCTCACCCACATAGACCGGCTGGAACCGGCGGGCGAGAGCTGCGTCCTTTTCGATATACTTGCGGTATTCGTCCAGCGTCGTCGCGCCGATGCAGTGCAGCACGCCACGGGCCAGTTCGGGCTTGATCAGGTTGGAGGCATCCATCGCGCCATCGCTGCGCCCCGCACCCACAAGGGTATGCATTTCATCGATGAACAGGATGATCTGGCCTTCAGCCGATTCGATTTCCTTCAGGACGGCCTTCAGGCGTTCCTCGAACTCACCACGGAACTTCGCACCGGCAACCAGCGCGCCCATGTCGAGCGAAAGCAGCTTCTTGTTCTTTAGCGCCTCGGGCACGTCACCGTTGACGATACGCTGCGCCAGCCCTTCGACAATGGCGGTCTTGCCGACGCCCGGCTCACCGATCAGGACGGGGTTGTTCTTGCTGCGTCGTGCAAGGACCTGAATGGCGCGGCGGATTTCCTCGTCACGGCCAATCACGGGGTCCAGCTTGCCCTGCAGCGCGATTTCGGTCACGTCGCGGGCATATTTCTTCAGCGCATCAAAATTGGCTTCTGCGTTTTCGCTATCCACGGTGCGTCCCTTGCGGATGGTGGCGATGGCCTTGTCCAGTGCCTGTGGCGTCGCCCCGCCTGCACGCAGGGCCTGACCGGCCGGTGTCTCGGATGCGGCGATGGCGGCCAGCAGGCGATCCTGTGCCACATATTCATCGCCCGCCTTCTGCGCAGCCTGTTCGGCCGCATCCAGCACGCGCACCAGTTCGCTGGTGGCACTTGGCTGGCCCGCGCCGCTGCCCTGCACCTTCGGCAGTTTGGCAAGGGCGGCCTCATTCGCCGCCGTAATGGCGGGAACCTGCCCACCGGCTGCGCGGATCAGGGCGGCGGCCGCCCCCTGATCGTCATCCAGCAGGGCCTTGAGCAGGTGCTCCGGCGTCAGCTGCTGGTTGTAATCCCGCATGGCAATGGTCTGTGCCGCCTGCAGGAAGCCGCGCGACCGTTCTGTAAACTTCTCGATGTTCATCTATTCCCTCGTCCCTTTCAATCAGGCGACATAACAGGTTGTGCCTTTGCGCCGTCCCTCAACAGGCAACGGCATGGCGCTGGATTCCAGATGGGATCAACTGGATGTTATTACAAGATATCGGGTGTGGATTTCCTTCCCCTGTTTCCTGTCATACCGCACCGGGCAACCCGGATTTCCATAGAAGGTAGCTGATCATCGCCAGCGGGTCTGCAACCTTGATCCAGGTCAAGGGTGCCGTGTCTTATCAACGTAACGGCCATTCACCCAGACGGTGCGGCGGCATGAAACCGGCATGGTCCCCACCCGGTCCGGGCAGGGACACAAACAGCTGGCCTATTTGCCTTTTCTGGCAATGGCGGGACCAAGCAGCAGAAGGTCGGCCGCCGACAGACGGTCCGACGCGGTGCTGGCCTGATGCCAGAACGGGTAGATCAGCGGCGGCGCGCTGGCGTCATCCAGACGGCTGACTTCTTCTGCCGTCAGGGTCAGGTCCGCCGCCTTCAGGTTGTCGATCAGCTGCGCCTCGGTCCGCGCGCCGATCACGATGGATGTCACCGCCGGGCGCTGCGCCACCCATGCCAACGCCACCTGTGCTGCCGAGATACCGCGTGATTCGGCAATGCTGACCAGCACCTCCACCACGTCATACAGTTTCTCGATATCGTAAACAGGGGGTTCGCCCCATTTCTCGATCTGTCGCGTGCCCTCCGGCTGGGGTTTGCCACGCCGGTATTTTCCCGACAGCAGCCCACCGGCCATGGGGCTCCATACCTGCACGCCAATGCCCTGATCCACCGCCACGGGCAGGAGTTCGTATTCCGCCTCGCGCGCCTGCAGGGAATAATAGATCTGCTGCGCTACCGGCGCGATCAGGCGGTTGCGTTCGGCCGTGCCCAGCGCCTTCATGATATGCCACGCCGAGAAGTTGGATACCCCCGCATACCGGATCTTGCCCGCGCGGGTCAGGGTATCAAGCGCCTCCAGCGTTTCATCCAGCGGCGTCTGCCCATCCCATTCATGCAGGTAATACAGGTCGATATGATCGCGGCCCAGCCGCTTCAGGCTGGCCTCGCACGCGCTGACCAGATGATAGCGTGACAGGCCCGCGTCATTCGCGCCCGTGCCCATGCGGAAACGGGCCTTGGTAGTGACCATGATGTCGTCGCTGCGGCCCTTGAGGGCCGCGCCAAGGATTTCTTCCGACACGCCGGTGGAATAGATGTCAGCCGTGTCGAACATGTTGATCCCGGCATCAATGCACAGGTCGATCTGGCGACGCGCACCGGAAAGGTCAGTGTCACCCGTCTTGGCAAAATCACCCTTGCCGCCAAAGGTCATGGTTCCCAGCGTAAAGGCGGAAATCCGCAGGCCCGAACGGCCAAGCTGACGGTATTGCATGTCTGTTCAATCCTTCTGCGTGAAGAGATCCTGAGACTGTCTGAAAAGCCTGCCTGCAAACCAGAAAGACGTTTCGGGTGAAGTTTTTTCCAAAAAGCTTCACGGAATACCGCCTTTCTAAAAAAGGCAGCACCCAAAAACCATCTGTTTTCAAACAGTCTCCCAACAACTGGCGCATGGCACAACAACACGCGCCGCGGGTATTCAGGCGGTATAGGTCACGTTCAGTTCCCCCACCCTGGCGCAGGTCGCATGCAGCACGTCCCCGCGCCGGACCGGCCCCACGCCCGAAGGCGTGCCGGTCATGATCAGGTCACCAGGCGCAAGCGCCACAAAACGGCTGAGGCAGGAAATGATCTCGGCCACGGACCAGATCATTTCCACCAGATCGCCCTTCTGCCGGGATTCGCCATTCACGCTCAACGTAATGGCGCCGCCTTCGGGGTGACCGCAAACCGATACGGGAACAATGGATGAAATGGGACAGGACTGGTCAAACCCCTTGGCCAGCGACCATGGGCGCCCCGCCTTCTTGGCGGCCGCCTGCAGGTCACGCCGGGTCATGTCCAGGCCCACGGCATAACCGTACACATGCGACAGCGCCTTTTCCGCCGGGATGTCCTCTCCCTCGCGCCCGATCGCGGCCACCATTTCCACTTCATGGTGCAGGTCGGACGTACTGACGGGAAATGTCAGCAGGCCACCACCCGGCACCACCGCATCACCCGGTTTGGAAAAGAAGAAAGGTTCGGACCGTTCGGGATTGCTGCCCATTTCGCGTGCGTGGGCAGCGTAATTCTGCCCCACGCACCATATCCGCCGGACGGGAAAGACACCCGCACTCCCCTCCACTGGTACAACGGGAAGGGTGTAGGGGGGAATCACGTAATCCGTCACGGTACGGTGCTCCTGCTGTTCGTATCCGGCGCGCATGGTGACACCGGGGCAAGGGACATGTCACGGCAAATGCAGGCAACGACAGGAAAAGCCGACATAAAAAAAACGCCAGCCGGGTAATCCCGGCTGGCGTCTGGAAACAGGGAATGGCATGCCACCCCCGATCCCGGTCATGAAATCAGTTGCGGGCCTTGTCGACCAGCTTGTTCTTGCCGATCCACGACATCATGGCGCGCAGCTTTTCGCCTACCTTCTCGATCTGGTGCTCGTTGTTGCGGGCACGGGTGGCCTTGAAGCCGATATTGCCCGACTGGTTTTCCAGGATGAAGTTACGCACGAAGGTGCCGTCCTGGATGTCGGTCAGGATCTTCTTCATCTCGACCTTGGTTTCCGGCGTGATCACCCGCGGGCCGGACACGTATTCACCATACTCCGCCGTATTGGAGATGGAGTAGTTCATGTTCGCAATGCCGCCTTCGTAGATCAGGTCCACGATCAGCTTCATTTCGTGCAGGCACTCGAAGTAAGCCATTTCCGGCGCATAACCCGCCTCGACCAGCGTCTCGAACCCGGCGCGGATCAGCTCGACCAGGCCACCGCACAGCACGGCCTGCTCACCGAACAGGTCGGTTTCGACTTCTTCCTTGAAGGTCGTCTCGATGATGCCCGCGCGGCCACCACCGTTGGCGGATGCATAGGACAGCGCGATTTCCAGCGCATTGCCCGAAGCGTTCTGGGCCACGGCCACCAGCGACGGCACGCCGCCACCCTTCTGGTATTCGGACCGCACGGTGTGACCCGGGCCCTTCGGCGCGATCAGGAACACGTCCAGGTCGGGACGGGCTTCGATGATGCGGAAGTGGATTGCCAGACCATGGGCGAAGGCAAGGGCGGCACCCTGCTTCAGGTTCTTTTCCAGCGATTCCTTGTACAGCGCGCCCTGGCCTTCATCAGGGGTCAGCACCATCACCACGTCAGCCCACTTGGCGGCGTCGGCGGGGGTCATCACCTTGAAGCCCGCGGCTTCGGCCTTGGCGACGGCCTTGGATTCGGGACGCAGGCCGACAACGATGTCGGTCACACCCGAGTCCTTGAGGTTGTTGGCATGGGCATGGCCCTGGCTGCCGTAACCGATGATGGCCACCTTCTTGCTTTTGATCAGGTTCACATCGGCATCGCGATCATAATAGACGCGCATGGTCTTGCTCCTTGGGAATGATAGACGAATCGATCAGGTAAAAACGCGACCCTTACAGGATTGCCGCGCCACGGGCGATGGCGGCGACACCCGTGCGCGACACCTCGGCCAGGCCAAGGGGACGCATGAGGTCGATAAAGGCATCGAGCTTGTCGGTCGCACCCGTCAGTTCAAAGACGAACGAAGTGGCCGAGGCATCAACGGGATGGGCGCGGAAAGCCTGTGCAATGCGCAGGGCATCGGCACGGCGTTCGCCACTGGCGATCACCTTGACCAGCGCCATTTCACGCGCGACGTGGGGGTCCGCCGCCGTCATGACCGATACCCGGTACACCGGCACCAGGCGTTCCACCTGCGCGCGGATCTGTTCCAGCACGCGCGGGGTCGCGGTCGTGACGATATTGATGCGCGACTGGCGGCGGGTTTCATCAACCGCGGCCACGGTCAGGCTTTCGATATTGTACCCACGACCGGAAAACAGGCCGATGACACGCGCCAGCGCGCCACTTTCGTTTTCGACCTGAATGGAAATGACCGCGGAGACCGGGCTCTCCTGCTGCGTGGTCATGATGGTGTTTCCTGACTGCTGAAGACGCCGGCACGCAGGCTGCATACCGGCAGGAAGGACGGAAAGGCACCCGGCGGCGGGAACGCCACCGGGGCGGACGGGCGATCAGACCAGCATGCGGCCTTCTGCACTGATCTCGTCGTCCTGATCGGGGCCCAGCAGCATCTGGTTATGCGCCGCCCCCGACGGGATCATGGGGTAGCAGTTTTCATCCTGCGCCACGCAGATATCAGCCACGACCGGACCCGGATGGGCCAGCATGTCGGCAATCACGCCATCCAGTTCGCCCACGCATGTCGCCCGCAGGCCGCGTCCATGGAAACTTTCCGCAAGCTTCACGAAATCGGGCAGCGCCGCGCTATAGCTTTCGGAATAGCGCGAATCATGCAGCAGTTCCTGCCACTGCCGCACCATGCCCATGTACTGGTTGTTCAGGATGAACACCTTAACCGGCAGGCGGTACTGCGCGATGGTGGACAGTTCCTGAATGTTCATGAGCGTCGACGCTTCCCCCGCGATGTCGATCACCAGCGCATCGGGGTGCGCCACCTGCGCGCCAACGGCGGCCGGCAGGCCATAACCCATGGTGCCAAGCCCGCCCGAGGTCAGCCAGCGATTGGGCTTGCTGAAGCCGAAATGCTGGGCCGCCCACATCTGGTGCTGCCCCACCTCGGTTGAGACATAGGTATCACGCCCCGTGGCGGTCGCCAGTTCATGCAGGCGACGGATGGCGTATTGCGGGCGGATGATCGCGTCAGGCGCCATGTCCTGCGAAAAGCCGAGGCTGTCGATCTTCCGCCATTCACTGATCTGGTGCCACCACTGCGCGACATCGATCGGCTGGCGGGTATTGGCGGGGGTGCAGTCCCATTCCTCCAGCATCATCTCGATCACACGTCGCGCATCCCCCACGATGCCGACATCGACCGGCACGATCTTGTTGATCTGGCTGGGGTCGATATCCGCATGGATCTTGAATGACCCGGGGGAAAACGCATCCAGCCGCCCGGTCACCCGGTCGTCAAAGCGCGACCCCAGCGCGATCAGCACGTCACAGCCATGGGTGGCCATGTTGGCTTCGTACGTACCATGCATGCCCAGCATGCCCAGGAAGCGGCGATCGCCCGCGGGCATCGCCCCCAGCCCCATGAGCGTGGACGTGCAGGGAAAACCCGTCTTTTCCACCAGCCGACGCAGTGCCGTGGAGGCTTCAGGCCCGGCATTGATGATGCCGCCGCCGGTATAGAACAGCGGGCGGCGCGCGCCCTTCATGGCAGCCACGGCGCGGGCGATCACGTCGCGTCCCGGCTCGGTCTGCGGGTGATAGGACGGATGCGGCACGCGCGGCGCGTCACTGTAGGGGGCGGGGCCGACCATCAGATTCTTGGGCAGGTCAACCAGCACCGGGCCGGGACGGCCGCTGCGCGCGATATGAAAGGCCTCATGCACGCACGGGGCCACGTCCTCGGGCCGACGGACAAGATAATTGTACTTCGTGGCCGGACGGGTGATGCCGGTAGTATCGGCCTCCTGGAATGCGTCGGTCCCGATCAGCGGCACGCCCACCTGACCGGAGAAACACACAACCGGAATCGAATCCAGCATGGCGTCCAGCAGGCCGGTCACGGTGTTGGTGGCACCGGGGCCACTGGTGACCAGCACCACGCCCACCCTGCCGGTGGACCGGGCATAGGCTTCGGCTGCGTGAACGGCGGCCTGTTCATGGCGGACCAGCACGTGGCGAATCGCGTTCTGGCGGAACAGCGCATCATAAATGGGCAGGACCGCGCCACCGGGATAGCCGAAAATAACCTCGACCCCCTGTTCGACCAATACGCGCAGAAGCACTTCCGCACCGCTGAGGACGGTCGTATCCGTGCCGGCGGCGTGAGGCTTCAGGTCTGTCTGGTGCGATGCTGCGTTCATGTTCCTGCTCCTTCGCCCGAAGCCGCCGGAACAATCCGGCCAGCCGCATGAGGCGAAATCCCGGGGCCGGGTTTACGGAAAGCCTTGGCCCGCGTCAATGCGCTTAATAACAAAAGAAATGATTTTATTACTCGATCTTTCCATTTGTTGCGCGACATCGCATTTTTCAAACCGTTTTTCATATAAAAATGTGTCCACCTCCGCCGCCAGCGCGTGATGGGCAAACCATGTCGCCTGCCGTTTCGTATACTGCCCGGTCAGACGGATCGCCTGCGCCGCTGCTGCCGCCATGTCCATGTCACCCCGCAGCACGGCAGCCAGTTCCGGCACGCCGTGTGCGCGCATGGCCGGCAGGGTGGGGGGCAGGTCCTGCGCCAGCAGGCGGGCGACCTCCGCCACGGCGCCATGGTCCAGCATGGCATGGAACCTGCGGGCGATGGCGGCCCGCAGCGCATCGCGTGGCGGATGCAGGCGTATGGCGACAAAATGCGCACCAAGCGGCGGCAGCACGGCTTCACGCCGCCACCAGACCAGCCCATGGCCGGTGGCCTCACGCACTTCCCATGCGCGCGCGATGCGCTGCCCGTCGGTCGGGCGCAGGGTGGCGGCGGTTTCGGGATCACGCTGGCGCAGCATGTCATGCACGGCCTCTGGCCCAAGGCGATCGACCATGTCGCGCGCCTGTGCGCGGATCGCGTCAGGCGGCTGGGGAATATCGGCCAGCCCGTCGGTCAGCGCGCGGAAATACATGCCCGTGCCACCACAGAAGACCGGCACCCTGCCCGCGTCCCATGCGTCATGGGCCGCAGCAATGGCCTGCGTGCGCCACCATGCGACACTGCCGGGCTCGGCCGCGGGCAACACGCCGTACAGCGCATGGGGCACGCAGGCTTCCTCGGTGGCGTCGGGGCGGGCTGTCAGGATACGCAGGTCGCGATAGACCTGCATCGAATCGGTATTGATGATGGTGCCATTCACCTGCCGCGCAAGCGCCAGCGCAAGTGCGGACTTGCCCGAACAGGTCGGACCCGCCACGATCACCGCCACGCGCGCCCGCCCGGACGGGGGGCGTGTCATTGTCTCACACCTGTCATATACCCGGACCCCATGGCTGATTCCTCTTCCTTCTCCCATACCCTTGTACTGGTGGCCAACCGTGGCGCCACATCCCTCACGCAGGTTGACATCCATGCCGCGCGTGATCTGGTGCGCGGTGATGTTCCCGTCACCCTGTCGGAAGGGGAAGCGGTCGAAATCGCCTGCAATGCCCCCGCGACATGGGTGCAGCCAGACATCGGGGCCGTGCGGGCCGTGTTTGCCGGACGCGGGCTGGACGTGCTGGTAACGCCACGTGACAACCGCCGCAAGCGCCTGCTGGTGGCCGACATGGACAGTACCATCGTCAGCTGCGAAACACTGGATGACATCGCAGCCCATGCGGGGATCGGGGAAAAGATTGCCGACATCACACGGCGGTCCATGAACGGGGAAATCGAATTCGAATCTGCATTGCGCGAACGTGTCGCCCTGCTGCGCGGCCTGCCCGTCAGCCTGCTGGAACGTGCGTGGCAGGACGTGAAACTCAATCCCGGCGCGGTGGAACTGGTGCGCACCATGCGGGCGAATGGCGCACGCACGGCGCTGGTATCGGGCGGGTTCACGTTCTTTACCAGCAGGGTGGCGGCGCTGTGCGGTTTTGATGAAAACCATGCCAACACCCTGCTGGATACGGATGGCCAGCTGACGGGCACGGTGGGGCAGCCCATCCTCGGGCCGGACGCCAAGCTTGCGCACCTGCGCCGTCTGGTGGCGGAAGGTGGCATGGACATGCGTGATGCCATGGCGACGGGCGATGGCGCGAACGATCTTGCCATGCTGCGCGTGGCCGGTGCGGGCATCGCCTTCCATGCCAAGCCCGCCGTGCGGCGCGAAATCACCAGTCAGGTTAATGAAACCACCCTGCGCACCCTGCTGTTCGCGCAAGGATACCGGGCGGACGAATTCGTCACGGCGTAGGCATGCTGCCGCTGTCGGCCGTGCCCGGGGGCTGGGTGCGGCTGTCCTGTGCCTCGATAAAGACACGTGTCACTTCGGGATAGGCCTGCTTGATCTGGCGTTCCAGCGCGCTGACCACGACTTCCACCTGTCCCGCCGTCATGTCGTTGCGGAAATCGAGGCTGATCACCACCAGCACGTCACGCGGGCCGAAATGCAGGGAACGGATTTCATTCAGCCGTTCCACCCCGCTGGCCGCCAGCGCCATACGCCGCAATGCCGCCAGCACCTCCGGCGCCACCCCTTCACCCGTCAGCAGGGACTGGGATTCACGCGCAAGAAAGGTAGCCGTCACCGCAAGGATGCATGCGATGATGATGGAGGCCACGCCATCGAGCACCGGCATGTCCAGCCATTCGGCAAGAATATTGCCCAGCAGCGCCACGCCAAGGCCGCTGAGTGCCGCCGTATCCTCGAACAGGACGGTAAAGACGGTAGGGTCCTTGCTCATCTGCACGGCCTCGACCCAGCCACGGCGCCCCTTGCCTTCCTTGCGGAACGCCCGCAGCGCCATCAGCCAGACCGAGCCTTCAAACACGATACTGGCCATCAGCACGACGTAATTGACCAGAACGTGCGCCACGGGCTGCGGATGGATGATGTGGATGATCCCTTCATACAGGGATACGCCCGCCCCCAGACCGAAAATCAGCAGCGCCACCACAAAGGTCCAGAAATACAGTTCCAGCCCGAAACCGAACGGGTGCATGGCAGTGGCGGGACGCGTCGCGCGGCGCATGCCAACCAGCAGCAGCCCCTGATTGCCGGTATCGATCAGGGAATGGATGGCCTCGCTCAGCATGGAGGCGCTGCCGGTCATGAAGGCTGCGGCAAACTTGGTTGCCGCCACCAGCAGGTTGCCGCCAAGGGCCGCGAAGATGACAGTTCGGGAAGATGAGGAATGCGCCATTGATTTTTCAATATGAAGTCCGGCTGCATCCTATCGTGCCGCCACGGCTTTTAACAGGGCGCACGATCCGGCCATACCGGTTGCGGCTGCAGGCCTGCCTGTCCTATGGTCGGGGCGCAATGCCCACGGAGTACCTGTCCTGATGCGCACCACTGTCATCCAGATGGCGCCCGGCGCATCCGCGCCCGAAAATATCAAGCATGCCCGCGCCCTGATCACCGCCGCCATCAGCGCGGACAAGCCCGACCTCGTCATGCTGCCCGAAATGTGGAGCTGCCTTGGCGGAACACGGGACATGAAGTTCGCGGCGGCCGAAACCCTGCCCGCCCCCGATGGCGCGGGGGAAGCGGGGCGGCTGTACCGGTTCCTGTCGGATATCGCACGCGATCATGGCGTGATCGTCCATGGCGGGTCCATAGGGGAACGACATGGCGACAGGCTGTTCAACACCTCCCTGCTGTTTGACGCAAAGGGGCGCGAGCGCGCGCGCTATCGCAAGATCCACCTGTTTGACGTCACCACCCCCGGTGGCGAGGGGTACCGTGAAAGCGATACGTACGAACCCGGTTCCGACATCGTGACCGCCCCGCTTTCGCCGGACCTGACGGCGGGGCTGGCCATCTGCTACGATATCCGCTTCCCCGCCCTGTTCCATGCACTGCGGGCGCGAGGGGCGAACGTACTGCTGGTGCCTGCCGCCTTTACGGTGGAAACGGGGCTGGCCCATTGGGAAACGCTGCTGCGCGCGCGCGCGATCGAAACGCAGTGCTGGATGGTCGCCTGCGGCACCACCGGCACCCATACAGATGAAAACGGCCAGAAGCGCCGCACGTACGGCCATTCCATGATCATCGACCCGTGGGGCACCGTCGTAGCCCAGGTTTCGGACGGCCCGGGGTGGAGCACGGCGCGCCTTGACCACACGGTAACCGACAGCATCCGTGAACGCATGCCGGTTATGGCGCATCACCGCCTGTCCATCCATACCCCATGAATGACATGTCGTACCCCGGCTGGACCGATGGGTACCTTCCCACGAAGCTGAGCTTTGCCGCCGCCCCCAACGAAAGCGCGCAGCAATGGCTGGAGCGACTGGTGGAACAGTACGGGCAGTGCCCGCCTGATGAGGCAGACGCGCTGATCTGCCTTGGCGGCGATGGCTTCATGCTGGAAATGCTGCATACGACGCTGGGCCGCCCGCTACCGGTCTATGGCATCAACTGCGGGACGGTGGGATTCCTGATGAACCCCGCCGTGCCTGATGACCTGCCCACCCGCCTTGCCACGGCCCAGACCGCCATCCTGCACCCGCTACGCATGAAAGCCACGACAATGGATGGCAGATGCATCCATGCCCTTGCGCTGAATGACGTGTTCCTGTTCCGCCAGACACGGCAAGCGGCGAAAATCCGTATCGGAGTGGACGGGCGCGTGCGGCTACCCGAACTGATATGCGATGGCGTCCTGATTTCCACGCCCGCGGGGTCGACCGCCTACAACCTGTCCGCGCACGGGCCAATCGTGCCGCTATCGGCCAACCTGCTGCCGCTGACCCCCATCAGCGCGTTCCGTCCGCGCCGGTGGCGTGGCGCGCTGCTGCCTTCCACCGCGCAGGTCTGTTTCGATATTCTGGAAACCGACAAACGCCCCGTGGCCGCCGTGGCTGACTTTACCGAAGTGCGCGATGTGATTTCTGTTGAAATCAGCGAAGCGCGGGAACTGCAGACCACCGTACTGTTCGATCCGGGGCAGAGCCTGTCGGAGCGGATCATAACCGAACAGTTCACTGCGTAAGGGATTTCCCCAAAAAACAGGCAACAGTTTCCTGGACGCTGCTTTTTTCAAAAAGGCAGCGTTTTTCGGAAGCTTTTTGAAAAAAGCTTCCGAAAAACGTTCATTATGATCCATCAGGCCGGAGCGATCCGGTGCAGGCTGGCACCATTGTCATGCAACCATTTTTCGGCCTGACGCCGGTGGGGGGTCAGCCGGTCCACCAGCAGCCAGAAATCCGGCCCATGATTCATGTGCCGCAGATGCGCAAGTTCGTGGGCGATGATGTAGTGCTGCACCTCCTGCGGGGCCATGACCAGCCGCCAGCACAGCATGATCGACCCATCGGATGAACAGCTGCCCCACCGGCTTTTCGTATCACGCAGCCTGACCTGCGTCGGTTTCAGGCCACAGGTTTCGGCCTGCGCGCGCAGGCGGGCGGGCAGGAGGGCCTGTGCCTGCGCGCGCAGATAGGCACTGACACGACGGGGAATGAATTCCTCCGCCCCGCTGACATGCAACCGTCCCTCTTCCAGCCATACGCCACGCCGCGCATCGGGACAGTGATGGATTTCATAACGCTGCCCATCCAGCACGACATGGCCGCCATGGTGCAGTTCAACAGGCGGTGGCAGGCGCGACAGCCCCGCCGCCACCCATGCGGAATGCGCCCGCAGCAGCGCCAGCCCATCCGCCCTGCGTGCCCCGCGCGGGAGGGTGATGATGACATGCCCGCTACGCGGATCGATCCGCATGGAAATACGCCGCGCCCGGACCGATGTCCGCCAGCCTACCGTGACCCGCCCGGATGCAATCGGCACGACCTCCGTTCCGGCTGTCACCGCATCCCTGCCGTTAAAGACTGTTTCAGAAGTCCACCCAAGAAACACCCTGCTCAATTCATAAAGGAAGTTTATGGTGAAGCTTTTTTCACGAAGCTTCAGAGAACGTCGCCTTTTCCAAAAAGGGGGCACCCAGAAACTTTTACTACTTTTATCAGCGGCGGGGCGGACGCGTGCGGCAGAATGCGTCCCGTGGGGCTTCGCCCGGCCAGTCAACCACATGGTCTTCCAGCATGCCCGCCCTGCGTTCACTGATTACCCGGCCACTTACGGACACACCTGCCTCATGCACCGTATCACGGGTGCCGGACACCAGCGGGTGCCACCATGGCAGCGGTTCCCCGTCACGCACCAGCACGTATCCGCAGGTGGGTGGCAGCCAGTCGATATCCGCCAGCATTTCGGGCGTCAGGCTGATACAGTCCTGCACCCGGCGCTGCCGATGTTCATAATCGGTACACAGGCATGATGTGGTGTCCAGCAGGCGGCAGGCGACATCGGTAAACAGGACTTCGTCCGTCTCGTCCTCGCGCAGTTTGTGCAGGCAGCACCGCCCGCACCCGTCACACAGCGACTCCCACTGCGCAGAAGACATCTGGTCAAGGGGCGTCGTTTCCCAGAATGGCGGGGTATCATCTGTCATGGTCGTGGTCCTGCCGTATCATATCCATAAAACCTTACTGGCCGCCCACCGCTGCCATTGCGCACAGCACGATCATGCCGAGGGAAAATGTCACCACCCCCGCCACCGGCAGACCCAGCAGCGGCAGCCAGAGCAGCCGGAGCCGCATTTTCGCATCCGCCCCGAGCCCGCTGGCCGTACGCGACAGGCCCGGCGGAATCCGGTCCAGCACCCGCAGCAGCGGCCACATCGCGGCGGGGGCGAGACACAGCCCCTGCATGACACATCCCGCCATGCTGCTGCCATGCGCAAGCCACGGCCACCAGACCGCAAGACCCAGCCCCGGCAGCACAAGGGACAGCATCATGCCCCGCAGCAGCACGCACCATGCCGGCCACGCGCGGTACAGCACGACATGCACCGCCACCACCAGCCCGCACGCCACCGCAAGCCCCAGCGCGATACAGGCCCCGTCCACCCCCAGCAGACCAGCCGGTCGGATACCAAGGTCAGGCAGCATCAGCCCGCATCCCGCAACCATGTATCAAAGCGCTGTGACAGCGCGGGATAATGTACCTGCCAGAACTGCACATCCACCGGCAGCGCCACGGGCGGGTGCGTCGTATCAGGTGGTGTGGCGGCGGGATAGCGGACACGGAACGCGGCCTGCTGCGCGGGCTGGACAATAAAATGCAGCAGGTTGCGCGCCTGCCCCAGCCGGAAGGCCGACTGCCCCGCCACCACGCCCCATGACAGGCCATAGGACAGCGCCATGTCGGTATTGATGCCGATCGTGTTCCTGTGTCGCACGGAAATGTTGTGCACCGCATCGTCGGGTGCGCTGCTCATCAACACCTGCCCGCGTTCGAGGATGCTGGTGGCGTCCGTCGGGGTGGACCACCACGTAATATAGGGGCGAAGCTGGCTCAGCTTGCGAAAGGCCCGGTCCACACCCTGCGGGGTAGCCAGCTGGTTATAGACATCGCCCGGTGCCACGCCATCGGCCATGAGCGCGATTTCCAGCGTGGTGCGCGGGTCGCGACGCAGGCCACGCTTGCCGGGAAAGCGTACGATATCCCAGAAATCGGCCCAGCGTGGCGCGGACCTGTGCCGTGTCTGGTCCCATGCCACCACCACCTGCGCGGTCAGCCCCGGCACGCCACACCCATCGGGGTTGGTGGCGCTACCGGCCAGATGGATGACCAGTTCCCCCACGCAGGCGGCGCGTATGGTGCTGTCCTCGGCAAAGACCAGCGACCATGTGCCCGCGCGTCCCGCATGAAGGCCGTGCGCGTCAAGGTCCACCAGCGACCCGTTCCATGCCTTGCGCACCACCGGCTGCCGGGCGCTGCGCGCAAACGGCTGCAGAAAGGCCGCATCCTGCGCCTGTCCAAGCTGCGACTCCGTACTGGCCACCACAAGCGCGGCCCTGTGCCGCACGGGAACCGCCGCACCCGCCGGGGCAGGCAGCACGGCGGGGACGGACGCGGCCGCCAGCAGGCAGGACAGGGCGGCACGGACACGGGGACGGAACGCAAACTGGAACACGGACAGGAAACAGTCCTTTCAGGCATGGGCAAAGGATGCCGGACGCTACCCCATTTCACCCCGGAACGGAAAGGCAATTGCCTGCCCCGGCTGCCAGGCCAGTATGGCCACCTGCCCCGCCGTCACCCGCTGCAGGGCCGCGGTGGGCGGACGGCGCGCCAGCAGTTCCTCCCCATTCGCCAGACGGAATCGCAGCAGCACGTGATCGCCCATCTGGCGCATGTCCGTCAGGGTCGCCTCCAGCACGGGCGGCCCGTCGGGATCGGCGCCCCCCACCATGCCGGGCCGCGAGGGAAACATGACCGCGATCCGGTCCGGCCGGATGCATAGCGTGGCCAGCTGGTCCGCCTCCACCCCCGGGGCGGCCATGGCCTCGACCGGCAGGCCACCGGGCAGGTGCGCCACGGCCACATCGTCCTCGACACCGGCCACCCGCACCGTCAGGCTGTTGGCATGGCCAAAGCCGGTGGCCACCCGGTCGCACGCCGGACGGTCGAACAGGTCCAGCGCCGTGCCAAGCTGTACGATCTCCATGCCGTCCATGTAGCCGATCATGTCACCAAGCAGCAGCGCGTCCTCACGCTCACGCGTCAGCAGCAGCACGCACAGGCCACGCGCGCGCACCAGTCGACCAACCAGCCGCCGCATGGCCACGCGGGCCGCAGGCGGCAGGGGCGTGAACGGGTCCTCCAGCACCAGCACGGGCGGTTCGAACACCAGCACCCGCCCGATCATGACACGCAGTGCCTGCTCGGGCGAAAGCGTGTCGGGGCGGGCCTGTTCCAGCCCGTCCAGCCCCAGCAGGGCAAGCGCCGCGCGCACGCGTGCCGCCACGGCGTGCGGCCCCTCGCCACGCGCCCGCAGCGCAAAGGCCAGATTGGCCTGAACCGTCATGTGGGCAAACAGCGGGTCACGCCAGCCCACCAGCGCGCAGGACCGCTGCCCCGGTGGCGCGGCAGTCACGTCCACACCGTCAACCGTGACCTGTCCCCCGAAGGTGGGGGCGTGACCCGCCAGCATGTCCGCCAGCACCCGCAGGCAGTCGGCCCGGTCGTTCACAACCGCCAGGCACGTACCCGCCATTGCGGAAAAAGACAGGTCCGGCGCACCGGAAAAGGCCCGGAGCGCGTTGACAACCAGCCGTATGGAGAAAGGAGACATGCGATAACAGAAACCTGACTGGGGAGATAACGCGTTATAAGCAATGGTTGCCTCCTTACCAGAGGGTTATTGACTTCATTCGTCCCAAAGGAAACGATCATGAGCAAGACAGAAACAATCAAGCACGTCACGCAAGAAGACCTGCAGGCCCTGAAGGGTCACATCGAAAAGCTGCTGCACACGCACGGCAAACAGGCCCTGCACGATGTTGCCAGCAAGGCCGAGCAGCTGGCGGGCCAGGCACGTGAAAACCTTGCGGAACACGCACCCAAGAAGAGCGGTTCACGCGCTCGTTCGCTTGTTGCTATCGCCATTTTCTCGGTGATCGGCTATTTTCTTGGCCGCGCAACGAAATAAGGCTTTCTAGCCTGCTGCAACCAGAGGATACGCGAGCATCATGAGAATAGGCGAAATCGGCAAAACCATCATTGAAGGGGAACTGACCCTACGCAAGCTGATGGCGATCCGTCTTGGTCGTCAGGCCGCATTCCTGGTTGTGGCAGCCATCTTTGCCTTCTTTGCGGTTATTTCGGGCCATGGGCTGCTGTGGGCCTTCTGTTACCAGACACTGGGCTTCAGCGCCCTTGGTTCGGCCGCCACCGTATTCGGTGCAGACCTTGTGGTGGTCATCATGGGGCTGGTCATGGGCCGGCGCTCCTATATGACACCGGAAGAGATCCGCGTGCGATTCGCACGTGAACACGCCCTGAACGAACTGCGGCAGACCGTTGCCCTGTCCGCCGTGGCCACCACGGTTGCAGGTCCGCTGACCCGCCATACCGGCCGGGCGGTGTGGAACCTGTTCAGGGCCATGACAGGCCGCGGGAAATAACCCGCCCGGACCGCCGGCCCGAACTATCTGGCAATGATCTACGTCATTGCCAGATAGTATCCATGCTGAAATTGCATTGGCTCACATTGTCGTTTTCTGGAAACGTGCAGCTTACGAAGATACTAAGCACGCAAATGGTTTGTATGCTTAATAACTGTATGTCCATGCTGGCGGAACAGAATGTCCGATTTGGAGCGCAACGAGAAGGAACTGTCGTTCGGTCGCCGTCTCGCCCGGCTTGGCGCCGCGTGGCGTCGGCAGGTCGATCGTGACCTGCACGAATACGGCCTGACGGAAGCGACATGGCGGCCGGTGCTGTACCTTGGCCTGCTGCCCCCGCCAGTGCGCCAGACCGACCTTGTCCGCGCCCTCGAAATCGAAGCTCCGTCCGTTGCGCGCCTGCTTGATGTACTGGAACGCCGCGACCTGGTGTTCCGTTCCCCCGACAGCGAAGACAAACGGTCCAAACTGGTCAGCCTGACGGAAAAGGGCGAACGCACCGCCCGTCAGGTCCGCCATGCGGTCGAAGCCGTATCCAACCGCCTGCTGCAGGGCATCTCCACGCCGGAGCTGCAGGCATGCTATTCCGTCTTTGAACGGATCGAAGCCAACCTGTGCCAGCGTGCCAGCACGCCAGCCGGGGAACAGGCATGATCCTTCTTTCCCCCCGCCCTTCCCCGATGCCGCACGCCGCATGGCAGACGTCCCCGGCTGGGGATGCGACATCCGTGCGGTTTGTTCCCTTTGCCGGTTTCTTCCATGCGTCTGGTCGGCTACAGATAGCGGCGGACAGGGATGGCCTGCCCGCGCCTGCTTCTCCTTCAACGGGACCGTTCGGAATGAGAACCGCCTGATGCTGAGCGAATTCAACCTCTTCGGTGTCTTCATGGCACCGATTGTCGTCTATGCCGTCGCCGCGCTGCCCGTCACCATGCTGCTGCGATCACTGTTATGGTGGTGCGGCATAATGAAATGGTTCTGGCATCTCGCCCTGTTTGAGGTTGCGCTATACACTTGCGTCCTCTGCCTGATGATCCTGTACATCTGACTGTCCCAAGAAGGTTCGAGAAATCCCCATGCCACTCCTTCGCACCCTGATCCGTGTGGTCCTGACTCTGGCTGTCGTGATAATGGCCGCCGTCATGGGCGTCACCTTGTGGGACACCTACATGATCGCCCCCTGGACACGTGACGGACGTGTTCGCGTCTATGTCGTGGACGTGGCGCCGGAAGTATCAGGAACGGTGGTGCAGCTGCCCGTGGTCGACAACCAGTTCGTGCACCGGGGCGACCCCCTGTTCGTGCTTGACCCCGTACGTTTCCGCCTGGCCATCCGCGAGGCACAGGCCCGTCTGGACGGCGCGCTGGAGGACCTGAAGCTCAAGCAGAATGACGCACGCCGCCGTATGGGACTGGGTGGCATCGTATCGGCGGAAGAACAGGAAGTCTTCAACTCGAACGTGGCAACGCAGATCGCGTCGGTTGACGCGGCGCGCGCGGCCCTGGATCTGGCCAAGCTGAACCTGCAGCGCTCCATCCTGTATTCCCCGGTCAACGGCAACATCACCAACCTGAACCTGCGGGTGGGCGACTATGTCACCGAAGGTCATGCGCGACTGGCCGTGATCGATGCCGATTCCTACTGGGTCAACGGCTACTTCGAGGAAACGAAGATGTGGGGCGTGCACGTGGGGGACGAGGCACGTGTCAAGCTGATGGGCTACAAGGACATCCTGCCCGGCCATGTCGTCAGTATCGCCCGCGGTATCAACGACCAGAATGGCAGGCCCGACGGGCTGGGGCTGCAGGATGTCAGCCCGATCTTCACATGGGTCCGACTGGCGCAGCGTATCCCGGTCCGTATCCACCTGGACCATGTGCCTGACAGCGTGACACTGGCGGCCGGCATGACCGCCACGATCAGCGTCGGTCCCCAGTCCCGTACCCAACGCGGCCGTCTGACGACATGGCTGCAAGACCACCTGTAAGGCTCCGGGCACGATCATGAACATCAACGCAGTTACCCGCCGGACCGGCCTGTTCCTGACATCGGCCATTTTCCTGGCCGGTTGCACGGTAGGCCCCCGCTACCAGCCCGACCGGATGAAACCCCCGGCCAAGTTTACCGAGGACGACCACGCCGCCACCAAGGAAGAGATCGAGGAGACCAACAAGGAACTGAAGGAGTGGTGGCACCTCTTCAAGGATCCGGAACTCGACAAGCTGGTGGATAAGGCGATCGCGGGGAACTACAACCTGCAGGTCGCGGGCCAGCGGATCATGGCCGAACGCGCGATCCGCGACGTGCAGGCATCGCAGTGGTATCCGCAGGTCGATACGCAGGCATCTGCCGGTAATGTCCGGTATTCGGTCAATATCGACAACTGGCCGCTACGTCCGAGTACGAACCCCACCCAGCAGCCACAGGCTGCCTATCTGGGCTATGGCTTCAGTGCCAGCTGGCAGATTGATGTGTTCGGTCGAATTCGCCGCAGCGTGGAAGCTGAAAACCGCGCGGTGCAGGAATCGATCGAGGACCGTCGCGCCGTCATGGTCATGATGCTGTCCGAACTGGCCGGTGACTACATGATGCTGCGTGACCAGCAGCTGCGGCTGGAAATCGCCAACAACAACATCCATGTGGCGCAGGATGCCTATGACCTGACCAACCGCCTGTACCTGGAAGGCGTGGGTAACACCATGCAGATCGCACAGGCCAAGGCGGAGCTGGATTCGCAGACGGCGGCGCGTGAGCCGCTGAAAACCCACATCTCCCAGATCACGCATGCGATTGACGTGCTGATGGGGCAGATGCCCGGCACATCGGAACTGGAACTGAAGGTGGCCAGGCCGCTGCCGCCGGTGCCGGAATTCCCGTCTACCCTGCCGTCCATGGTCATTGCCAACCGTCCTGACATCCGCAAGGCCGAACGTACCTATGCCGAAGCCACGGCACGCATTGGCGTGGCCGTCGCCCAGCTTTATCCGAACTTCACCATTCCGCTGAACTTCAACCCCAATGCATCGGCCCTGTATCAGGTGTTCCAGATGGGGGGCATGAGCTGGCAGTTCCTGATGATGGCCTCGCTGCCGCTGATGCATGGCGGCAAATATACCTCCCAGATCCGCATGGCACAGGCTGCGGCCGAAGCCAGCCGACTGGCCTATCGTCAGTCCGTCCTGAACGGCTTCAAGGAAGTCGAGGACGCGATGGCCGCATGGCATGATGATGAAGAACACACCGAACTGCTGGCCAAGGCTGCGGAAGACAGCGCATTGGCCAGCGAGCGTGCACGCAAGCTGTATGCTGCCGGTCTGGTCGGCTTCCTGGAAGTACTGACAACCGAACGCACGACCCTGAACGCCCAGAATGCGGAGGCCATGGCACGGCTGGAACGCCTGCAGGACGCCATCAACCTTTATACGGCACTTGGCGCGGGCTGGCAGGGTATTGCCCTGACCAACACCACCCTGCCTGTCTCGCTGGAAAAACAGAATATTCTGGCACGCGCCTTCCAGCAGTAAAACCTTTCTGCCAGCTGGCCCATATAACGTGTGGCCGGCAGGGCATGCCCCCCAGCCCTGCGTCTGTCTGTTTTATCCGCGACAGGGGCAGGGAAAAGGGTCTCAAACCTGTTAACTTCAGTTTTATGTAAAACGTCAGATGTCTTTGCGAAGTAACGCAGAGATACGGGAAAGAACAGATGCCCATAGCATCCCGGACAGGCGCAATGTGACCTGCTGGCATGACTTTTGTCGTGCACTGCCAGAATGACAGGCTTCAGCCCTTTATAGGGAGCAGCAGACCGTTGCGATCCGCAGAAAGGGATATGTTCACTTAATTCAATAAAATCATGCCGGATGATTGTCCTGTGTCACGCATATGCTAAACAGGTCAGCACATGCGAGCTTGGCGGAATGGTAGACGCACGAGACTTAAAATCTTGCGCCCGCAACAGGGCGTGCGGGTTCGAGTCCCGCAGCTCGCACCACGCAACACATTGATTTAATTTATAATTTATAGATTCCTGCAATCAGGTCTGGATTTGCTACACACCCTGCTCCACCGGAGCCCTCGTATGAGGAGTAGAGGGGAGCTTATTCAAAAACAATCTGATTACTATTTTCGTTATCGCGTTCCTGCTCGTCTCAAGAGAAGCAGACATCTGGCATCCGCGGCAAAAGCCAAGGGGCAAAGTGAACAGATCAAGCACAATCTGGCACGTATGATTAGTGATCTTCGGGTTTTTTGCGTGGGATGCCCTGATCCCAACCTGTCACTGGCACCATCAGACATGTTAGTTTCACGTCCTGCAGTTTCATAACTGATCTGGGACCGGAAACAATATATCAGACTGCGGACACAGTAGCCGGTTGCCTCTCATCGCTCAGAATGAACCAGTAGTATCTTCCAACCACCGCCTAAGCAAACAGGATACTGCGGGTATTGATCATCTTACAAAAACAGCTGTCCATTTCCGATTATGGCGGTGTATCAGGACAAAAGGTGCTGCTCTACACTTCTGTTTTTCATCAATCAGGTCAGTAGCGTTTCATCTTCCACGTCATTCTGGTCACTTATCCATCCTGCTATGATATTCACCTTCCAATTACGAATTCTGTGCAAAAATCAATGGATTTCCAAAAAATATACAGCCAGAAACCGCAATAAATATCACCACCCAGAACATTATTTTGTTATTTATAATGAATAAATAGTATAATATTTTATCGAAAATATAATAAATTAATCAAGAAATCCTTTTACTCTCAATTCAGATATTTGATTGCCAAGAGTCTGTAATTTTGCGATGCACATCGAAAGATAAAAATCAATATGGAGAGAAACGTGAGTAGGTTTATCCAGAGGCATGCACTCCAGAAACTAACCTTTCTGGTCGTCGCCATACTCACGTCACTGGTCATCTGCTACCGGTATCAAATCATAAACCAGTTCTCTGTTCTGTTTGGAGATGATTACGATACGGTTATAGAAATTTCCATATTACACCATTGGAAAAATGTTTTCTTCAATGGTGAAACATGGAGTTCCACCCAATACTTTTTCCCATATCTGAAAACTCTTGGATATAATGATGGGTACTTTTTATTTGGTATTTTATATAGCATAAGTCAATTTTTCACAAAAAATCCATTCATTTCCAATGATGTGACCGGTATTTTTCTTCATGTTATCGGATTCTGTCTTTTTTATATCATGTGTCGCACCGTATTTAGTTTTCAATTTATTTCATCAATATTTGGTTCATTTATATTTTTAACATCAAATAATATATGGATAAATTCTGCTCATCATATCCAGATATTAATGATATACTTCGTGCCAGCATTGATCATTCTTTTCTACATATCACGTGAAAATTATATTTCTGGAAATCGAAAACGTTCTTATCTCTATGCGTTGTGCTGTAGTGCATTATGTGCTGCATGTTTCATGACAGGTTATTATATCCTGTGGTTCTTTGTGTTTTCCATTTGCATACTTTTGGTGACAATTTACACGATTTCATGCATTCGAGGAAACATAAAATCTGCATTCAATGAAAAAATCAAGTTGTACCCATATTATTTCATTCTACTATCTTCTTTTATTATATTCATGGTTCCGTTCCTTTACGTATACCTAAGCAAAGCCCGCGAAACCGGCATGCACTCATGGGAAGAAACCTATGCCTATCTGCCACATCCTTATGATTTACTTCACATAGGACATTGGAACGGAGGGGTCATATTGGCCATTTCCGTTCTCAACCAGCTTGGGCAATGGGGAGTGGGCAGAGACCTTGTACTGCGCACGCCTTATCATTTCAGTGAACTTCTGGTCGGATTTCCGCCTGTTACCCTTGCCTTGGCTTTCTGGGGTGCCTGGGCAGGCACACGATATGGAACAGCACGTTACAGTAGAACAATATGGCTGATATTTTCGGTTACGAATATTATCATCCTGCTGCTCTGTTTCAAGCTCGGGCCACTTTCACTGTGGCAACTGGTCTTCCATCTTGTGCCTGGCGCAAAAGGATTGCGGGTCGTCAGTCGGTTTTTCCTGTATGAAACCCTCCCATTATGTATTGCACTTTCACTTGCCTGCGATTTCCTTCTGCAACGCAGACAATATGTGCTGACAACCGTCCTTCTGCTCATTGTTGTCTGTGAACAGGTGAATTTCTCTCCTGTTCTGGGTCTCTCCCTGAACAGGGAGCAGGCGCTTTATGACAGCGTTCCAGATAAACCCGCCGAATGTAAGACATTCGTGGTAGCAGACACACCGCCTGCCGTCCCGGATAGTGGATACGACCTTTATCATGGCAATAGTTTTGCCATGCTGTATTCAGAGCTGGCACAGATCCCGACCCCTATGGGATTTTCCACCTTCAATCCCCCGGATTGGGACTTCAGTTCACCTTACGATGGAGTTCCCGGCGTTACCGATATTGCAGTGAGAGCAGTTCACTATGCCTCTGCCCACAATTTTTTACCTGGTCTGTGTGAATTATCCATCACAAAAAACACAGTTTCATGGCGAAACCTGCGCTCCATACCGTAATGGTTTATATTTCCACATAGTAAAATATCCAGACTGCACACGTTGATATATCCAACAATAAAATTTTTAACTTATGAAATTACGTTTGGTATATAATTAATATGTTTATTATTTTATTTTATCTTTGCGTAATCAAAATTTAACATGAATTAAATTCATGGTATTTTTTTTATCAATCTGTTCGGCTATATCAGGTCCATAGTTGATCTTACCATGTTTATTTCACGATAGTGGGCCTTACGCTCCTTTACTGAAGCATTTCCCTGTTAATGTCTGGATTGTCATGACGGATTTTATTTCAAGAAAAAATAAGAATACCCTGTCTGTCGTGGTTCTTATCCCCTGCTACAATGAAGAAACAACCGTATTTCGGGTTGTATCCGATTTCAGGAAATATCTGCCGGATGCCGTTGTCTATGTATATGACAACAATTCAACCGATAATACCGTCCGAAGGGCACTGGATGCCGGCGCCATCGTGCGCCGGGAAAGCATGCCGGGCAAAGGAAATGTCGTCCGTCGCATGTTTGCGGATATTGACGCTGATTTCTATATTCTGGTGGATGGGGATGCGACTTATGATGCCGCTGCAGCACCGGAAATGCTTGCGCTGGCATCCAGCAACGGCCTCGATATGGTCAATGGCGCACGCGTCAGTACCGCCACGACGGCCTACCGGCCCGGACATGTTCTGGGCAACAAGATCTTTACCCTGCTTGTAAGATCCGTATTCGGAAAAAGGATATCGGATATCCTGTCCGGCTACAGGGTATTCTCACGCCGTTTCGTCAAATCCTTTCCCGCTCTCTCAAGCGGGTTTGAAACCGAGACGGAATTTTCCATTCACGCCCTCGATCTCCGCATGCCGATCGGGGAAATCCGGACACGCTATTTCGAACGGCCGACAGGATCACAATCCAAGCTAAACACATGGAAAGACGGGTTCAGGATCATGGCCCTGATCTTCAACCTCATAAAGCTCGAACGGCCTCTGGTGTTTTTTTCCACTGTCGCGGTGGTCCTGTTATGTCTTTCCCTTATGGCCGGCATGCCGGTCATTATCGGCTGGCTTCATACGGGGCTTGTTCCACGTCTTCCCACTGCACTCCTGGCAACAGGTTTTATCATCCTGTCAGCCCTGTCGTTTACCTGCGGGCTGATCCTGGACGTGGTCTATCTGGCCCGCACGGAAGCAAAACGGCTGGCCTATCTCGCCCAGCCTTCCCCTACGTCATATGACGCAACCTGTTCCCTGGCTGCCGTGGAACTTGTTGCCAGCAACTGACCATTACGGCCCTTATCCCGCGCATATGGACCATGACGGGAAACCCGATATGCCACAAAGAGGAAAGGGGGATTTCGGTTTATACTTAGCGAACCCCCGGTTCCATTCCTCCAGACGGTTTATCCTTCACCGCACCCGGGGCGGTTCATGCAGGGAGGCCATGCCGTGGGCGGCCTGCCGCCACCCTGCGCAGGCAGACCTAAATACGGTATAAGAATGCGCTTGTCTTTTCTTGCCCAAGGTACGCCGCCTGCATGACGCTTCCACTACGCCTGATCTGGTTCCGTGCCCTGCCCCTGATCACCGTATTCATGACAGATGCAGCCATGCAGGCCCATGCCACCGCCCTGCCTGATGCCGCAATCATGCTACAGCATGACATACAGCAGGAACTGGGCACGCAGGCGATCCATCCCCGCCCACGCCAGACCCAGCGCGCCATGACGCTGGCGACGGATATACTCGATCATACCGCCGAATGGCCGCAGGATGAGGAAATCGTCCTGATTGTGGACCGCGCGCCCGCCGTTCAGCTGATGTGGATCGTACTGACGGACCCGGCCGCGCACCGGCTTGTACCGCTTGGCATGGTATCCGTCAGCACGGGCAGGCCGGGCCGGAAAGAGCATTTCCGCACGCCCGCCGGCATATTCTTCAATGACGGGCAGATTTACGGTTATCGCGCCCAGGGAACGAAAAACGAGCATGGCATTCGCGGCAACGGCGAAAAAGGCATGCGTGTATGGGATTTCGGCTGGCAGACGACAGAGGACTGGCGCCGTAAGGGAGCCGTGGCGGTCGTGCGGCTGGAAATGCATGCAACCGATCCCACCTTCCTTGAAGCACGACTGGGACAGGCGGATTCCGAGGGGTGCATCCGCATTCCCGCGCGCGTCAACAGCTTCATTGACCGTCACGGCCTGCTGGACCGTCAGCTGGACCTGATCACGCAACAGGATGATCCGCAGAAAGCCCGCGCCGTGCGGGCATTGCTGGGGGCGAACCACATCCCTTCTCCGCTGGAAGGCGACCGGGTCATTGTCGTGGACTCGTCCGATCCCAATGCCCTGCTGTCCGATCCGGCAGCAGCGCAAAGGATTCAGGACAGCTTCGCCCAGTTCCTTGCCGCGACCGCATCCCCACCTGCGGGCATCACATCATCTTCAACCTCGGCTCCTGCACACACCCCAACCTCCGCAGCGACACAACCGCCAGCAGCTCCAGAGGGGCAGCAGCCGAGCCCTGCTCCTGCTCCTGCTCCTGCTCCTGCTCCTGCTCCTGCTCCTGCTCCTGCTCCTGCTCCTGCTCCTGCTCCTGCTCCTGCTCCTGCTCCTGCTCCTGCTCCTGCTCCTGCTCCTGCTCCTGCTCCTGCTCCTGCTCCTGCTCCTGCTCCTGCTCCTGACGACTGGCCCAACTGATTACGTTCGTACAGATGAAAACGTCTCCTTCATGCCGTTTTTATTCATGAATACTGCCTCATGCACCTGCGCATGAAATATACATCAAATCATGAAGACGTTTTTGGTGAATCTTTTCTCAAAAAACTTCGGAAATCGCCTCCTTCCGGAAAAAAGACGGCATGCCGGGTTATCCCGACGCCAGTATAAAAAAAAGGGAGGGCACTACTGCCCTCCCCTTTCCGGAACCCTGAGGAACCTGACGCCTTATGACCAGCGCCAGTTACGGATTTCCGGCAGATCCTGACCATATTCAGCCACGTAACGCTTGTGCTCAACCAGCTTGTCACTGATGGCCTGGTTGGCATACGCCGCCTTGGCCGCCAGCCCCGGCACATGCCGTATAACGTTCTGCACCAGATGGAAACGGTCCAGGTTGTTCCGCACCGTCATATCGAACGGCGTGGTGGTGGACCCTTCTTCCCGATAACCATGCACATGGAAGTTGCGGCAGTTGGTCCGCTTGTAGATCAGCTTGTGAATCAGCGCAGGATAGCCATGGAACGCAAAGATCACCGGCTTGTCGGTGGTGAACAGGCTGTCGAACACGAAATCATCCAGACCATCCGGGTGCTGGGACTTCGATTCAAGGGTCAGCAGATCAACCACATTGATCACACGGATCTTCAGGTCCGGCAGGTGTTTATTCAGCAACTGTACGGCTGCCAGCGTTTCGATTGTCGGCACGTCACCGGCACAGGCCATGACCACGTCGGGTTCACCGCCCTTGTCATTGCTGGCCCATTCCCAGATCCCGATGCCCTTGGCGCAATGCGCAATGGCGGAATCCATGTCCAGCCACTGCGGCTCGGGCTGCTTGCCGGCCACGATCACGTTCACACGGTCACGGCTTTCAAGGCATGATTTGGCCACGCACAGCAGGGTGTTGGCATCAGGCGGCAGGAACACCCGCACCGTCTTCGCCTTCTTGTTCAGCACATGGTCGATGAAACCGGGGTCCTGATGGCTGAACCCGTTATGATCCTGCCGCCACACATGTGACGTCAGCAGGTAGTTCAGCGATGCGATCGGCGCGCGCCATGAGACCTCATCAGCCTGCTTGATCCACTTGGCATGCTGGTTGACCATCGAATCCACGATGTGGATGAACGCCTCATAGCATGACATGAAGCCATGGCGACCGGTCAGCAGGTACCCTTCCAGCCAGCCCTGGCAGGTGTGCTCGCTCAGGATTTCCATCACATGACCATCAACCGCCAGATGGTCGTCGTAATCGAAGGTCTCGGCGTTCCATGCGCGGTTGGTCACGTCCAGCACCGCGTTCAGGCGGTTGGAGTTGTTTTCATCAGGCGCCAGCACGCGGAAGTTGCGGGCAGACAGGTTGGCCTTCATCACATCACGCAGCCACGTGCCCAGTACGCGGGTACCTTCGCCAAGTTCATGCCCCGGCGAGGAGACGGTCACGGCATAATCCGTCACATCCGGCAGGCGCAGGTCACGGCGCAGCAGGCCACCATTGGCATGCGGGTTGGCGCTCATGCGGCGGTCACCCTTGGGCGCCAGCGCCGCGATTTCCGGCATCAGGGTACCGTTTTCGTCAAACAGTTCTTCCGGCCTGTAGCTATGCAGCCATTCGTCCAGCAGCTTCAGGTGGGTCGGGTTGGTCATGTCGGTAATGGGCACCTGATGGGCGCGCCAGTACCCTTCCGTGCGCAGGCCATCCACCGTCTTGGGGCAGGTCCAGCCCTTGGGCGTGCGCATGATGATCATGGGCCATGCCGGACGCGCGGTTTCGTTCTTCTCGCGCGCGGCTTTCTGGATGTCCGCAATCTTCGCAAAGGCCGTGTCCATCGCCACGGCCATTTTCTGGTGCATGGTGTCGGGATCATCGCCCGCCACCTCGATCGGGTCATAGCCGTAGCCCCGGAACAGGCTGAGCAGTTCCTCGGTGGGGATACGGGCAAGCACGGTCGGATTGGCGATCTTGTAGCCGTTCAGGTGCAGGATCGGCAGGACCGCGCCATCAGTCTTGGGGTCCAGGAACTTGTTGCTGTGCCAGGATGTCGCCATCGGGCCGGTTTCGGCTTCGCCATCGCCCACGACACAGGCTACGACCAGGTCAGGATTATCGAACGCCGCGCCATAGGCATGAGACAGCGAATACCCCAGTTCCCCACCTTCATTGATGGAACCCGGCGTGGTGGGTGCCGCATGGCTGGGAATGCCACCGGGGAAGGAGAACTGCTTGACCAGCTTCGCCAGACCGTCCGCATCCTGCGATACTTCGGGGAAATACTCGCTGTACGTGCCTTCCAGATAGGTGCTCGCCACCACCCCCGGCGCCCCGTGGCCCGGCCCCGCCACGAACAGGATGCTGCGATCCTGTTCACGGATGATGCGGTTGAGGTGCAGGTACAGAAAGTTCAGGCCCGGCGTGGTGCCCCAGTGGCCCAGCAGCCGGGGCTTGGTATGTTCCAGCTTCAGCGGTTCACGCAGCAGCGGGTTCGTCAGCAGGTAGATCTGGGCAATCGACAGATAGTTTGCTGCATGCCACCACTTGTTGAACAGCGCGACATCCGCTGCGGACAGCGGTGTTGCGGATGCAGTTTCACTCATTTCCGTTCCTTCCGAGACATTCTATCCCTGTCCGGCCTGCGTTCAGGACAGACACATCAGCACATGCCGACGGATTGTCGTTTCCTCATCGGTGGGGATGACCCGCACTTCCACGGCACTATCCGGCATGCTTATGATTTCATGGTGTGCGGCATTGGCCTGCGCATCAAGGCGGACACCCGCCCATTCCAGCCGTTCGCAGATCGCCGCGCGGATCAAGGCGTCATGTTCCCCGATGCCCGCGGTAAACACCAGCCCGTCCAGCCCCTGCAGCGCCGCCATCATGCCGCCGGCCTGCTGGGCAAAACGATAGACGAACAGGTCAAGCGCCTGCGTCACCTCCGGGCTGACCCCGGCATGGGCGTGCAGGTCGCGCATATCCGCCGACAGGCCCGACACCCCCAGCAGCCCGGAGCGATGGTAGAGGATATTTTCGATTTCCGCCGCACCCAGCCCTTCTTCCTTGAGCATGTACAGGATGACGCCGGGGTCCAGATGCCCGCACCGTGTCCCCATGACCAGGCCATCCAGCACTGAAAAGCCCATGGTGGTATCAATGCTGCGCCCGGCCTGCAGGGCACACAGGCTGCCCCCGCTGCCGATATGCGCGACAATTGTCCGCCCCTGCGCCAGATGTGGCGCCCGTGCGCGCAGAACGGACGCAATGTATTCGTATGACAGCCCATGGAACCCGTACCGTCGCACGCCCCGGTCGGCGTAATCCCGCGGCAGGGCCTGCGCCTGCGCAACCGCGGGCAGGGTATGGTGGAAACCGGTATCGAAACACGCGACCTGTGGCAGGTCGGGATGCTGGTCCAGCAGCGCGCGGATGGGCGCAAGGCTGCCGGGCTGGTGCAGCGGGGCGAAGGGGGTCAGGGCCGCAAGCCGGGCCAGAATATCCGGGGTGACCCGCACGGGGGCAATGAATTCGGGACCGCCATGCACCACGCGATGGCCAACCGCCATGAGGTCCACGGTACCCAGTTGCCTGCCCACCCATTCCATCAGGGTTGCCATGGGGCCATGATGCGCCGCATCTTTAGCCCCCTCGGCGACGGGGGCCCATTTTTCATCCACCAGCACGCGGCCTGCTGCATCATGGGCGACGAAATGGGGATGGATGCCGATTCCCTCAAGTTCCCCCGATGCAATACGATGGCTGGGGGAGGCCGCCGTTTCCCCCGGCTCAATGGCAAACAGGGCGAACTTCAGGCTGGATGATCCTGCATTCA
Organism: Komagataeibacter oboediens; assembly: GCF_018491655.1. NCBI lineage: Bacteria > Pseudomonadati > Pseudomonadota > Alphaproteobacteria > Acetobacterales > Acetobacteraceae > Komagataeibacter > Komagataeibacter oboediens. The sequence continues at coordinate 332,602 of NZ_JABLUU010000002.1, read as the reverse complement.
GTGCCAGCACAGCGCGTGTCATGCCTGTCTCCCCCCTGTTTTTTACAACCGGCAATATGTCACGCTGATCTGCCATTCGTGACATTGATGCGAATCAATTGCCTACATCGCAGCAGGCTTCAAGGAAGCGAAATAATGGGCTGCATCCCGCATGCTGCATCCATCAGGCATGGGTACATTGACCCGAATCACGCCAAAAACAAATGTAAATCAAACGGTTAATTCAATCGCGCCGTAACAGGCGCGCCCCCGCGCACGGCTGCCCTGCCATGGCAACGCATATCACATCCGCGTGCCACACGTCCGGTCATTCCTGCCCGCACTTATGGCGGCCCCTGCCCGGATCAGGAAAAACGCCGTTCCAGCGCCGCCTTTGCCGCCGCACGCGCCTGCCCCGCATCCCGTCCCACACGGATCAGCGCCGGAATCTGGAACGGGTTGCAGACAATGCTGCGCACAAGCGCCCCGACCGCCAGACTGCCATCCGGCCGCAGCGCCACAACCGCGGCAGGCGGCAGGGTCCGGTCCGCCGGGTCACACACGACACGCATGACGGCAAAGGGCACCTGCCGGGCCGCAGCCATTTCCGCCACCACGCCACTTTCCATATCCAGCGCCACGCACCCTGTCTGGTGGAACAGGGCCGTCTTGCGCGTGGCTGCGGTAACAATCACGTCGCTATGCAGCAGATCGCCATTGATGACATCCGCCCGGTCCGCCCCCAACCAGTCCAGCAGGGCGGGAGCAGCAGCCAGACGTTCACCATTGACCATGACATGACGTGGCATGACCACCGCCCCGGGCCGGAGCGCGGGATCCAGCCCCGCCGCAAGCCCGAAGGACAGCAGCGCATCCACCCCGCCTTCCACCAGATCCAGCACAGCCTGTCGCGCACCGGACAGGGTGGCCCCACTCAACCCGAAACGGGCCGTGGGCAGGAAGGGACGGATCAGGGATGCTTCCGCCTCCATCCCCACTACGATACCCAGCCGGGAGAATGGGGACACAGATACACTATCAGACATTGTTACCGCCCCCAGTCAGAAACCATAGCCAACACGGCCGGAATTGCTCAGCTGCATGTTCCGGTACCGCGCCAGGGCCAGAAGCGGGAAGAACTGCCGGTAACCATGGTAGCGCAGGTAGAACACCCTGGGAAAACCGACGGCGTTATAGGGTTCTTCCTTCCATTCGCCATTCCTGCCCTGCGTGCGGCCCAGCCAGGCAATGCCCCGCGCCACGGCCGGGTCATCCCGCAGGCCGACCGCCATCATGCCCAGTACGGCCCATGCGGTCTGTGAGGGCAGGCTCTGCTTATAGTCGCCATGCGCACCGCCTTCATAACTCTCGCAGCCTTCGCCCCAGCCGCCATCGGCACGCTGGTGGCGACGAAGCCAGTCGACCGCACGGATAATCATGGGATCGCCATGCGGCATCCCGGCGGCATTGAGCGCGCACAGCACGGACCACGTGCCATAGATGTAATTGGTGCCCCAGCGCCCGAACCACGATCCGTCCTTTTCCTGCTCCCTGCGCAGATAGGCGATACCGCGTTCGATCGCGCCGTGGTCCTCGACCTGACGCAGCTGCGCGAGGAAGGAAATGCAGCGCGCCGTCACGTCCGCCGTGGGCGGGTCAAGCAGTGCGCCATGGTCGGCAAAGGGAATGTGGTTGAGCACGTCGCGGCTGTTATCAACATCGAATGCGCCCCAGCCGCCATTGCTGCCCTGCATGCCGATGATCCATTCCCGCGCGCGGGCAATCGCCTCCGCATTGGCCGGGTCACCGTCGCGGTGCAGCAGCATGCCGACAACGGCGGTGTCATCCACATCAGGGTAATAATCATTGGCGTACTGGAACGCCCACCCACCGGGCCGGACATCGGGACGGTTGATGGACCAGTCCCCCCTGACGTTCAGGATCTGGCGTTCACGCAGCCACCTTGCGGCAGTCGCCAGTTTGCGTTTCGTCTCCTCCGGCGCGATGCCGCCGGGACCGGATGCGGCCTCGATCATGGCATGACCGGCCAGACCGGTATCCCAGATGGGGGAGACACAGGGCTGGCAGTACGTTTCCTTGCCCTGATTGACCAGCAGGCGCTGCACCGCCTCCCACGCGGCTTTCGCGCGCGGGTCGTCATCGGATATGCCCAGCGCGCGGAACATCATGACCGTATTGGCCATGGCGGGGTAAATGGCCCCAAGCCCATCCAGCCCGTTCAGCCGTGGCTCGATGAAATCGACTGCCGCCTTTATGGCCCTGCGCCGCGTCTTTTCGGGGATCAGGCGTTCAGCAGGCCGCAGCACCGCATCCGCATAGCGGAACACATGCCCCCAGACGGAGCGGTATGGCCCGCGAATCCAGTCCCGTACCTTTCCGGGCGGCGTCACGAACAGTTCGTGCACATGCACCCGGCGCGGATTGACCGCAGTGGGGCGGAGTGCCGCCAGCACCAGCAGCGGCGCGATCACCGTGCGCGACCAGTAGGACATGTTCCATACCGAGAACAGCGCCCTGCGCGGCAGCAGCATGATCTCGACCGGCATGACGGGGGCCGCGTCCCATGGCACGTCACCAAACAGGGCAAGCTGGATACGGGTGAACACATTGGTCCGCTCCGCCCCGCCATGGTCAAGGATGGCCTGCCGTGCGCGCACCATGTGCGGCGCATGCACGCTGTCGCCAATCGCCTTGAGGGCAAAATACGCCTTGACCGACGCCGACAGGTCGAACGTTCCGTCCTGATACAGCGGCCAGCCGCCATGCGCGCCCTGTATCCGGCGCAGGTATATCCCGATCCGCTGTTCCAGCGCGGGGTCAATGCGGTCCAGATAATGTTCCAGCAGCACGTATTCCGCCGGGATGGTGGCATCGGCCTCCAGATCAAAGACCCAGTGCCCGTCATCCGCCTGCCGCTTGCCCAGTGCCGCATGCGCGCGCGTGACCGCCTGGTCCAGATCGGCCGGGTCCAGCGGGGCATCCGGTGCGACACGGGGTCTGGTCGCCCGGCGGGGTGTTGCTGTCGTCTTGCGGGCGCGGGATGCTGTGGTCGTCGTCTCGGGTGTCTTTGCCATTATTCCATGTTCCCCGTGTCATGACGGGGGCCTGTTGCAGATCCGTACATCATTGTTCCGGTCGGCCCGGCGTATTCCTGCGGGCATGGACAGCCTGCGCCGCCGCGGCACCTGACCTGATTGCGCCCTCGATTGTGGCGGGCAATCCGGTTGCCGTCCAGTCACCCGCCAGCAGCAGGTTGGGCGCCATGGTCCGCGTGCCGGGCCGCAGGCGGTCCTGCTGCACGGTCGCGGCAAAGGTCGCGCGTTTTTCACGCACGATACGCAGCGGTGGCATGGCAACCGGCAGGGGCGCCGTGGCGGCCGGGTCGATCGCGGCGCGGACTTCGTTCCAGATAATGGCTGCCAGCTCATCAAGGTCGCGCGTGGCATAGCGGTTGGCGGCACTGACCGTAACCGACAGGATCCGATCCTTGACGAACACCCATTCACTGATACCGCCCACAACCCCGATAAAACGGGCCTGGGCCAGCCCGCCGGTCAGCACCGGGGCATCGGGCAGCAGGAAATGCACGTTCAGGATCGACTCGAACTCATCCGGGGCGCTGAACCCCGGCAGGTCGGCCGCCAGCAGGCTGGCCGCCACGGGTGCCGGCACCGCCATGATCACCGTATCATTCGGCCCCATCGCAATCCGTTCATCCCCCACATGCAGGGCGGCAACGCTGCCATCGACCATCTCGACCGCGCTGACACGGCTGCCGGTCCGCACCTCGGCCTTCAGCACCGACAGGTGGTCAAGTGCCGGGTCCACGAAGCTTTCCGACAGTCCGACCGCCGGAAAACGGGGAAGGCAGTTACGTCCCCCCCGCGCAAGGCTTTCCTTCACCACGGCGCCCAGCAGGGCGGCGCTGCCGGTATCGGGCATGGTGTTGAGGACGGATATGGCAAAGGGTTCAAGCAGCCTGCGGGCAAGGCTGCCGGGCTGCAGGCAGTCCGACACCACCATGTCGGGCGTCGCCTCCATCAGCGCCATCAGGCCGCGCAGTTCCGCCAGCCGCATGCCGGGCACGCGCCTGCGTTTTGACAGCACCCATAACGGCACCCGCCCGCGTGACAGGTCCAGCGTCCAGCGCAGCCGGTCGGCAAGGTCCACAAACGGGAAAACCGGGCGCTTCGGCCCCACCAGCGTATCCTGCGCGCCGATCAGGCCAAGATAGCGGTACACCGCCGGGTTACCCGACAGCAGCAGGTGATTGCCATTGTCGATCCGGCAGCCAAGCTGGCGGTCAAGATAGGATCGTGCCCGGCCGCCACAGGCGGGACCGGCCTCGTACACACTGACACGCTCGCTGCCACCCGCCAGCTCAACCGCCGCCGACAGCCCGGCCAGCCCGCCACCTACAATATGGACATGTCCCGGCATGGGTCAGGCCACCAGCGCGCGCAGCGCCACAAGCACCTTGCGCGGGCGGGACAGGGAGACACGCTTTTCCGGCGTCCCCCACCCCTGCCGTTCCTGTGCGGCAAGAATGGCGGCATAGGTCGCACCCATGACGCGTGCGGGCCGCATGGCCGTGCGGTCACACAGCCGCATGGCGCGGCCGGCTGCACGGAAATGGTCGTGCGCGCGACCGGCAAGGATACGCCCCACCTGTTCCAGGCGGGGCGCATGCACCACGGCGGCGGGCTCGGGCGTTATGCCGAAACGTTCCAGCAGTTCACGCGGCAGGTACAGCCGGCCCAGACGCGCATCCTCCGCCACGTCGCGCAGGATGTTGGTGATCTGCAGCGCGCGCCCCAGATGGTAGGCGACCAGATCGGCATGGGTCGAGGCATCGCCAAACACCCGCACCGACAGCCGCCCCACGGCGGAAGCCACGCGGTCGCAGTACAGGTCGAATGTCGCCTCATCCGGCGCGACGACGGGACCACGGGCGTCCATTTCCATCCCGTCGATCACGTCATTGAAGTCCTGCTGGCGCAGGTCGAAACGACGGATTGTCGCCATCAGCACGCGGTCAATTCCGTCACACGCCTCGCCCGCATACAGGCGGGCAATGCGGGCGCGCCAGTCTTCCAGCCTGCGGCACTTGTCGTCCGGCTCGCCTTCATCATCGGCCACATCATCGACAAGACGGCAGAAGGCATAGACCGCATACATGCCATACCGCCGTTCGGGCGGCAGGATACGCATTCCCTTGCCAAAGGACGTGCCCGACCGCACCACGATCTGCTCCACCTCGGCCAGATCGGCGGGATCGCAGCCCAGTACCGGGGCCTCATCATGCCGCGCGCGCAAAAAACCCATTCCCGCGTGTTCCGTTCACTTTACGAATTTCAGTTCCGCCTGTTCTTAGCGGCAATCACGACCAAGGACAAAATCGCGCCCATCAGACCAGCGTGCGCATGGCTCCCGCAAGCGCGCGCGCCACATCCATGCGCGATAGCTTGACGCGACGCGCAATGGGGTCTTCCACCCGCAGCCGCTGCGCCAGACGCCTTGACAGACCCACGATAACCGCCGCCTCCATGCGCATGCGCCGGTCACGGATCAGTCCGGGCAGCAGCGCCGCATGCCGGTTGAGTTCATCCACCCGGTCCAGCAGCGCATTGAACACCCGCCGCATTCCCGGCAGCGTATGGCCACGGCGCAGGTCATCCACGCTGACACCCTCGCGCTCCAGCCACGGACGCGGCAGGTAGCAGCGGTCCAGGTTGCGCAGGTCATCGGCACAGTCCTGCAGGTGGTTGATGATCTGCAGCGCGGTGCACAGCGCATCGGACGGACCGAACGTGCCCGCGTCCTCGCCGTGCAGCTGCAGCAGGAAGCGACCGACGGGATTGGCGGAATAACGGCAGTATTCCTCCAGTTCTTCCCACGTATCATAACGGTTTTTCACCGCATCCTGCCGAAAGGCCACGATCAGGTCGGTGGCGGTGTCAGTGGATACCCCGGTCTGTGTCAGCGTGCGGCCCACGCGCACCGCCGTCTGCGCATCCGGCCGCTGCGGCGCCATGCGCTTGCCCAGTACCACGTCCTCCATGGCATTGAGGCGCGTGATCTTGGCATCCGCATCCAGCCGGTCGGTATCGACTATGTCATCGATCACGCGGGCAAAATCATAATAGGCATGGACATGCGGACGCAGCCTGCGGCTGATCAGCAGGGAGCCTACGGGAAAGTTCTCATCCCCGGCATCCTTGCCCGACGAGACATCCTCGCTGCCCCACACGTTCCGCTCCTCACTGTTCACCCTACGTCATCCCCCATGCTGCGGTTCATTACGGCTGCGGTGCCCTCACCGCGCATATGTGTCGAAATTGCGCCATCGGGTTCGGTATAGGCGCGGCTTTTCCACACCACGCCCCGGCCCCGATGGTGATCCAGCGCCGAACCGATCGTTGCCAGCGTATAGAACCCGGCAATGACCGGCAGCAACAGCGCCCATGCCGGTGACTGGTTAAAACGCCGCAAGGTGGGGGTGTACGACGCCATGGACATGACCCACGCCCCCGCCCCCAGCAGGCACGGCAGGCCGTGGCTGAACAGCGCAAGCTGCAGCGGCACGATCCACACCAGCACCATGCCGATGACGGTTCCCACCAGCATGAGCGGCGAATAGCCAAGCTGCACATAGGCCGTGCGCGCCACCATGCGCCAGATATCCGCCGGATGGGGATAGGGCCGGATCGAGCGGGCAAGGCAGCTGTGCCCCAGATATATCCGGCCGCCGCTATGCTTGATGTGGGCAGCCAGCGTGCAGTCATCGATCAGCGCGCCGCGCAGGCTTTCGATTCCACCGATCCGCGCAAGCGCGCTCCAGCGCACCAGCACCGTGCCCCCTGCCGCCCCGGCCACCCTGCTGCGCGGGTTGTTCACGCTGGCGAAGGGATACAACAGCGCGAAAAAGAAGACGAACGCCGGGACCAGCATGCGCTCGGCGGGACTGGCGCAGTTCAGCTCCACCATTTCCGATACCTGATCCAGCTTCCCGGCCTGGGCCCTGGCCACCAGGGTCGAGACATGGCGCGGGTCATGGGTAATGTCCGCATCGGTCATCAGCACGAACCCCGTGGAATCGGGCATCATCTCCCGCGCCCGTGCAACGCCCTGCGCCACCGCCCACAGCTTGCCGCTCCAGCCTGCGGGCCGCGCCTTTCCATTGACCACCGTCAGCCGCCTGCGCGGGTCGGGAATGGTGCGCGCCAGCCGGCCCGTGCCATCGGTGCTGTTGTCATCCACCAGGATGACATGCATCTCACCCGGATAATCCTGCGCCAGCAGGGAACTTATGCACGGCACAACCGATGCCGCTTCATCCCGCGCGGGTACCACGATGCAGACTTCCGGACAGTCCGCGGCCCGAAGCTGCGCGCCACGCACGGGGGAGAGGATCGGTCCCGCCTGCCAGAACCAGCCGTGGCAGAAAATCAGTCCAAGCCAGATGACGAACACCAGAATGGAAAGCGCAAGCAGCAGCATGACAGGGTCCTCAATCCAGCATTCCGTGCTGACGGAACCAGTCGATCGCATCCTTCACCGCGTCCCGCGCGGGACGGGGGGCATAGCCCAGTTCCCGGATTGCCTTGTCAGAGGAAAAGAACATCTTCTTGTGCGACATGGCCAGCATTTCGGTCGTCACCCGTGGCGCGATGCCAAATGCACGGGACAGCCATTCGCTGGCCACGGCCACGGGCCAGATCACGGCCTGCGGCAGGCTTATCCGCGGCGGGGCGACACCGGCGAGTTCGGCCGTCATGGCGAACAGGTCGCGCAGCAGGTAATTCTGGCCACCCAGAATGTATTTTTCCCCGATCCGCCCGCGCTCCAGCGCCAGCGCATGCCCCTCGGCCACGTCATCCACGTGCACGATGTTGACACCGGTATCGACATAGGCCGGCATGCGGCCCGCCGCGCAGTCCAGGATCATCTGCCCCGTGGGCGTGGGCTTGATGTCGCGCGGGCCCACGGGCGTGGACGGGTTCACGATCACGGCAGGCAGCGCGCGTTCATGCACCAGGCGCAGGACTTCCTGCTCGGCACGGTATTTGGAACGTTTGTAGATGCCGATCACGCCATGTTCATGAACCGGCGTTTCCTCATCCGAAATCGTGCCGTCACCAATCAGGCCAAGGGCCGCGACGGACGAACAGTAGACAATCCGCTCCACCCCCGCCTTCTGCGCCGCCAGCATCAGCGCGCGCGTGCCTTCCACATTGGCGATCATCATGGGCACCGGGTCGGGAACCCACAGCCGGTAATCCGCCGCCACATGGAATACGTAGCGGCAGCCTTTCACCGCCGCGTCGAAACTGTCGGGGCTGGACAGATCCCCTTCCACCAGTTCGGCGGGCAGGTCACGCAGGTTGGTCAGGTCGCTTCCCTTGCGTACCATGAGCCGGAGGGTATGGCCACGCTCCACCAGATTACGGGCAACGGCGGAGCCGACAAAACCGGTCGCACCGGTTACAAGGGTTGGGGCAGTCATGGTCTGAACGATCGCTCCGTCAGGGGACAGAATTCACGATTGCGATTACGGACTCGCAACCAGCGGGCGTTCCATTTATCCCGACACCTCCCGGTGGCGCCAGACCCTGCTGTAGTGTAAGTCAGGCACAACCGGCCACTGAGGCATGAATTTTACCCGGTGTCCCGACGCCAACAGACCAAGACGGATCTTTTTTGAGAAAGCTCACCATCCTGCTGGCCATCCTTGGCCTGGCCCTGCTGACTGGCTGCACCGCGTGGCTTGGCGCGGGTTCGGTCATGAAGGCCATCGTCTCCATCGGGTTTGCCGGCTTCATGGCGACCGTCATGGCCCAGCTTGCAGTTGATGCAATACTGGGTCTTGCATGGCACGCAGCTTGTCGGGACATTCCGTTCGTGCAGTTGCTGGTTTCGCGCATGATCCGTGACGCCGCCGCCTCCTGCCTGCCGTTTTCGCAGCTGGGCGGCATGGTGCTGGGCATCCGCGCCACGTGTTCGAGCGATCTGTTCGCCGGGACGAAGGGCCGCCATATCGATGGCAGCGAAGCCGCCTGCGCCAATCTGGTGGACATCACTACGGAGGTGATGGGCCAGATCCTGTTCATCCTGACCGCCGTGGTGTGCCTGGTGGCCCATCAGCAGTCCAGCCCGTTCGCCCGGCCGGTCATGATCGGCCTTGTGCTGCTGAGCATGGGCATCGCGGGCTTTGTCTATACCCAGCGCCGTGGCGGCGACCTGCTCAAGCGCGCGGGCAAGATGCTGGGGAACAACATGGCCGCCCAGTGGCAGGACGCGATGCTGAGCAGCGCCGACAGCATACAGGAACGCTTCGACGCCATCTGGTCCCACCCCAGCCGCATCGTGCAGGGCGCACTGCTGCATTACGTGGGCTGGCTGGGCAGTGCGGCCACGATCTGGGTGGCCTACTACTTCCTTGGCGCGCATCTGGGCTTCAGCGGCGCCATCGCGATCGAGGGCGTAGCCTGCGGCATCATGTCCGTGTCATTCCTGGTGCCAGCCGGACTGGGGGTGCAGGAAGCCGCCTATATCGCCCTTGGCTCGGCCTTCGGCATCGCGCCGTCCGTCTCGCTGGGGCTGTCGCTGCTGCGCCGCGGGCGTGAACTGGTGATCGGCATTCCCATGCTGCTGCTGTGGCAGGGAATGGAAATGCGCGCCCTGCGCCGCCGCTCCACACAGGCGGACACCGCGCCGGCGGTTGCCCCCGTGTCCATCCACGACCCCGCGCCGCCCACGGACATCACGCGGGATTGATCTCCCGCGCCCCTGTGAAACCCAGAGCCAGACAGACAGCCCCACCATGACGGACCAACCCGTGCCCCTGTTCGATACGCTGGTCATTATCGGCCCCGGCCTGATCGGGTCTTCCATCCTGCGGCGCGGCATGGAAGACCGGCGCATCGCACGTCGGCTGGTGGCCTGTGACATAAGCCCCGAGGTCCGCGCCCGCGTGACCGAACTGGGCATTGCCGACCGGGTCGAATCCGACCCCGCCACCGCCGCACGGGATGCGGACTGCGTGATCATATGCGTGCCGGTGGGCGCGATCGCCATGGTTGCAGCCCAGGTCATGCCGGTCATGAAAAAGGGGGCGATCCTGAGCGAGGTCGGATCGGTCAAGACCACAGTCATGGAAGCCATGACGCCACTGCTGGCGCAGTATCCCGATATTGCCTTCATTCCCGCGCACCCCATGGCGGGCACCGAGTTTTCCGGCCCTGATGCCGGGTTCGCCACCCTGTTCGAGGACCGGTGGTGCCTGCTGACCCCGCCCGGACATACCCCGACCGACGCCATCAGGCGCGTTACGGAATTATGGGAAATGATGGGCGCACGCGTGCGCAGCATGACCGTTGACCACCATGACCGCGTCTGCGCCATTGTCAGCCACCTGCCACACCTGCTGGCCTTCACCATATGCGGCACGGCGGATGACCTGGCCGATGAAACGCGATCGGAAGTGCTGGATTTCGCGGCATCAGGCTTTCGGGATTTCACTCGCATCGCGGCGTCCGACCCGACCATGTGGCGCGACATCTTCCTGAACAACCGCGAGGCGCTGCTGGACATGCTCGACCGTTTCATCGCGGATGCGCAGGCCATGGGTGACGCCATCCGCACCGGCGATGAAGACGTGATCGTCAGCCGCATCAAGCGCGGCCGAGCCATCCGGCGCAGCCTGATTGAAAACCGACAGGCCTGAAAACGGTTTTTCAAAAGATGGAGGTTTCCGGCTGCCGCCTTTTTTCAGACAAGGCGGCGTTTCAGGACGCTTTCTGAAAAAAGCTTCAGCTAACGGTGGCAATCCGCAGCGTATTGGTGCTGCCCGCCACCCCGAATGGCAGTCCGGCCACGATCACCACCGCGTCTCCCACCACGCCATAGCCATCGCCCTTGGTCACCGCCAGCGCCTGATCCACCACGCTTTCGATATTATGGACGGGGGCTTCCTGCCCGACCGAGACCGCCTGCACACCCCACGCCACCGCCAGCCTGCGGGCGATGTCATCGGTCGGCGTCAGGCCAAGGATGGGACAGCCCGGCCGTTCCCGCGCAATGCGCAGCGCCGTGCGGCCCGACAGCGTGAAGGCCACCACGGCGGCGGCATCAAGGGTGGCGGAAATCTGCCGGGCGGCGGCGGCAATCGCGCCGGGCACATCATGGTCGGGGTCGGGGCTGGAGGTTTCCATCTGGCGACGCCAGACCTCGTCTTCCTCTACCCTGCGCACGATCCGGTCCATGATGGCGACGGCTTCACGCGGATATGACCCCACCGCCGTTTCGGCCGACAGCATGACGGCATCCGCCCCGTCAAACACGGCCGTCGCCACGTCGGACGCCTCCGCGCGGGTAGGAGTGGGGGCGGACACCATGCTTTCCAGCATCTGGGTCGCCACCACGACGGGGCGACCAAGCTGCCGGGCAACACGGATGATGCGCTTCTGCGCCAGCGGCACACGTTCAGGAGGCAATTCGACACCCAGGTCGCCACGCGCCACCATCACCGCGTCCGACAGGGCGACGATTTCGTGCAGGTTGTCCATGGCCTGCGGCTTTTCCAGCTTGGTCATGATCCATGCCCGGCCAGCAGCCAGTTTCCGGGCTTCGCGCACGTCTGCGGGGCGCTGCACAAAGGACAGGCCGACATATTCGATGCCAAGGTCCAGCGCAAAGGCCATATCCACCCGGTCCTTGTCCGTCAGCGCGGGAATGGGCAGAACCACATCGGGCACGTTGACCCCCTTGTGATCCGACAGCGGACCACCCAGCACGACCTCCGTCAAAAGGAAATCATCGCCACGCCCGCACACCCGCAACGCCAGCCGCCCGTCGTCAAGCAGCAGGGTGCTGCCCTCGGCGGCGGCGGCAATGATTTCGGGATGCGGCAGGCAGACCCGGGTCTCGTTCCCCGGTGTGGGATCAAGGTCCAGCCGGAACCGTGCACCAGCACTCAGCTGCACCTTCCCATTGGAAAAATGGCCTACGCGCAGTTTTGGCCCCTGCACGTCGGCCAGAATGCCAATGGGGCGGCCCAGTTCGGCCTCGACATCACGGATCACGGCATGGCGGGCCGCATGGTCGGCATGGGTGCCGTGGGAAAAATTGAGCCGGAATACATCCACCCCCGCCACAGCCAGCGCACGGATGGTCGCGTGATCTGACGTGGCCGGACCCAGGGTTGACACGATCTTGGTCCGGCGCAGGGCGCGATAGGGGGTATCCGGCATTTTCTTCTCCAGCCTGTTTCCATCAGTCATCAGGAGGGGGATATGACCTCCTGCGGCAACAGCCCCCACATCGTGCTGCGTTCCAGCCAGCCGCTGTACTGCTTGACAGATACCTTACACCACGACGTTCCCGCCTGACACTGGCGCACGGTGCCCACCACGCCGGGGCGCAGCACGGCCACGACGGATGATGTCGGGCTGGCATCCGAACGCAGCATGACCGCACCCTTTATGTCCGCCGCATCAGCCACATCCGCCACGTGGCCGACAATGCGCGTATCCGCCCGGCCGATCACATCGGTTTCCTTGGCGGTGGGCTGGCCTGCCTGCTGGGCATCGCCCTGTGGGGGCAGTCCCGGAATGACAAACGTGCGGGTTCCCACCAGGGTTGCCTGATGGACCCAGCCCTTCTGGCCATCCGAATCCTCCACCAGGCGCCAGACATCGAACTCACGCTCGATTTTCACCGGCAGGCCGCGACGGTGGTACACCCAGTCAATGGGATAGCGCTGGCCCGGCCCGGTGCGCAGGTTGACCTCATCCGCACGAAATGCGGCAAAGCGCGGCAGCGGCAGGCCGGTCACGCTGCCCTTGGTGTTATCCACCGGCGCAAGCGTCGCAGGTGGTGTATCAGGCGCGGAAGCCGCCGTCGCATGCGCAGGCGGCGCAGGCTGCTGTGCACTACCGGCAACGGCAGCCGCCCCCGCGCCGGTCGCGGCCCCTGCCGCCGCACCGGCCACGGCAGCGGCATGGTGGTGGCGGTGCCCCCCTGCCGCGTGGGCTTTCTTCTCTTTACCCGCATGGGCATGGGAGGACGCCGTGCCCAGGGATGTCGTGCCGGCCGCTGTCTTGCCATGGTGGGCGTGATGGTGCGTCGTGGCCTGCGCCACGGCACGATCCATATGCCCCCCACCCATAAGCAGAACCGCCGCACAGGCTGTCAGATACCCCCACCGCACGGGGGCGCGGGACGGCACACGGGCCGGTCGCGCAAGGAATTCATGCCGCACGCACTGCGCCATCGTGTTCTCTGATCCTTACAGGGTTATGATCTGCCGCCCCCGGGCGGCTTCAAGAAAAGCGGGCACACCCGCCACCTGCACGCCAGGCAGCAGGCGGTCCGCCGGAAGATCGCACAGTTTCAGCGCTGCTTCACAGGCCATAAGTGTCGCATCCAGTTCAATTACCGCATCGCGCAACGTATCCATGCCCGCGACCCCACGCGCGCGCACCAATGCATCATCACCCGCATCATGCAGCCCGCTCCAGTCACGCGCCAGCGCATGCACCCCGCGTCCCGCCGCGAACATGATGACGGGACGGCCAATGGCCAGCGCGCCTGCCGCCATTACGAACGCATAATGCGCACGGGCATATGCGCCATCATATAACAGGATAGCCAGCGCCCCGTCGTCACGCATCATGATGCCGTCCCTTCCGGCACCCCGCAGGCCACGGGGGCTGCGTCACGGTGGGCGGACAGGTCGTGAATGGCCGGATGCGCACCACACAGCGCGCAGTCAGGATCAGCCGGCAGGGTAATGGTATGGAAACGCATGGCCAGCGCGTCCCACACCAGCAGCCGTCCGGCAAGGCTTTCGCCGATCTGCAGGATTTCCTTCAGCGCCTCGGTCGCCTGCAACGTACCCATCACCCCTGTCACCGCGCCGAACACGCCCGCTTCGGCGCAGGACGGCACCGTGCCCGCGGGCGGGGCTTCGGGATACAGGCAGCGATAGCATGGACCGCCCGGGCGGAACGTGGACAGCTGTCCCTCGAACCGCAGCACGGCGGCGGAGATCAGGGTCCGTCGTTCCAGCGCGCAGGCATCCGCCACAAGGTAGCGGGTGGCGAAATTATCGCAGCCATCACATACAATGTCATAGTCACGCACCAGCGCGCGGGCGTTGTCGGCTGTCATCCGGGCGTTATGACAATCGACCCGTGTTCCCGGATTGATCGCATGCATGGCGCGGGCGGCCGACTCGACTTTCGGCTGACCGATCCGGTCGGTCACGTGGGCGATCTGGCGCTGCAGGTTGGACAGTTCGACCACATCGTCATCCACCAGCCCGATCCGCCCGACACCCGCGGCGGCAAGATAGAGTGCGACGGGAGAACCCAGCCCCCCCGCGCCGACAATCAGAACACTGGCCTTTTTCAAGGCGTCCTGCCCCGTTCCACCAACTTCGGGCAGGAGAATGTGGCGCGCGTAGCGCTGAATTTCGTCTTCGGAAAAATTCATCTCTGCCTCCTGCCCCGACCGGTCGCGCATCCATGGCGGATACACCGCGCCCGATGCGGGATGCAGCCGGATGCGCCGGACATCAGATCACGATTACGTGATAATTTCTTCAACCAATCATGAAACCAATGCATGCCGGATATGTTTCCAGTATAGTCCAATAACAGCCGTGAAACCATCTGGGGGGAGTATAAATCAATGTCTTATCTTTCCCGCATGGAAATTCCCGACAGCATCGCCACCCTGCGCCGCCAGCAGGCGCGCTGGGTCTGCGCGGGCACGCTGGCGGCGGCCACAACGCTGTACGCCACGTCACCGTTCTTCACGCTGTGGTCCATCACGTCGGCCATCCGCACGCATGACATGGGCAGCCTGAATACCTGTCTCAAATGGGAATCGGTGCGCAACGGGCTGAAGACGCAGGCGGTCGATACCCTGCTTGGTCCCCAGCACGCGGATGACGAACTGCCGGAATTCGGCTCATCCTTCGCGTCATCCGCCATGTCGAACGCCATTGACGAGGAAGTGCGCCCAGACAAGCTGGGCATGCTGGTGGATCATCTTCTGCCACATGAACAGCCAGGCGCGCCGCAGACCCTGTTTGGCCTGATGCGGCATGTGCACATGCATTTCACCCATCCGGGCGTGTTCGAGGCAAGCGTGATCATGCCAGGGCATGAAAACGAAACACCGCTGCGCCTGCAGATGCGCATCCATGCCTTCCAGTGGAAGATCCATCGCGTGGACCTGCCCGCCCCCAGGCACGACCCGCTGGTCGAGGCATCGGCAGGGCCCGTGCCCCAGCCACTTACCCAGCCCTGACACGCAGGCCCG
Organism: Komagataeibacter oboediens; assembly: GCF_018491655.1. Lineage (NCBI taxonomy): Bacteria > Pseudomonadati > Pseudomonadota > Alphaproteobacteria > Acetobacterales > Acetobacteraceae > Komagataeibacter > Komagataeibacter oboediens. The sequence goes on along the minus strand of NZ_JABLUU010000002.1, from coordinate 317,272 downwards.
GGCGGAAGGCTGCTTCCGCCATGGACCGTGAGGAAATTACTTCGGCGCGGGGAGATCTTCTTCCAGAACGGTCATGTGGACGGCGTAGGACACTTCGCCTTCGTCCTCGTCACGGTGGACCGTACCCACCACTTCACCATTGACCGCCAGTTCAACGGACAGACCGGCACGCGGCGGTGCATTGACCGTCAGCCCCGGCGAACCCAGCAGACGGCGCAGGCAGACCTGAAGACGCGAAATTTCGGAAGAGGACATGGCAGCCATGAAACGTATGTTCTCCAAAATGGCAGGACCCGCCAGAAATAGGATCAGGGCCGGATATGGCCCGGTGGTCAACGCGCGTGGCAGGTCCGGTCAGGATCGCGCGGCTGCCCCGCTACAGCGCGGGCATCGCCGCAGGCTATAGGCACATGTGTGCGCCCCTGCAACCGCGTGCCCATGATTTTCCCCAACGCCGCCGCGCCCCTGCCACGTTTCCCCGGTTCCATGACCATACCGCAACACCAGTAAGAAGGGAGAACAAAGACCATGCGCCTACGATCTTTTCCCCGGCTGATGCTGCTTGTGGCCCTGCTTGCTCCCCCCATCGGGCTGACAGCTCTTGCCGCCAGCCTGCCACAGCCCGGCACGATCACCGAAACCAGCCTGGATCTGAACGCGCGCAGCCTGTCACGCCAGATCCATGAAGATGGCGCGGAGGCCACGGTCAGGACACTGGACACGCATCGGGCATGGCCGCGCCTGCGCCGTGCCGTGGCGGCGGGATGGGGAGGGTGGATCGAACTGGTGCCCGACCTGATCGCCCATACGGATGACGCGACCACGCGCCAGCTGCGCACTGCCCTGCGTCAGGCGTTGCCACGTAATCCGCATGCCGTCCTGTCGGTTCTGGACCCCGGCAACGGGCCGCTGCTGGGGGCGGGGGCACTGTGCACCCCGCATGGCATGCCCGCCCGCTGGACCCGTGACAGCATTCACGCCATCAGCGCCGAACATGACATTCACCTGACCCATCAGGTCAATGACTGCCTGGCTGCACTGTCAGCCAGTGCGGCTACTGGAACGGCAAATAGCGGAACGTGACGTAAATGGTGTTCCCCCCGGTGGTGGGGGACGCCCCGTCTCCGCCCTTATAGGCGAATTTGCGCAGGTAGGTGTACTGCACGCCCGTCATCACCGCACCATAGCCGCCCTGCAGCACATGCCACCAGCCGCCCACCGTCAGGTCGGCCAGGGTATGGGTCTGGGCATCACAGCTGCCGCCGGTGATCATTTCCACATTACAGCTGCTCAGGGCCAGGTCATTCACACCATAGCCATACTGGTTGCCATCCGTACCGGTATAGGTGCGCCGCCCGGCATGCTCCACGCCGCCATACAGATAAACCAGCAGGTCGGGTGTCGGATGCCCGATCAGCCCCATGCTGCCGATGATTTCAGGAATGGGCGCGGGCGTGCCATTGGCCTTGAACGTGGCGTCGGGCAGCATGCCGGGGCCATAGCGGCCAATGCCCTCACCCGCCAGCACATTGCCGGTAAACTGCAGGAAACGTGGAATGACATGCACCGTCACGTCACCGCCGACGCCCCCCGCAAACGACACCCGTTCACGGATCGGACCGCCATTGGCTGATTGCGACATGGCCTTGAACCAGCGCGCGAGGCCGTAAATTTCGTAATGCGCGGGCTTGGTGTCCAGCGCGCCCTTCAGCACGATGTCCGGCGCGACATCCATGCTGTATTTGGCATTGGGGTTGAGCATGCCGGCACCTGCATTGCTATAGAGCAGGTGCGTACCGGACTGGAGGGTATTATTGATCAGCATGGGATGGTCGCCACCGCCTGCACACGTGTCATTCGTGGAATCAACATCCGAGCAGCTTCCCGACGCGGCGTAAGCCACCTGCGGTGCCTCCAGCGACAGCCCCAGCCACCATTTGCGACCGAAATCCTTGATGAAGCGGATCTGCGGCACGCGGGTAAACACGATACCCGGTATCTGATTGTTATCGACCACCGGCGGCAGCTGTTCATGACGTGACAGCAGGCCCTGCGTATAACCCGTGGTCAGGCTCCATGCCTGCCCCGCCAGCACGTGGAACCCCCATTTCGTGTTGCTGTAGGTCATGTACGCCTGCCGGATTCGCGGCGTGTAGCTATTGGTCTGGTAACTGTTGGCAGTGCCCGCGGCCCCACCGAAATCGGTTTCGATATAGCCCGACAGGGTCTCGTCCTTGGTGGGCGATCCCTGCAGCAGCACGCTCAGGCGCGTCAGCTGCGCGGACGGGCGATATTCGCCCGTATGGGCGTTGGGACTGTTGGCATAGGGGAAGCTGCCCCAGCTTGTGGCAGGTCCGCTGGTCAGGTTCTTGCTGCGGTAGATGTTCGAGAAATCAATAAATCCACCCAGCCGCACCGATACCCCGCCAATGCGGAAAATGGGCGGCAGGCTGTCCACGCCCGTCTGGGTAATGGCCAGCGGGCTGGAGGAATCAAGGTCGAGCCGGGGCTGGGTGGGGACGATGGATTCCGTCATGGTGTTTTCGGCCGCGGCGGCCGCCTGCGCGTCATCCGACAGGGTCGGGCCGCCAATGGTCAGGCGCGACAGGTCGGGCATGGCCGTGATCTGACCCATCGTACTGGTGCCGGATGCCCCCCCGCCCGACGGGTGGCCGCCAGACCGCAGCGTGCGCCCGGCCACGACATGCTGGCTGCCATGCGTCATGCCGTGATGGGCTTCCAGTTGTTCGACCTTGGCTTCCAGCCGCCGCATTTCAGCGTGCAGGGCGCGGATTTCCGCCATGTCATCCGCACGGGCACCCTCGGATACGACCATGCCACCCAGCATGACCACCAGCCCGCCCAGCAGCAGGCGCGGCCGACGCACCCCGTCGGGATGACAGGAACCACGATCCACTTTCCAACAGTAATCCATCAGTCTGGCGTGTCTGCCCCTGAACATACGGTTAATAAAAAACCACCTGTCCGCGCCCGACGCATGTACTGATGATGAATACAGTAACAAACGGACGCGGCAGATAAAAAACCACTCCCTTTCCTTATCCGGCATACGCCGGATGGAATAGAGGAATGGCCTGCACCCTATATAGAAAAAACGTTCAACTGCTATGCATTAACTATTCTCATGCACGGCATATATTCGCATGATTGCGTTTATTCCACACCATTCCTTCCCTTAACTCAAGACCTCGACATGGCTGAATGAAGGAGTAATGGACATGACCGCACCCCGGCAGCCCGGTTCCCGCCCCATTGAGGACCGGCCACTCGCCGGGTCGCCCCACCCCGACCATCCCTTCCACTGGAAGCTGTATGGCTGCGAACTGGTGGCCACGGTGGCGCTCATGATCTGCGGAATCGTGTCCGTCACGGTCCTGACCACGCCCTATACCGCTATTGGCCGGGTCCTTGGTCCCCACCCCATCGTGCAGACGGCGCTGTGCGGGCTGTTTTTCGGGCTGTCGGGCACGGTCGCGGCTTTCACCCCGTTCGGGCGCGTCAGCGGGGCGCATGTCAGTCCCTCCGTCTCGCTGGCGTTCAGCCTGGCGGGACGGCTGGGGATCGTGGACCTGTGCGGGTATGTGGCGGCCCAGATGGCGGGGGCGTGTCTTGCCACCGTGCTGCTGGCGGCACTCGGGCATGTCCTGCCCGGATGGGGACGGATGGTGCAGGCATCCGCCTATGCCGCGACCGTTCCCTTCTCCGGGGTTGCCATCGTCTGGCCGCTGGTGACCGAAGTGGTGCTGACGGCCCTGCTGGTGCTGATGCTGTGCTATCTGGCGGGGCATCCGGTCCTGAAATGGCTGACGCCATGGGCGGGTGGCCTGTTCTTCCTGTTCTGCAACCCGGTTTCCGCATGGCTGTCGGGCAACAGTTCCAACCTTGCGCGCAGCTTCGGCCCCGCCGTCGTGGCGGGACAGTGGGAGTCGTTCTGGATTTACGCGCTGGGGCCGTTCACGGGGGCTGCGCTGGCGATATGGCTGATCCGCTCCCGGCTTCTGGGCCGGATCGAGGTGGAAGAGGCACGGCTGGTCAATTTCGGCCATCATGGCCGCATTCCTTCCCTGCTGCATCCGGGACGCCACAGGGAAGACAACATCTGAAATCACGCTAACTTACCGTGGTTATCCATCGCCGCACTTGCAATTCGTTAAAATCATTCCCAAGATCATCTTACTGAATACGAATCGGGCCAGCCGCCCGGTTCGCAGGCGTTCTCAGGGCGGGGCGAAATTCCCCACCGGCGGTGTTTGTTCCCTGTAACAGGGGCATAAGTCCGCGAGCGCCCGGCTGCAGTACATGCGGGCGGGGTCAAGCAGATCCGGTGCAATTCCGGAACCGACGGTTACAGTCCGGATGAAAGAGAACGGAAACTATGCTCCTGCCTTCCGTGCGTGAAGGCAGGCTAATGGTTTTACGCGCCCTGGGTCCGTCCGGATGGATGGAGTACTGTGTTTTGGACGCGTTGCCACAGGGTGTCATACCCCCTTCAGGCCCAGACATGCCCCCTGCCATCGCGCAGGCCTTTCGCGCGGCGGTGAACGAGGCCGCCCGCCATGTGGGCGCGACCGCCCCCAATCCGCCGGTGGGCTGTACCCTGCTGGACCGTGATGGCGCCATCCTGGCGGTGGGTGGCCATCACCGCGCCGGAACCCCCCATGCCGAAATACAGGCCATAAACCAGTGCCGTGAGCGCGGCCTGCTGGATCGCGCCCATACGGCGGTCGTCACACTGGAACCGTGCAACCATACCGGTCGCACCGGCCCGTGTTCGCAGGCGCTGCTGGCGACACCGGTCCGCGATGTCTGGATCGGCGTGCGCGACCCCAACCCCCATGTCGAAGGGGGCGGGGCGGACCACCTGCGCCAGCATGGCTGCGATGTGCACGTCCTGCACCCCACGGGTCCGCAGGGCGAAATACAGGCCATGTGCCGCAGCCTTCTGGCCCCTTTCGCCCACTTCATGCGTACGGGCCAGCCATGGATCACGGTCAAGCAGGCACTCGACGCCACGGGATCCATGGTGCCACCGGCGGGCCGCACCACCTTTACCTCCGCCGCGTCGCTGGACCTTGCGCACCGCCTGCGTCGCGCGACGGATGCGGTGATTACTACCGGCAGCACCATCCGCGCCGACAATCCGGGCCTGAACGTGCGCCGGGTGACCGACCACCCGGAGCGCGCGCCGCGTGTGCTGGCTGTTTGCACCCGGACGGGGGAAGTCGACGCCGCCTACCTGCAGGCCGCGCAGGACCGTGGCTTTGCGGTGCAGGTCTGTACCGACATCGCGGCCCTGCCCGACATGCTGGGTCAGGCCGGGGTTACGTGGGCCATGGTGGAAGCCGGGCCGCAGCTTCTGGCGGAAATCACGGCGCGGAACCTGTGGCACGACTGGCTGGCCATTACTGCAGGCCATGGTGGCACCGATCATTACAGCATACGCGTGCGGGAGGGGGACGTGACGCCACTGCACCTGTTTCCCGAACTGGCCGCAGTGAAGGAGTAAGCATGTTTTCCGGCATTATCGAACATCAGGGCCGCATTACCGCCGCACGCCGGCTGGACCGGGACCTGGACATAACCGTGGCCACCGGCATTCCCGACCTGACCATGGGCGAAAGCATCGCCGTCAATGGCGTGTGCCTGACGGTCACGTCGTTCGATGCGGCGGGCACGGCCACGTTCTTCATCAGTTCGGAAACGCTGGACCGCACGGCGCTGGGCCGGCTTGCGTCAGGCCACACCGTCAACCTTGAACGCGCGGTCACTCCCACCACCCGCCTGTCGGGCCATATCGTGCAGGGGCATGTGGATGGAACGGGACGGCTTGCGGCGGTGCGACAGGAAGGGGAGGCCCGTCACATCACCTTCACCATACCGGCCCGCCTGCGCCGCTATCTGGTGGAAAAGGGGTCGATCACGATCGACGGCATCAGCCTGACGCTGAACGATGTCGGTGCGCCGGGCGAAGGGGGCTGTGACGCGGATGAATTCCGCATCGCCCTGATGATCATCCCCCACACCTGGGACCATACGACCCTTGGCACCCTGCAGGCAGGGGACCCCGTGAATATCGAAGTCGATGTCATCGCAAAATATGTGGAGAGCGTATGTCAGTATCGTTGATGCCCCCGGCACTGGCACAGGCCGTTGCCACCATCCGCCGGGGCGGGATGATCATCCTTGTGGATGACGAGGACCGCGAGAACGAAGGCGACCTGGTCATGGCCGCCGAACTCATGACGCCGGATGCCATGAATTTCATGGTCACGCATGCGCGTGGACTGGTGTGCATGCCCATGTCGCCCGAACGCGTTGCGCAGCTCAACCTGCCCATGATGACACAGGTGAACACCTGCCCGCGCGGCACGGCCTTTACCGTATCGATCGAAGCGCGTGAGGGTGTCACCACCGGCATTTCGGCTGCCGACCGCGCCGAAACCGTGCTGGTGGCCGCAGCACCCGACGCGAAGCCTGCGGACCTGGTTTCCCCCGGGCATATCTTCCCGCTGCGCGCGGTGCCGGGCGGGACGGTGGCGCGCCCCGGCCATACCGAGGCATCGGTGGACCTTGCCCGCATGGCGGGCCTGATCCCGGCCGCCGTGATCTGCGAGATCATGAACGAGGACGGTACCATGGCCCGCATGGACGACCTGCGTCCCTACGCCACGCGCCACGGGCTGCAGATCCTGTCGATTGCGGAACTGGCGAAATGGCTGGAGGCCAACCCGCTGAACACCGTGCCCGACGCGCCACCCGCCATCGAACAGGTTGCCCGCGCCCACCTGCCCAGCCGCTTTGGCGGCCCGGACATGATGATCCATGCCTTCCGCGCGCCCGACGGGACGGAACATGTCGCCATGGTCAAGGGGCAGCCCGACCGCGCGGGCGCTGTCCCGCTGGTGCGGCTACATTCGGAATGCGTGACGGGCGATGCGCTGGGGTCGCTGCGATGCGACTGCGGCGCGCAGCTTCAGGGCGCGCTGGAACAGATCGGACAGGCGGAATCCGGCGTTCTGGTCTATGTGCGCGGGCATGAAGGGCGTGGCATCGGCCTTGCCAACAAGATCCGCGCCTATGCCCTGCAGGATGAGGGGCTGGACACGGTGGATGCCAACCACCGGCTGGGTTTCCAGACCGATGCGCGTGACTGGCAGGCGGCATCCGACATCCTGCGCGCGCTGGGGGTAAAGCGGCTCGACCTGCTGACCAACAACCCTGACAAGGTGCGTGCGCTGGAACGCCATGGCTTTGACGTACGTGAACGCATCACCCTTGCGGTGGAACCCAACCCCTTCAACCGGGCCTATCTGGAAGCCAAGCGCACCCGGATGGGGCATGCCCTGTGCGAACCCGCAACAGCCGACGCGCACTGAGAAAAGTTTTTTATCAACAGGTTATTTTCATACACTCTCTACACCTTAAAACGGAAAACGCCGGATATGAGCACCAACATCCCCTCCACCCCCGCACAGCTTGAGTTCGCCCACGCGCCGCGCATCGCCATCGTGGTCAGCCGTTTCAATGAAAACGTGACCCACGGGCTGCGTGATGGCGCGCTGGCATGGCTGGAGGAACACGCCATTTCCATGCGACCGGACGATGTCATGTATGCGCCCGGGGCATATGAACTGCCGCTGCTGGCACAGACACTGGCACGCACCGGGCGGTATGACGGGGTGGTATGCCTTGGCTGCGTGATCAAGGGCGATACCGCGCATTTCGAATTCATAAGCCTGGGCACCGCCGTGGGCCTGCAGCAGGCGACTCTGAACACCGAAGTGCCGATCGCCTTTGGCGTGCTGACCACCTATACCGACGAACAGGCCGTGGTCCGTTCGCGCGACGACGTGCACAACAAGGGCCGCGAAGCGGTCGCCGCCTGTGTTGAAAGTATCGCATTGCTTCAGAAAATCAGAGGCTGTTAAGATAGACAGAGGACCGGTTAAGTGGCTGAAAACAGCCTTTTAATGGTCCTGTTTCAGGGACTGCGGACAGGGATGGCGAATGCGGCAGCTTACCTTCATCGCCGGGGCATTCGGTATCGGCCTGACGATATGGATGCTGGGGCGTTTTGGTCTGCATGACATCCTGCGGCTGATTGCGGCCGGCGGGTGGAGCATCCCTGCCATCATCATTTTCCATGCAAGCCAGGTCTGTGTCTCGGCGCAGGCATGGCGAACGCTGGCCCAGACCGGGCGCGCGCCGCTGGCCTTCATGGATTTTTTCGCCCTGCGCTGCGCGCGCGAAGGGATCAACAACCTGCTGCCGGTGGCCCAGGTGGGCGGTGAAGTCATTACCACCCGCCTCATGGCCCGGCGCGAGAACATGGGCATAAAGCGCGCCGCTGCCGCGACGATCTGCGACCTGACGATCGAACTGCTCAGCCAGGTCACCTTCACGCTGATCGGGCTTGGGGTGCTATTCTGTCTGGTCAACCGGTCGCATGTGACGGATGAATTGATGGAAAGCGCCGGGGCCGCCGTCCTGCTGGGCGCCGTGTTCTTTGGCAGCCAGTATCTGGGCGCCATTTCCCTTGTGGAAAAACTGCTGGTGCGCATCGCGTCCCATCTGGGATGGGACGGGGTGGATGACATCCGCGGCCTGCATGCCGAAATCATCGCCCTTTACCGCACGCATGAAAATTCGCTGCGCGCGGGCGCGTTGCAGCTGCTGGGCTGGTCGCTCGGCACGTTCGAGGTTTTCCTTGTGCTCAAGGCCATGGGGCATCCGCTTTCGCTTGCTGACAGTTTTGTGATCGAAAGCGTGGGACAGGCGGCAAAGTCGGCAGGCTTCGCCGTACCCGGCGCGCTGGGCGTGTCGGAGGGGGGATATATCATCATCGGGGGGCTGTTCGGCCTGTCGCCGCAGATGGGGATCGCGCTGTCGCTCATCAAGCGCCTGCGGGAGATTGCATGGGGCCTGCCGTCGCTCGTGGCATGGCAGGTCATGGAAATACGCTGGATCCGTCCCGCCCCGTCCACCGCAGGGGAAGCGCACCTGCCCGGTCAGTCATGATGCCCGCGCCATGCGCGGTCACGTCGTGTGACAAAGAACCACCTTGCATCGGGACCGCATCATGGGCCAAACCGGGCCTCTTCACCGACTGCCGCGCCTCATGCGGCACGACGTAGGTTTCTGAAGGGCTGAATACTCGTCATGCTATCGGTACCGCTTGGGCGCCTTGTCGCTTTCTGTTCCCGTCGTGCCATTGCGGTGGTGCTGGTCTTTGCGTTTCTGATCGTAGGGGCAACCTATGCCAGTTACGCGCTGCTGGGCGTGACCACGGATACGGGGACGATGTTCTCGGCCTCGCTGGACTGGAAAAAGCGGTCGGACGAGATGGGGCGGCTGTTTCCCCAGAAACAGGACCAGCTTGTCGCCGTGATTGACGCGGCCCTGCCGGAAGAGGCGCAGCAGACCGCGCTAGCGCTGGCGGCGAAGCTGCGTGACGACCATGCCCATTTCAATTACGTCACCACGCCCCAGACCGACCCCTATCTGGTGCGCAACGGCCTCATGTTCCTTGACGCCAAGGCGCTGGAGCGGGTGCTGAACACCACCATAACCGCGCAGCCGTTCCTGAGTGAACTGGCCGCCGACCCGTCGGGACGCGGGCTGTTCAACGCGCTGAACCTGATCGCACTGGGCATAAGCCAGGGACAGGCCGACCTGGGCCCCTTCCATGCCGCACTGGACGGGTTCGCCACGACCCTGCAGCACTCGGTCTCGGGCACGCCCGAACCCCTGTCGTGGGAACGCCTGCTGGCGGGCGATCTGGCGGACCTTGGCGGCAAGTACCAGTTTGTCGTGACACAGCCCAAGCTGGATTATGATTCCTTCCAGCCCGGCGGGGCCGCGTCGGACGCCATCCGCAACGCTGCCAACAGCCTGCCGTTTGTCCAGAGCGGGCGGGCGCATGTCCACATCACCGGTGATACCCAGATCGCGGACGAGGAATTCGCAACCGTGGCCGAAGGCATGGTGGCGGGCCTGCTGGGGTCGCTGGTGCTGGTTTCGCTGTGGCTGATCCTGGCGGTGCATACGTGGCGCATCATCATCCCCATCATCATCACGCTGGTCTCCGGCCTGCTGCTGACCACCGGTTTTGCGGCAATCGTGGTGGGCAAGCTGAACCTGATCTCGGTCGCGTTCGCCATCCTGTTCGTGGGCATCGCGGTGGACTTCGCCATCCAGTTCTCGGTCCGGTTCCGCGCGCAGGCCCTGCCGGACGGTTCCTCACCGGGGCTGCTGGACGCGCTTGAGCAGACCGGTAATGAAACCGGCCACCAGATCCTTGTCGCCGCCATGGCGACCTCGGCGGGATTCCTTGCCTTTACCCCCACCGCCTTCGTCGGTGTGGCGCAGCTTGGGCTGATTGCCGGGTTCGGCATGCTGTTCGCCTTCATCTGCACGCTGACGCTGCTGCCCGCCCTGCTGCGGCTGTTCCGGCCCACATCCGGGCATGGCAAGATCGGGTTTGCCTTCGCCCGCCCGGTCGACGTGGCGATCCGCCATCATCGCAAGCCGATCCTTGGGGTTTTCGTGGTGATCGCGCTGGTGGGCGTGGCCCTTGTGCCCCGCCTGACCTTCGACGCGGACCCGCTGCATACCAAGAACCCCAAGTCGGAGGGAATGGTCACGCTGGGCATGCTGATGTCGGAGCCGCAGTACTCACCCTATACGGTGGATGTACTGATGCCGAACCTGGATCAGGCCGCCGCCATGTCCGATAAACTTTCCAGCCTGCCAATGGTGCATGACGCGCTGTGGCTGGGATCGCTGGTGCCTGCGGAGCAGAAGGACAAGCTGCCCCTGATTCAGGACGCCGCGAACATCATGCTCCCGACGCTGCTGGTTCCCAACCCCGCACCCGCACCGGATGCGGATGCCCTGCGCACGGCAGCGGCAAAGACGGCGGCGGCACTTGGTGGTGTAATGGACAAGCTTCCCGCCGATGACCCGCTGCGCCGCATCCAGTCGGCGCTGGCCCACCTGTCGCAGGCGGATGACCAACGCGTGCTGGCCACGAACGAGGCACTGGTACGCTTCCTGCCCATGCAGCTGAACATGCTGCGTGACATGCTGCAGGTGAAACCGGTTGCGATTTCCGACGTGCCCGCGCAGTTGGCGCATGACTACCTGCTGCCTGACGGGCGTGCGCTGGTCGAGGTCCATCCGACGAAGGACATGAAGGGCAACCGGGCGCTGCACACCTATGTGGAGGAAATCCAGAAGGTCGCTCCCATGGCGGCGGGATCCGCCATCGACATCGTGCAGAGTGCGGCGACCATGGTGCATGCCTTTGTCACGGCAGCGGCCGCCGCCATCGTGATGATCGCCATCATCCTGGCGGTGGCCCTGCGCAAGCTGCTGGATACGGCGCTGGTGCTGGCGCCGCTGCTGCTGTCGGCGCTGATGACGGTCATCCTGATCATTGTAGTGCCGGAGCAGCTGAACTTCGCCAATATCATCGCACTTCCCCTGCTGCTGGGGGTGGGCGTGTCGTTCAACATCTATTTCGTCATGAACTGGCGGGCGGGGATCAAGCTGCCCCTGTCCAGCCCGACGGCGCGCGCGGTGCTGTTTTCCGCGCTGACGACGGGCACGGCCTTTGGGTCGCTTGCGGCGTCCCACCATCCGGGCACCGCCAGCATGGGCCGGCTGCTGCTGCTGTCGCTGGCCTGCACGTTGGTGGCGACGCTGGTTTTCGTGCCGGCCCTGCTCCCCAAGCGTCCGATCGACGAGGAATGATCCCGCCGCTGCGGGATATACAAAAGGCCGCATCCGAAAGGATGCGGCCTTTTTCATGAAAAAGTCTCTGGCAAAGCTTTTTTCAGAAAGCCTCGAAAGAACGCAGCCTTTAAAAAAGGCTGCACCCAAAAACTTCTGTTTTCCTATCAGACAGGGTTCAGGACTTGAACCAGACCTCGACCGGGCCCTTGACCTTCATGGCCATCGGGTTACCGAAACGATCGGTGCCACGGCCCACGGCCAGACGCACCCAGCCTTCGCTTATGCAGTATTCCTCGACGTTGTTTTTCTCGATGCCCTTGAAACGCACGCCAATGCCGCGATCAAGCAGGGCCTCGTTGTAAAAGGGGCTGGCGGGATTGACGGACAGACGGTCTGGCGGGGTATCGGTCATATCTGGTCTTTTTCCGTATGGTGAAGGTGAAACGCTGTCTGACATAGCGGTAATGCCGTTAGTCTCCAACACCCTGCATGTCGTCTTCCTCCACCGCGCGGATCAATGCCTGCCCTCGGGTAATGTCGGTTATGCGGGTGCGGACCTCCGCCTCCCGTGCCGCGGGCAGGGTGATCTGCATGCCGACCCCCTGCGCGCCGAAATCCTCGCCCACGATCTGGCAGTCCATGCTTTCCAGCCGCGCGCGCAGCAGGGCATGGTCGGAAAAACCGCAGGTGAAAGTCAGGGACACCATTTCCACGATCGGAATGCGGTCAGCCGTGCGCAGGCATTCCGCAGCCGTCCCGCCATAGGCCCGCACCAGACCGCCTGCACCCAGCTTGGTGCCGCCAAACCACCGCGTGACCACAACCACGGTGCGGTCAAAGCCCTGCCCTTCGATCACCTGCAGGATGGGGCGGCCCGCCGTGCCGCCGGGTTCACCCGCGTCATCGCTGCGATAGGTCTGGCCGATCAGGTAGGCCCAGCAGTTGTGGGTGGCGTCGGGATCGCTAACGGATGCAATGAATTCCATGGCGTCCGCAGGGGTGGAGGCGGGGGCCGCCTGCGCCAGGAAGATGCTTTTCTTTACCTCCCGCTCCAGCATGACGGGTTCGCGCAGCATGAAGCGTTCGGGGGTACTCACCCGGCCGTCTCCTCCATGGCGCCCGTAAACAGGCTGACCAGATCACCCAGATGACCGATTTCCTGTATGCCCAGCCCATCCGGGGCGGAGGGCTTGCGGTTACCACGTGCAATACGGCGCGGCAGGAAGGCCTGCTCGAATCCCAGCTTGTGGGCTTCCTTCAGGCGTGTATCGGGCTGCGAGACCTGACGGATCTCGCCTGACAGGCCGACCTCGCCAAAATAGACCGAGCCCGCGCTGGTAGGCTGCCCGGTCGCGGCAGAAACAAGGGCAGCGGCCACCGCCATGTCGGCCGCAGGTTCCCCCACCCGCAGGCCGCCTGCGATATTAAGGTGGACATCCATGGTGTTGAGCTTGATGCCACACCGCGCTTCCAGCACGGCCAGCAGCATGTTCAGCCGCCCCGTATCCCACCCCACGACCGCGCGCCGCGCGCCACCATCCCCAGCCTTGGGAGACAGCAGGGCCTGTACCTCCAGCAGCACGGGGCGCGTGCCCTCCATGCCCGCAAACACGGCGGAGCCCGCGATATGCCCGCGCCGTTCAGCCAGAAACAGGGCTGAAGGGTTGGGTACTTCCTCCAGTCCCTGATCGGTCATGGCGAACACGCCGATTTCGTCAGTCGCGCCAAAACGGTTCTTGGCCGCGCGCAGGATGCGGAACTGGTGCCCACGGTCGCCTTCAAAATACATGACCGCATCGACCATGTGTTCCAGCACGCGGGGACCGGCCAGCGCCCCTTCCTTGGTGACATGCCCCACCAGGATCAGGCTGAAGCCACGCTGCTTGGCCAGGCGGATCAGTTCAAATGCGCAGGCACGGACCTGGCTTACGGTACCCGGCGCGCTTTCCACCGTTTCCATCCACATGGTCTGGATGGAATCGATCACGACCAGCGCCAGATCCTTTTCCGCATCCAGCGTTGCGACAATATCAGCCACGTTGATGGCGGCGGCCAGTTCCAGCGTCGGCGCTTCCAGCCCCAGCCTGCGCGCACGCAGGCGGATCTGGTCCACCGCTTCCTCGCCCGATATGTACATGACCTTGCGCCCTGCACGGGCCAGCGCGCATGCGCCCTGCAGCAGCAGCGTCGACTTGCCGATACCCGGGTCGCCACCCACCAGCACGACGGATGCCGGAACCAGCCCGCCGCCCAGCACGCGGTCCAGTTCCCCGATACGGGTCTCGATACGTGGCGGCGGCGGCGTGTCGCCCGCAAGGCCGACCAGATTGATGCGCGCGCCGGTACGCCTGCGGGCATTGGTGCCGCCGGTTGCGGTGGGTTCGACCGTTTCCTCGACTATGCTGTTCCATGCGCCGCAGGCATCGCACCGGCCCGACCACTTGGGGAAGACCGCCCCGCAGGACTGACAGACAAAACGGTTAGCGGGCCGACGCGCCATGATGGCTCCTTGGACAAGAACAGATCGTGTATATCATATATGGAACGACCGGCCGCAAAAGTCAGAGGGCGCGTGAAAAGCCCCTGGCCAAACGGAAAAAGTTTTTGGTGACGCTTTTTTCAAAAAGCTTCAGAAGAACACCGCCCTTTAAAAAAGGCGGCACCCGAAAACTTCTGTTTCCCTATCAATCAGTTCCGCACATCAATCTTGATCGGTCCTTCGCGGCGACCATGGGTAAACTGGTCCACCACCGGGTTGCCACTGTCGAACAGCCTTGATGGCAGCCCCTGCCAGATCAGCCTGCCCTCATACAGCATGCCGACCCGGTCCCCGATCCGCTGGGCGGAGGCCATGTCATGCGTAATGGCGATGGCGGTCGATCCCAGCTTGCGCACGCAGTCGGCAATCAGCCCGTCGATTACAGCCCCCATGATGGGGTCCAGTCCGGTTGTCGGTTCATCGAAGAACAGGATTTCAGGACGTGCCGCAATCGCACGCGCCAGCCCCACGCGCTTCTGCATGCCCCCCGACAGTTCGGATGGCGACAGCGCGCCCACGGCGGGGTCCATGCCCACCTGTTCCAGCAGGGTACCCGCGCGTTCGCGGGCCTGCGCACGGGTAATGCGCGGGCCATGGCCCGCACGTGCGGCGGCGACAAGGCCGAACGTCACGTTTTCCCAGACACTCAGGCTGTCAAACAGCGCGCCATTCTGGAACAGCATGCCAATCCGGGCCATGTAGGGTTCACGCTGGCGAGGCGAAAGTGTCGTGACATCAACGCCATCAATCTCGATGGAGCCTGCATCGGGCGTGATCAGCCCCAGTATGCACCGCAGCAGCACAGACTTGCCCGTACCCGACCCGCCAATGACCACGAACGACGTGCCGCCCATGACATCAAGGTCCACCCCATCCAGCACCACCTTGGGGCCAAACGCCTTTTTCAGGCCGCGGATGCGGATCTTGGGTGTCTGTGTGTCTGTCATTGGGAAAAGAACACGTCCGTCAGAAGATAGTCGAATGTCAGCAACAGGATCGAGGCCGCAACCACGGCCGCCGTCGTCGCCGCCCCCACGCCTTCGGCCCCGCCCCGACTGTGATAGCCGTGATAGCAGCCCATAAGCGCGATCAGGAACCCGAAGATGGCCGCCTTCACCAGCCCCACCGTCACGTCCATGACCTTGAGCGAGGCAATCGTGGCCGTGATATAGGCGGAAGCCGAGAAATCCAGCTTCATCACGCACACGGTAAACCCGCCCAGCACACCCAGTATGTCGGCCACCAGCACAAGGAACGGCAGCGCCAGCGTGCCCGCCACCAGCCGTGGCGTGACAAGATACTTGATGGGATTGGTGGACAGGGTGGTCAGCGCGTCGATCTGGTCAGTCACCCGCATGGTGCCGATTTCAGCCGACATGGCGGCCCCCACCCGGCCCGCCACCATCAACCCCGCCAGCACCGGCCCCAGTTCACGCGTGACCGCAAGGATGACAATCCCCGCAATGGCGTTCTGGGCATGGTACTGGGCAAAACCGGTATAGGACTGGAGCGCGATCACCCCGCCCGAAAACAGCGCCGTCAGGGCTACAACCGGCAGCGAGAAATAGCCGATTTCAACCAGCGTACCCCACAGCGTGCGCCAGTAGAACGGGGGGCGGACCACATGCGACAGGGCAACGGCGGCAAACAGCGCCACCCGCCCCGCCATACGGACGATATCCAGAACGGCCCTGCCCAATCCGGCAATAAAATCGAGTACGCCGTTCACGACGCCTCCCACGCATGAGGGTGATCGCCAGACCGGATGACAGGTTCAGCAGACATATCCCTGCCGTAGCGCGGCAGGCCACCCACGTCAAAGCGAAAGCGCATGATGGATCACGACCACGCCCACGGGCCTACGGCGCGCCGGAGCCACCCAGGCGCCGGTTGCAGGCATGGCGCCACATATTGCACGCCACCATGCAGCCCACGCCCGCCATGACCACCACCGCCAGCGGCGCGGGCGTGCGGAAGGCAACATGCCCCAGAATGAAGCCACTGGCCGCCGCAAGGGAAAACTGGATGGTGCCCATCAGTGCCGAAGCACTTCCCGCCTGATGGCCATGATGGGTCAACGCCAGCACCGTGGCGTTCGGCCCGATAAACCCGAGGCAGCCGGTAATGCTGCTGATCAGCACACAGACCAGCACGGGATGGGCAGGCCCCGCAACGCCCGCAAGCGACAGCGTCAGGCATGCGGTCGCCGCCAGCAGGCAGCACGCAATGCCGCCATCAAGCAGCCGCGACAGGTCGATCCGGTGCACAAGGCTGCCGTTCATCTGCGCGCAGGCAATGAATATCCCCGCATTCAGCCCGAAAAACACCCCGAACTGCGTAGGCGTGAACCCCAGCAGATGTTCGAACACCATGGGCGCGGAGGTGATGTAGGCAAACATGACGAACGAGGAGAAACTGTTGATCAACGCGCTGGACATGAACACCGGTTCACGCACCAGCCCGCCATAACGGGCGATCGTGCCGGTCAGGGAAAAGGCTATGCGCCTGTCCACCGGCATGGTGTCGGGCATGGTAGCCAGTACCGTCATCAGACCTGCCGCACCATAGATGACCGCAATGATGAAAATCCACCGCCAGTGCCCCATCATCAGCACCAGACTGCCCAGTGATGGTGCAAGGATGGGCATGACCCCGAACACCAGCATGAGCTGTGACATCATGCGCGCGCCGGCGGCCCCCGTCGCCACGTCACGCACGATGGCGCGTGGCAGAACCGCGCATGCCGCCCCGCCCAGCGCCGAGACAAACCGGCACAGGCAGAACAGGTCGAAGCTGGCGGCCATGGCGCACCCGACCGATCCCACCGTAAACAGCACCAGCCCGCCCAGCAGCGGCAGCCTGCGGCCCAGCCGGTCGGAAATGGGGCCAAGGCTGAACTGCCCCACCGCCAGCCCCGCGAACCACGCCGCCAGCGTGACCTGGCTGGCGCCCGCATGGCCACCGGCCAGTTCCGCATCCATGATGGGAAAGGCAGGCAGGTACATATCGGTCGCCAGTGGGCCGATGGCCGTCAGCAGCCCCAGCAGGGCAATCATCCAGAACGGCATGGCAGGGGCAGGAAGACTACGCGGGGGCATGGGAATCCGAAAGACAGGGGATCAGGACGACGGCGGACGCCGCGCTATCGGCATATCCACGAATTCCCGGCACCTTGTCCATCATCCATGGTGCATGAAACACATGCGCGGCCGGGCTGGCCATGCAGCCCGCTTGTGCAGGTCAGATACCGAAGCTGGCCACCAGGTCCATCAGCCCCACCTGCCGGTGGCGTTCCAGCCTGGCCGCCACCAGCACGGCACGGGCTTCCGCGATGGCCGTATCGAGATCGGAATTGATGATGACGTGGTCGAATTCATTCCAGTGCGAGATCTCGTCCCGCGCGGCCTGCATGCGGCGCGCGATCTCATCCGCCTCATCCGATGCGCGGCCATGCAGGCGGCGTTCGAGCTCCTCGATCGAAGGCGGCAGCACGAACAGGCTGATCACATCCCCCGGCAGGGCGGCGCGGATCTGGCGGTGCCCCTGCCAGTCGATGTCGAACACCATGTCGCGCCCCTCCGACAGGGCCTGTTCCACCGGGGCCCGGGGGGTGCCGTATCCCCGGCCGAACACGGTCGCCCATTCCAGCATCTCGCCCGCATCCGCCATGCGGGTGAATTCGTCCATGCTGCGGAAATGGTAATGGATCCCGTCCGTTTCCCCCGGTCGCGGCTGTCGGGTGGTCACGGATACGGAATGCAGTAGCTGCGGCTCCGACGCCCGTAACGCATTGGCAATGGTTGACTTGCCCGCACCGGATGGCGCTGAAATAACCAGACAGACCCCACGGCGCCGGACCGGGGCCGCAGGGGGCGTGCGGGGGGAAATGGGTGCTTGGGTCATGCCGGTCTCCTTGGCGGTGGCGGTGCAAATGCGCGCCGGATGCATAAACGGGGTAGCGCAGTTCTAACAGGGAGTATGTAGTCTGCGAATATGAAACAGGATTCGATACTCATTACCGGCGCGTCCTCGGGGATCGGACGCGGACTTGCCCTGGCCCTTGCCCGGCCGGGACGCACGCTGCATCTGGGTGGCCGTAATGCCGACGCCCTGCGCGACGTGGCGACACGCTGCATTGCACGCGGCGCCGACGCCCGCATGCAGGTGCGTGACGTGCGTGATCAGGCCGGCATGGAACAATGGATTGGCACCGCGGGCCCGCTGGACCTGGTCTTTGCGTGCGCGGGCATAACCGCCTCCACCCGTGGAGGGGATGACGCGCCTCATGAACCTGATGCGCAGGTCCGCCGCATGTTCGCGACCAACGTGGATGGCGTGCTGAACACGGTGCTGCCCGCACTACATGTCATGCGCGCGCAGCCACGCGGAAGCGACGGGGTGCGTGGACGCATCTGCGCCATGTCATCGGTGGCGGGACTTGTGTCCTTTCCCGGCACGCCGTCCTATTGCGCATCCAAGGCGGCGGTGGACCGCTTCATGGTGGCGACAGGGGCCAACATGAAACGGGCGGGCATTGTCATGTCCAGCGTATGCTGCGGCTTTGTCGCCACCCCCATGACCGCGCAGAACGATTTCCACATGCCCGGCCTGACCCAGACGGGCGACGCGGTGCGCGCCATCCTGTCGGGTGTGGCGCGCGGCAGGCGACGCATCGCGTTCCCGTGGTGGCTGGCGGCGGGATCACGCTTCATGGACCTGCTGCCGATCCGGGTTGCCGAATACTATTATTACCGCCAGCCCGCAGGACAGGCAGGCACCATGGCGGAAACCGGGCTGAGCGCGGACCATGCCACGTCATCCACGTAAATCCGTGCGCATGCATTCCATCTGAATCAAGGACAACATGACCCGAACACCCGGAAACAGGCAGTGAACCTGTGCCGTATTTTTATCCTGCGTCCGGTCGCGACCACCCTGCTGGCGGCCGCCATTGTCCTGTCAGGCCTGTTCGCCTACCGGCTGTTGCCGGTGGGCGACCTGCCGGATATCGCCGTGCCGGTCATTTATGTCATGGCGACGCAGCCCGGTGCGTCCCCCCAGCAGATGGCCAGTTCCGTCACGACCCCGCTGGAACGCAGGCTGGGACAGGTCGCAGGCATAAGCGAGATTGAATCCGATTCCAGTCAGGATAACGCCTTCATCCTGCTGACATTCAATG
Organism: Komagataeibacter oboediens; assembly: GCF_018491655.1. Classification (NCBI taxonomy): domain Bacteria; kingdom Pseudomonadati; phylum Pseudomonadota; class Alphaproteobacteria; order Acetobacterales; family Acetobacteraceae; genus Komagataeibacter; species Komagataeibacter oboediens. The sequence continues at coordinate 297,797 of NZ_JABLUU010000002.1, read as the reverse complement.
AATCGACCAATATCGACGCCGCCGCCAATGACGTGGAGGCCGCCCTGCGCGCGGCCCGCGCCGACATGCCCGCGACACTGGAATCACAGCCGGAATACTGGAAGGCCAATCCATCCGACAACCCGATCATGATTCTGGCCCTGACATCGGACACGCAGCCGATGTCAGAGCTGTATGACATCGCCAAGACCCGCCTGCAGCCACTGCTGGCGCAGGTGCAGGGCGTGGGCTGGGTTGAAATCGCGGGCAGTTCCGCCCCCGCCGTCCGGGTAGAAATCAACCCGTGGCCCCTGTTCAAATACGGGCTGGGGTTCGAGGACATCCGCTCTGCCCTGGCATCAGCCAACGCCAATACGCCCAAGGGCGTGATCGAAAACGACACCACGCGCTACACGCTGGCGACCAATGATCAGGCGCGCGTGGCCGCGCAGTACCGTGACCTTGTCATCGGCTACCGCGACAGCCACCCCGTGCGCCTGCAGGATGTGGCGAGCGTGCGCAACGGCGTTGAAAACGAACGCCAGGTCGGCTTCCTGAACGGGCACAAGGCCGTCATGGCCATCATCCGCCCCCGCGCCGGGGCCAACGTCATTCACGTGACGGACGAGATCAAGTCCCGTATCCCCGTCCTGCGCGCGGCCCTGCCGGCGGGGGTGACGCTGACCCCTGCCATGGACCGGTCCATCACCATCCGCGCGTCGCTGGCCGATACGCAGTGGACGCTGCTGGCGTCGGTACTGCTGGTGGTCGCCGTGGTGCTGGTGTTCCTGCGCACGCCACGGTCCACCCTGATCCCGGCCATTACGGTGCCCATTTCGCTGGCGGGAACGCTGGCGGTCATGTCGCTGTTCCATTTCTCGCTTGATATCCTCTCCCTCATGGCGCTGACGATCGCGACCGGCTTCGTGGTGGATGACGCCATCGTGGTGCTGGAAAACATCGCCCGCCACATGGAGGCGGGCATGGGACGAATGCAGGCCGCCCTTCAGGGATCGCGTGAAATCGGGTTCACCGTCATGTCGATCACCATATCGCTGGTGGCGGTGTTCCTGCCGCTGCTGCTGCTGGGGGGCACGCCGGGCAAGGTCTTTTTCGAATTTTCCATGACGCTGGCCATTACCGTCACCGTCTCGCTGGTGCTTGCCCTCAGCCTGACGCCCATGATGTGCAGCCTGCTGCTGGAAGTCAGCCATGATGCCCCCCTGCCCGCCGGCACGCCGTGGTGGCGGCGCTGGCCGCGCGCGGTGGGTGACTGGCTGGAAGCGGGCTACCTGCACCTGCTGCGGTTTTATGAACGCACGCTGGATGTGGCGCTGCGCCACCACGTGCTGACCGCCGTGACCCTGCCGCTGAGCCTGGCGATCATGGTCGGGGTGATCGTGCTCATGCCCAAGGGGATCCTGCCCAAGGAAGACGTGGCCATGGTCATGAGCTTCTTCCGCGCCGACCAGACCACGTCCTTCCCTGCCATGACACAGAAAATCCGCGCCATAAGCGACGCCATGACCGCTGACCCGGATACGGAGGAAGTCGTCGCCTTTTCCGGCGACACCAATATCGAGGGACAGGCCTTCGCCCAGATGATCGACCGCAGCCAGCGCCGCGACGGTCCCGACCAGATGATCGAACGCATTCATAAACGGCTGGCCAATATTCCCGGCCTTGATGTCTCCCTGTTCTCGGCGGGTGACATAAGCGGTGGTGGCGGGCGGCAGAAGGAAGGGGCATATCGCTACCTGCTGACCAGCGATGACGCGGATGCCCTGTACACATGGGTTCCCGCCCTGACGGCGGCGCTGCGCACGGACCCGGCCTTGCGGGATGTCACGACGGATATCATGAACAATGGCGCTGCAATCCATGCCGACATCATCCGCGACCTTGCGGCACGGTATCTGGTCACGCCACAGCTGGTCAGCAACACGCTGTATGACGCATTCGGCCAGCGCATTGCGTCCAACATCTCCACGTCGCTTGCAACATACCATGTAGTGATGGAAGTGGCGGACCAGTACCGCACGTCCCCCGATATCCTGCAGTCATTCCGCATTTCCACCGCTGGCGGCAGTCCCGGCGGCGGCACGGTGTCCAATACGGTGCGCGCGCGCATGGCCTCCTCCACGCAGGCCAGCACCAGCACGCAGCTGAGCCAGCAGTCCTTCCGCAACGAAATCGCCAACAAACTGGCGGGCGGGGCGGCAGCGTCAAACGGGTCGGCCGTGTCGTCCAGCATGGAAACCATGATCCCGCTTTCGGATGTGACGCGGCTTGTGCCGCGCCCCACCGCGATTACGGTGTCACACCAGGGCGGGTTCGTCTCCGCCGCCATTTCCTTCAACCTCGCCCCCGGCAAGGCGTTGAGCGACGCGACGGCCACCATTGCCGACACCATGATCCGGCTGCATGTTCCCCCATCCATTCATGGCGGGTTTACCGGGCAGGCGGCACAGTTCCAGTCCGCCATCATAAACGAGGTGCTGATCTTCATCGCCGCCCTTGTCACGATCTATGTGACGCTGGGCATCCTGTATGAAAGCTACATTCACCCGCTGACCATCATGTCCACCCTGCCATCTGCCGGGGTCGGGGCGGTGCTGGCGCTATGGGCGCTGGGGCAGGAGTTTTCCCTGATCACCATGATCGGGATGATCCTGCTGGTGGGGATCGTCAAGAAGAATGCCATCCTGATCGTGGATTTCGCGCTGCATGCGGAACGCGACCGCGGGCTGCCTCCGCAGCAGGCCATACGGGACGCCTGCATCCAGCGCTTCCGCCCGATCCTGATGACCACCCTGGCGGCGGCACTGGGCGCCGTGCCACTGATTACAAATGGCGGCTACGGGGTAGAAATGCGTCGCCCGCTGGGCATTACGGTGGTGGGGGGGCTGATGATGAGCCAGCTGCTGACCCTCTACACCACGCCGGTCATCTACCTGTACATGGAACACATCCGCATATGGACCCGGCGCACCGCCGCCCGGCTGCTTGCGCGCAGGACGAAATAAAAAAATCTTTCGATAATCGAAAAAAGGGGTTGCGGGGTGCGACGGGGTCAGTTAAAAGCCGCCTCACAGCGCACCCGTAGCTCAACTGGATAGAGCACCAGACTACGAATCTGGGGGTTAGAGGTTCGAGTCCTTTCGGGTGCGCCACTTTCCTTACAATCAGTATATGTCTGTTGTGGCGCTGCCTGTTTGGTCTGTGCCTGTCTGCATGTCCTGCTGCATGGTGCAGGACTATGGCGCCATGAAATCATGTCCGGTTCAAAAGATGAGGTGCCTGCCGCCCCTGTGGCTGCTACACCGTTTCCTGATTTTTCCATTCGCTGAATTCAGGAAACAAGAATGAGCGGGCCCAGCCTTCCCGAAAACATTCCCCCCCATGCGCCATCCGCAGGTCCTGGCGGTATCGTGGGCTGGATTGACCGCAGGCTTCCGGTCATTAGCGGCTTTCGGCAGGAATATATTGATTTCCGCATGCCGAAAAACCTGAATGCGCTGTGGAATTTCGGGGCAATCCTGACCGCCGTGCTGGTGCTGATGCTGGCGACGGGCATTTTTCTGGCCATGAACTATACCCCGACCTCCGCCGGGGCGTTCATGTCGGTGGAAATGATCGAACGCCAGTTGCCGGGTGGGTGGATGCTGCGCGCGATGCACATGACGGGGGCCAGCCTGTTCATGGCCGCCCTGTATATCCACCTGTTCCGCGGGCTATATTACGGGTCATACAAGCAGCCGCGCGAAATCCTGTGGCTGAGCGGGCTGGGCCTGCTGCTTATGGTCATGGTCACGGCGTTCGCGGGTTATGTGCTGCCATGGGGACAGATGTCGTACTGGGGGGCGGATGTCGCGGGCAAGGCGGTTGGTGCCGTGCCGGTCATTGGCGGCACGCTGGAACACGTCATGGAAGGCAGTGACCATCTGGGGGATATTTTCATCCACCGCTTTTTCGTGCTGCATTTCCTCATGGCGTTTGCCATCGTGGCTGTCGTCGCCATTCATGTGGCGGCGCTGCATGTCAGCGGGCCAAACAACCCCGATGGCAGGCCGGTGCCCGAACGCCAGACCGTGCCCTTCCACCCTTATTACACCACCAAGGACCTGACGGGTCTCGTGCTGTTCGCGCTGGTTTTCGTGGCGCTGGCCTTCCTGTGGCCGGACCTGCTGTCGGAACCGGAAAATTACCGTCCCGCCAACCCCATGCACACACCTGCCGATATTGAACCGGAATGGTATTTCCTGCCGTTCTACGGCCTGCTGCAATCCGTGCCGTCCAAGTTCGGTGGCCTGCTGGCAGCGGCGGGGTCGATCCTGGTCCTGTTCGCGGTGCCCTGGCTGGACCGTTCGCCCATCCGCTCGGCACGTTTCCGCCCGGCCTGCCGGATCGGCATGGTGGGGCTGGTCATATCATTCGTGCTGATGGGGCTGGTGGGGCGACATCATGCCGAAGGGGGCTGGATGATCGCAGGCCGGATCGCGGCACTGTACTATTTCGGCTACTTCCTTGTGCTGCTGCCGCTATGCGCGCGGCGCGAAGGGCAGCAGGCCGAAGGCTGAAAAACCAAAGCCGAGTCTGGTGATGCTTTTAAAAAAAACGACATCCGGACACTTCTGCCATTTACCGATAAATGACTTTGGAACAGCATCCGGACATCGCGTCAGTCCACGATGTTGTTCATCATGTCCTTCTTGTGCGGCAGGAAGGTCGTAACCCGCAGGCCGTGCCACGCGACAAGGCTATCCCCAAGGAACATGGCCAGCGCAATGACGGTGCACACCAGCGCATTGCCAAACATAAGCACCAGCCACCACGCAATGGCCGAATCCCGGACGCTGCCCATGAACAGGGCAAAGGCCGAACCACAGGCCGACGCCCCACCCACACCCGCAAACAGGATGGAGGCATCCAGCAGCAGGGTACGGTAATGCAGATGCGTCAGTCGGCGTAACAGCAGCCCCGCACTTTCGCCGCCCTTGTCATCCGCATTTTCCAGCTTGTCACGTACCGTCTCGATATGATCACTGACACGGGCCAGTCGCGTGTTGAACATGTTCAGCAGCGTTCCGATACCCGACAGCATGAAAACGGGTGTCAGGGCGGTCTGGATCAGATGGGCCACGCCATCGACGGATGCATCGGGAACAAGGCCGGGGAAGGCAGACACGGCAGGCATATCCTTGGTTACGCGCAAAGCCTGCGTTTTTTGAGGTTATCCCCGCCTGCGTCAAGGGGCACAGCCCATCTTATCCACAGTTAAGGAGGATCCCATGTCACATAATTACGCCACACCGCTGACACCGGAAAAACGGCTGGCACGGGTACTGACACGCATACCGACGGACTGGGTGGTGAACATTGACCGCCAGCCCTCCTCGGCGGGAACGGGACAGTGGCGCGCGCGCCTGACCATGCCCGGACACGAAGCGCAGGACTGGACCGCCCCCCACGAAATGATGGTCGATGCGCTGGAAGCCGCATGGCGGCAGGCCCGCACGGTCGTGAATGCGGCGATGGGCAAACAGGATACAGTCAATAATTAACCAATAGAATACAAACACAGCTTCGTGATTGGATATTCTGTATTCCTGACTGCCCGTAACGTACCTGTGTATTTTTTTACTGGTCACAGGGCAGAAAAAACATGCGCACACGATTGTTTGATGGATCGTGGAGAATGTTACGAAACCGCTTCGTTCTTCCGTTTCCCTGCCCTTCCGTACTGCGATATCGTACGCATCCGGTCAGAAAACGCACATGTGTTCCCGACTGACCATATTTTGAACATTGTATGAAAAAAAAGGAAGATTGGGCAACGAATCCATCTGGATAGATGCCACTCCCCTGCGCCACCGCCCCGTATGCGGGGAAAAATCCCTATGTCATTACAGGACTGTCATGTCCCCGGACCGGGCCTGCCGGACCTGATGGGGGCCATTGACCCGCGGGGTTTTATACAACAGGAATGCGGACAGGGAGTTTAATACTATGTCGGCAGGAAAATTGGCGCGTATTGGCGCGGTAGTTGTAATGGCAAGCGGAAGCGCATCCCTCGCCTTTCCCGAAGATGCGCGGGCTGACGATTATAGCGAACTCCTCGATATCCTGAAGGCCAAGGGCAGCCTGACACAGGGCGAGTACAGGGGGCTGCTGGCCCATCACATGCAGCACGTGCACGAGGCGGCAGCTGCCTCCAGCCGCGCGCCGCAATACATGCCCACACGTCATACGGCGGCTTCAACATCCACCCATACCCAGATGCGGACCGCGCTGGGCCAGCAGGTCGAGCCCCCCGGCCAGATCGGCATTGGCGGCGGTGGCATGGACCCCGACTATGTTCTGGCGCAGGCGCAGCAGGCGGCAGCCAGTGCGCAGGCCAGCGCCGCGTCGGCTGAATCCACATGGCTGGCCGCCCAGCATTCCATGGGCCTTGGCGGCGGCCTGTCATTCGTGCGCATGGAAAAATACGAGGCCGGGAAAGGCCTGACCTTCAAGGCAGGCCCGATCGACATCAACCTGTCGGGCTTCATCAACGGGTTCTATACCTATAACAGCCCGGCTGGCGGCATGCCGGTCGCAGGCGGCGTCTCGACCGGATCGAGCGGATTCGATTCCTCGGCGCTGCGCAACGGCCTGCTGCCGGCAGGCCTGATCCTCAAGCTCAAGACCACGCAGAACGGCATTGACCTTGCTGCCGTCATGGGCATGTATCCGGGCATCGACAATGCCAAGAACGGCGCCTTCAACGCCAATACCGGCGGCAGTCCGGTGGGCCTTGGCACCGCCGGCATCGATTTTCGTCAGGTGTACGTGACGGCGGGCAACAAGAAATGGGGCACGTTCAAGATTGGTCGTGATCTTGGCATCTTTGGCGGTGACGCGATCCTTGATGATGCGACCCTGCTGAGTGTCGGCTCCACTGGCAGCAACTCGGCCCCGGGCAATACGTCGCTTGGCCGTATCGGCGTCGGTTATGTGTATGCCGACTGGATTCCGCAGATTTCCTACCAGTCGCCCACGATCAAGGGTTTCCAGGGCACGATCGGCATCCTGCAGCCGCTGGATGAGTTCGATTTCTCGGGTGATGATGCCAATGGCAATGCCTATTCGGCCAGTTCCACCCAGCACAGTTCGCCCATGATCCAGGGCAAGGTGACCTATGACTTCAAGATCGGTGGATTGAGTGCCCGCATCTGGGCCAGCTTCCTGACCCAGCACCAGCAGGACCTGAGCCGCAACGAGATGACGATGGCGAGTTCCTCTGTTCTGATCGATGGGGCTCCCCATACGCTTTCTACGCTAACTAGCACGGCCGTGCCGGTTGTACCGGGTGAAAAACACGGGGTCACGGCGGAAGCGGGCGAAATCGGCACGAAGCTGACCTACGGACCGGCACAGTTCGTGGGCTACTACTATCGCGGCAGCGGCCTGGGCACGACCGGCCTGTTCTTTGACGGTGTTGCCAGCAACGGGCGCAAGCGTGCATCGGAAGGCTACTATGTCCAGATGATGTATAACTTCACCAAGAAGTTCAAACTGGTCGGAAGCTATGGTGTCAGTAACCTGTACCAGGCCCCGGGCGAGAACGATCCCGATCTGGTCCGCCGCAATGAATCCGAAGTAGGCGCGGCCTATTACAAGATGACCGACTGGCTGAACCTCGTGGCGGAATATGCCCATACCAGTTCGGCCGCCCATGGGCCGTACAAGGAAAGCGACAACAGCGCATCCGGCGGTATGATCCTGCTGTTCTGACACTGGTGGGGACCGCGTGATGGCCCTCGCCATGGTCCCTGTCCTTTAACGTTTCTGGTGAAGCTTTTTTCCAAACGCTTCAGGATGCGCCGCATTTTTGAAAAAAGGTGACCCCCGGAAACTTTTATTCTACAGCGTCCCGCCCCGATTGCCGGGATACCGCACGTGCCTGATACTGGCCCCTGCGCACACCAGCGAAAGGGAAGCGGATGTCCACACCATCACACTGGCCATTACGGGTAGGCCTCATCGGCTACGGTTTTGCCGGCCGCACCTTTCACGCCCCCCTGATCGCCGCAATACCGGGACTCAGGCTTGTCGCCATCAGTTCAGGACAACCGGAGACGGTGCTGCGCGACTGGCCGGAGGTCACGGTCACGGCGACACCCGATGCCCTGTTTGCCCTGCCGGATCTGGACATGGTGGTGATCGCCAGCCCAAACACCACCCACGCCGACCTTGCCATCACAGCGTTACGCGCCGGACTGCATGTGGTGGTGGACAAGCCGTTTACCACCACACTGGCGCAGGCGCGTATGGTGGCGCAGGTTGCGCGTGAACAGGGCCGGTTCCTGTCCGTTTTCCAGAACCGACGATGGGACAGCGATTTTCTGGGCATCCGTACCCTGATCTCCAACGGGCAGATCGGGCGGATGACCGAACTGGAATCGCGCATGGACCGTTTCCGTCCGCAGGTGCGTGAACGCTGGCGCGAGACGGATGAAGCCGGGTGCGGCCTGTGGTTCGACCTGGGCCCGCACATGGCTGATCAGGCCCTGCAACTGTTTGGCCTGCCGGATCATGTACAGGCCAGTCTGGCCCGCCAGCGCGATGATGCACGCGGCAATGACTGGGCGCAGGTGCTGCTGACATATGGGGAAAGGCGGGTCAGCCTGCATTGCAGCCTGCTCTCGGCATGGAGCGGTCCACGCTTTGTCGTGCATGGTACACGCGGCACGGTGCTCAAACGCAGGACCGATCAGCAGGAAAATCAGCTTCGGTCCGGCATGCGCCCCGGTGATCAGGGTTGGGGGGAAGACCCTGATGACCTGCTCGTCTTCGACGGCAGCGAAACACCGCGCGCATTTCCCACCCCGCCGGGTGATTACCGGATCTATTACGCCATGCTACGCGATGCAATCATGGGCCGGGGGCTTAATCCCGTGCCCCCCATACAGGCCGTGGCCCTGATGGCGGTAATGGAAACCTGCGTGGATTCCAGCCAGCGCCGGATGGCGCTTCCTCTCCCCCTGACGGAACAGGAAAAAGACGACTGGCACCAGTCATGGCAGAACTGACTCAATAACTATCCATAAAATACAAAGAAGTCTTTGGTGAAGCTTTTTTCAAAAAGGTTCAGAGAATGCCGCCCTTTTGAAAAAAGGGGGCACCCAGAAACTTTTATCACCGGGTCATTCCGAAACGGTGCTTAAGGCGCTGCCGGTGGAACGACAGCATATAACCCGATTTCCAGATGCTTGCCGGTTGAATAATTCAGTCCCGTCTGCTGCCCCAGTTCGTGCACGTCCAGACCGTTTTCCATGATGCGGGCGCTAAATGCCGCCAGATCCTGTGCACCCACCAGCGCCATGCCGCATTTCTGGTTCTGCTGCAGGAAGTCCGCCGCAGCCGTAGCATTGACCAGCCGCGTATCCTGCCCCAGCAGGAAGACAAGGCTGGGTTCCGAATCCGAAGTCGAGGCCACGATGGTCCGGGCACAGGGACGATGCGCGTCCACCATCGCCGCAAGGCGGGGGCTGAGCCATATGGTCTGCAACCGGGGAATGACGGTTGTAAAAAGACCGACATGGATGATGACGGCCGCAGCTATCGCCGCCATGGCCGCATGCAATGCCTGCCGGTGCAGGATCAGGTAACCGGACAGGACCAGCAGCGGCAGCGCGCCCGCAGGTACCAGCATGGCGGCAGGGGACACCATTCCTTCCATACGCCACAGCAGCACCGGTCCCGCAAACGCCAGAACCGACCCGACCGTAAACCAGATCAGCCCATAGGCCGCAAGAAGGCTGCGCGCCCATATTGCCCGTGGCCATTCCCAATCGGTGGGAAAAGACACAATCGCCGCCGCCGTCAGTATGGCAATGGCCGGATAGGTAGGCAGCACGTAATGCGGCAGCTTGGTCGCAATGGCCTCAAACACCAGCCAGTGCGGCACGATCCAGCACAGCAGGTAGCGCACGTGCGGCTGAAACCGGCGTTCCCATACAAAAGGCAGCCCCATGGCAGCAAAAATCGCCCCCGGCCAGAACGCAATGGCGAACACCACCAGATGATAGCCCGGCGGCAGGCCATGCGTTTCTTGTCCGCTGGCGACCTTGCCAAGGAAATTGCGCCCGACTGCCCGCGAAAAGAAGTCCCCGTGACTGATGACCCCGATGGCGATGCACCACGGCAGTACGATGGCCAGCATGACCAGCCAGCCCCATGCCGGACGCAGCCGTTTCCACCAGTCAATGCGTCGTTCCACCAACGCCAGCGCAAGTGGCGTGCCAAATCCGGGGATCAGGATGACCGGCCCCTTCAGCATCAGCCCGCAGCCCAGCGCGATCCAGTACAGCAGGGCTGCGGCAAGCGGAGTGGCCAGGTCACGTTCCCGATCCAGATATGCGCGCAGCAAACCGCATTGCGCCAGCAGCACAAACAGCAGCAGGGTCGTATCAATGGTGGCCATGCGCCCTTCGGCCGTCATCAGCACCGAGACAGCCAGCAGCCCCGCAGCCAGCAGGCCGCACATCGGCCCGAACAGGGCAGCCCCGATCCACGCCGTCAGAACGGCGGAACCGGTTACCGCCAGAAGGGAGGGAATACGGTAGGGCCAGACCGCATGCCTGTCGTCCATGCCCGTCAGGCGCACGGCAGTGGCTTCAAGCCAGTATATGCCAGCAGGCTGGAGATAGCGGGGCTGATCCAGAAACCGGACATCGACATAATTGCCGCTGTACAGCATCTGGGCCGTGGCTTCCATATAACGCGGCTCATCACGATCGAGCGGAGGAAGCGATGCACGCCCCGGCAGGAACAGGACAAACACGGACAGCGCCACAAGGATATAGTGGCGCAATGTCAGGCGCGTCATGGGCACGGTCCCTTCAGCGTTCAGTAACGCGTTTCGGTATCCTGGCGCGGTTGTTCAGCCACATGACACCCAGTATGTCCCGAATGCCGACAATAGCCCGATTAAGGTTGGTATATTTGGACGTTCCATGCAGCCGGTTGCGATGATGAACCGAATAACAGGCCAGCGGCACCCCCCGCCTGCCCATAAGGGAGGGCAGGAAACGGTGCAGTCCCTCAAACTGCGGCAGCGCAAGGAAATCCTCACGCCGGAACGCTTTCAGCGATGCCCCCGTATCGGGGCAGCCATCATTCAGCAGACGGCTGCGCAGGGCATTTGCAAAACGCGATGCCAGCCTGCGTGACATGGTATCACGCCGCTTGGTCCTCACACCCACGACCAGTGGAGCACGCCCCTCTGTCGTGCGGCATATATCCAGCATGGGTATGAAATCGGCAGGATTGTCCTGCCCATCGCCATCCAGCAGGATAACCCACTCACCCCGTGCGGCTTCAACGCCGGTACGCAGGCCGGCCGACTTTCCGTAAACCGTATCATGGCCAAGGATACGCAGATCGGGCAGGATACCGTCGCGCCTTACGGCCTCAAGTTCCGCCACGGTATCATCCGTACTACCGTCATCGACAAAGATGACTTCAGCACGGGGCAACTGACCCAGGACAGCGGCAATTTCCTGACACAGGGGACGGATATTCGGCCCCTCGTTCAGAACAGCCGCGATTATGGAGACAACGGGGCGATCTTCCACCCCATTCCCTGTCATGCCGGTTGTCACCAACGGTGATCAGGCAGCACGCTGTGACAGGGCCGCCGGCAGGTCACCGATGGACTTGTCGATAATCTTGCCGTCCGTATCAGCGGGCAGGCTTGCGGCCAGCGTTTCCCGCGTGGCCTGAATGGCGATATCAATAGCCGTTTCGCGGACTTCACGCAGGGCGGAACGTTCCGCCGATGCAATCCGGTCCTTGGCCATCTGTTCACGGCGGGCTGCGATGTCCTCGGCGTCCTGACGGGCCTTGACTGCAATATTGGCAGCTTCACGCAGGGAATGTTCGACCAGTTCCTTGGCCTCGGCCAGAGCCGCTTCCCGGTCCCGCGTCGCATCCTCAAGCATCTGTTCGGCCTCACGGCGCAGACGCGCCGCTTCATCAAGCTCCGCGCGGATGCGCTCTGCCCGTCCGTCCAGTGCGCTCACCAGGGGTTTCCACAGCGAACGCCCGAACAGGACAAAGAACAGGACAAAGGCAACAGCCGACCAGAAACGGGGATCATGAAACATGATTATGACCTGTCTGTCTTGGGCAGCGCGTCAGAGACCACGTGCTGCCGCAGCAGAACCGACCTTTGCCGTCACGAAATCGGCCGGGGCGGCAATGCCGGATAACTGATGGATCAGCGTTTCCGCCGTCGTTGTCGAAATCTCGCGCACGGATGCCAGTGCCTGCCCGCGTGCCTGTGCAATGCGGGTTTCGGCATCCTGGATTTCCGTCGCCAGACGCGCGTTCATTTCCTCGGTCTGCCGGGCGGCGGCAAGACGTGCCTCCTCGACAACCTTGTCCACATTGGCCTGTGCATCCGCCAGCGCCTTGCGGCGGGCTTCATGCAGGTCGGCCACTGCTTCATCAGCGCGGGTCTTGGCCTTGTGCGCAATCCCGAGATCCGTCTCAATCGTCTGACGACGCAGCGACAGGACCTTTTCCACCTTCGGCAGGGCCGAACGGCTCAGCAGAAAGTACAGGACCAGGAAAATGCCAGCGCCCCATATCACCTGTCCGATGACATAGGGATTACCGAAATCAAGCTGGGGCATGCCCTCGGCGCGCGCGCCAGGGGCAACCATGGCCATCAGCGGCAGAGCCAGCGCGGACGAGGCCAAGAGAGTCCCCGCCCTTCGGATGTTGTCATACATCACGGCGCGCGCCATGTTCGCCTCCAGCGTATCAGACGAACAGGATCAGGAACGCGATCAGAAGCGCATACAGGGCGACGGCTTCCGTCAGGGCGAAGCCCAGCATGCCGAGACCGAACACGTGCGGACGCGCGGACGGGTTGCGCGCGATGCTGCTGACCAGCGTGGAGAAGATGTTACCCAGGCCAATGCCAACGCCAGCGAGGGCGATAACGGCGATACCGGCACCAATTTCACGGGCTGCTGCGATATCCATGTCTTGTTTTCCTTGTTTCAGACGTTCTGGATTGAAATAGATGGAAGCGGGGAGCGACCCGTTAGTGGGCCACCGCCTCCCTCAGATAGATGCAGGTAAGGATTGCAAACACATAGGCCTGCAAGGCACCAACCAGCAATTCGAGTGCCATCAGCGCGATATTGATGACCACGGGACCAACGGCGATGATGTCACCGAAGAAGCCCAGACCGGCCAGCATGATCGTGAAGGCGGCAAACATGTCGAACATCACGTGACCGGCGACCATGTTGGCAAACAGACGGATCGACAGGCTCACGGGACGCGAAAGAAAGGAAAGGATCTCGATCGGGATCAGCAGCGGGGCCAGGGCCTTTGGGGCGCCGGCGGGCATGAAGTGGGCAAAGAATTTTGCCCCCTGCATCTTGAGCGACACGATGATCGAGAGGCAGAACACCATCAGTGCCAGCGCCAGTGTCACGGCGATATGGCTGGTGAAGGCAAAGGAGAAGGGCAGCAGGCCGAGGTAATTCCCGACCAGGATGAAGAAGAACAGTGTGAACACAAACGGGAAGAAAGCCCGGCCTTCCGGGCCAATCGTATCAACCGCCATGTTGTAGATGAAGTCGTAGCACATTTCGGCCGCGGACTGCAGCCGCCCCGGCACCACCGCAGCGGGCCGCATGCCCACGTACAGGAATGCCAGAACCACAATGGCGGCAACAATCATCATCATGGGGGACTGGCTGAACCGCAGGGATTCGCCAAGTGCACCCAAAACTGGATGGAGCTCGAACTGACCGAGCGCGTCGATGGATGATCCGGCCGCCAACTTCGTTCTTCCCTATATCCGTCCGGGACCGTCATCCGGTCCCGTTGCCTTAGTGTTTATGGCATCGGGCCTGACAAGACGCCAGACATTAAGCACACCTGCCACACCGCCCAAGAGCGAAAAGACAATAAGAAACCAGGGCTTCGTATGCAGCCAGTGGTCAAGCCCCCAGCCAATCGCAACCCCGACCACAAGCGCCGACACAAGTTCCGTTCCTGACCTGATCACCAGGCCCAGATCGGACAGTGTCCCACCGGTGTCACGTTCCACGGCTGCGGGCGGGTTCAGACGCTCACGGGCCGCTTCCAGTCGCCGGTCAAAGGACTCGTCGGACGGATCGTTATCCTTATCCACTTCTCGCACCTCCCAAGGGTGCAGGCGCTAGCTAACGATGCTGCAATAACCTGTCAAGCAACGGGTGGCAAACAAACACGCCACCCCTGCATCTTTTTTCCCATATCGGGGAGTACGCCCGCCCTTCAATCGCCCGAGGAACCGCCGGGAATGACGTCATACCCGGCACTGCCGGGGAACGCGCCGGGCGGGGGGGCATCAGCGGGTTCGACATGAATGGCCTGGTTCACGTCGGGTCCGATCTCACGCGCGTTGATTGCGGTCCCATGGTCCCCCGTGACGCCGGTGCCGATGGCGTGCAGCGTCGCCCCCGGCTTGAGCCAGGCGACAAGGCGGCTTGCATTCTTTTCCCCCACGTACACGACGCTATGGTCGCGCATGATCACGCCCTGCACCCCGCCCTGCATGTCATACAGCGGGGCAAGGATGGTGCCGTCCACCGGCACGTCCGGCCCGATGCTGGGGGAGTCCACCGGCATCGGCGCCGTAGCGGGCGGGCGTACGTCGGCAATACGCCGCCCACGTGGGCCCGTTACGGCATAGGCCCGCACGATGGGATGACCGATACCCTTCAGGCCATTGACGCTGACCTGTTCGCCCGGACGCGCGATGGCGGGAAGCTGCTCACCAAGGTCATGGGAGAAAAAGACCTGCGTGCCATCGGCAAGCAGCATGCCCGACAGCTGTCCCGCCGGGCTCAGGATATACTGCGTCATCAGGCCGGTGGTGACCGGCAGGGGACTCATGTCGAACACCGGCGCGACCTGTGCCGCAGCCGGGGCGGCTGGTGCAGGCTGTGCGCCGCCCTTGCCGGCGGCATGGGCACCGCCCGCCGCCAGACTGCCAGCCACAAGCACGCCCGCAAGCAGGCGGCAGGAGGAACGTCGATGAATGTCCATGCGGGTACCCGTCTTTCGTCTGTCTTAACCCCGGTCGTCCACCGGGCGTGCTATCTCATGCCATCCCTGACGCGCAGGCAAGGGGGCTGGCTGTGGGATCAGTGCCGGAAATGGCGCATACCTGTGAAAACCATCGCGATGCCGGCCCTGTCGGCAGCGGCGATCACCTCGTTATCACGGATGGAGCCTCCGGGCTGGATCACGGCAGTGGCGCCTGCGGCAATGGCGGCCTCAAGACCGTCCGCGAAGGGGAAGAACGCATCCGACGCCACGACGCTGCCCTGTGTCAGCGGATGGTCGATGCCTGCTTCCTTTGCCGCGTCGGCGCTTTTGGTTGCGGCGATGCGCGCGGAATCAACGCGGCTCATCTGGCCTGCGCCAATCCCCACCGTGCTCTGGTCCTTGGCGTAGACGATGGCGTTCGACTTGACGTGCTTGGCCACACGGAAGGCAAAGATCAGGTCCGCCATTTCCGTCGGAGTCGGCGCACGCTTCGTCACCACCTTCAGGGCATCGGGCGTGATGCGCCCATTATCGCGCGTCTGCGCCAGGAAGCCGCCAGCCACCGACCGCACCACCACGCCACCGGCTGCCGGGTCCGGCAGTGCGCCGGTCAGCAGCAGGCGCAGGTTCTTCTTGCGCGCAAGGATCTGGCGTGCCTCCTCAGTAGCGTCGGGGGCCACGATCACTTCGGTGAAAATCGCGGCGATGCGTGATGCCGCTTCGGCTTCCAGCATGCGATTGAGCGCCACGATCCCGCCAAAGGCCGAAACCGGGTCACACCGCAGCGCCCTGTCCCATGCTTCCGCCTGTGTCGCCGCCACGGCCACCCCACAGGGGTTGGCGTGCTTGACGATCACCACGGCGGGCGCGTCGAATTCGGCCACGGCCTCGAACGCCGCATCCGTGTCGTTGATGTTGTTGTAGGACAAGGACTTGCCCTGCACCTGTGTTGCCGTGGCCACGCCGGGGCGGGTGGACCCGTCGGTATAGAAAGCCGCTTTCTGGTGCGGGTTTTCGCCGTAGCGCAGGCTCTCGCGCTTTTCGCCGGCAACGATCATGCGCGACGGCAGCACCTCGCCTTCCTGTTTCGCAAACCATGCGGCGATGGCGGCGTCATACGCCGCCGTGCGGGCATAGGCGGCACCGGCCAGCACCTTACGCTGTTCAAGCGTGGTGCCACCGTTTTCCAGCGCGGTGATGATGTCGCCATACTGCGCCGGATCAGTGACGATGGCGACATGGGCATGGTTCTTGGCCGCGGCACGGATCAGGGCGGGGCCACCGATATCGATATTCTCGATACAGTCATCCGCACCGGCACCGGACGCCACCGTGGCCTCGAACGGGTACAGGTTGACGGCCACGAGGTCGATCGGGGCGATCCCGTGTTCTTCCATCTGACTGACATGCGCAGGCAGGTCCCGCCGCCCAAGGATGCCACCATGCACCTGCGGCACCAGTGTCTTGACACGACCATCAAGGATTTCCGGAAAACCGGTATGTTCGGACACGTCGCGCACGGCGATCCCGGCCTCACGCAGGGTTCGGGCGGAACCACCCGTCGAGAGGATTTCCGCGCCATGGGCGACAAGGACGCGGGCAAGGTCAAGCAGGCCCTTCTTGTCGGAAACGGAAATCAGGGCACGCCGAACCGGCACGGTCTTCGGGGGGGTCATCAGCGGGTGACCTTTCACGCAAGCTGGAAATGAGCCAATGCGGGAGGCTTAGTCCAACCGCGGGAGGCGGGGCAATAAGCGAAATGGCATAATGGCCCCGTGCCCGTCGGAAACCGGCCCGGCAGCACGACCGCTGTCCGCCAGCAGCGGCACGCACGTCAGACCAACCCGCACCAACCGGACAGGCACTGCCCGCCCACAGCCAGGCGGATGGCCTGTGCCCTATCCATCATCCGGGGGCTGCAGGGTGTGGGCATACTGCGCCAGCATGGCGCGGACTTCCTGCCCGTCCGTTGCTTCCAGTGCACGACAGGCCATGCGGCGGCAGTCATCCATGGCAGCGGCCCGGATGGCCCGCTTCACCCGTGGTACCGCGGACGCATGCATGGAAAAGGACCGCACCCCCAGCCCCACCAGCAGCGGCACCGCCTGCGGATCGGACGCCAGTTCCCCACAGACGGAAACCGGCCTGCGCTGCCGCAGCCCCGCATCCGCCGTCATGCGCACAAGCCGCAGGACGGCCGGGTGCAGCGGGTCATACAATGCCGCCACATCCGTCGCGGCACGATCGGCGGCGAGAGTGTACATGGTCAGGTCATTCGTGCCGATGGCCAGGAATTCGGCTTCCTGCGCCAGCACATCCGTCATCAGGGCCGCAGCAGGTGTTTCAATCATGATGCCAAGCGGCGGCAGGGGATCCGGTATCTTCACCCCCCTGCGCCGCAGCCTGCGCCCGACGCGGGCATAGATCTCACGCGCGGCCTGCAGTTCCTCCAGCAGGGAAACCATGGGCAGCAGCACCCGTACCGGCCCCGCATGGGCCGCGCGCAGGATCGCGGCAAACTGTGTTTCCAGCAGCGTACGATGCTGGAGCAGCAGCCGGATGCCACGCACCGCCAGCGCCGGATTGGCGTCACCTCCATTGCCAATTCCCACGCGTGACAGGGCATCGCTGTTTTTTTCGCTGCCCCAGTCCACCACGCGGATCGTGACCGGGTCCCCCGCCATGGCCTCGATCAGGGGCAGATAGATGGCTTCCTGCAGCTCTTCATCAGGCAGCGTATCCGTGTTCATAAACAGGAATTCGCTGCGCAGCAGCCCGATGCCCGCCGCCCCCGACTGCGCGACCATGGGCAGTTCGGCCGGGATTTCCAGATTGGCCTGAAGCGTCAGCACCTCCCCGCTGGACAGTCGCGCGGGCAGGCGACGCAGGCGGCCAAGCATCTGGCGTTCACGGGCGTAGGACGCAACCTCGACCCGGGCCGCCGCCGCCGTGCGGCTGGACGGACGCACGATGACCCGTCCCGTCGCCCCGTCCACCACCAGCCGCGTGCGCCGTCCCACCTGCGCCAGCAGACCATGGGCCGCCAGCACGGCGGGAATGCCCAACGCGCGCAGCAGGATGGCGGTATGCCCGGTGCTGCCGCCTTCTTCCGTCACGACGGCGGCAATGCGGGAGGGATCGATCAGGGCGGCATCGGCGGGACGCAACTGCTCCGCGACCAGGATGGCCCCATCGGGCAGGGTGGAAAAGGACCGGTAGGGCGTGCCACTGAGGTTACGGACCAGCCTGCGCCCGATTTCACGGAATTCGCCCGCCCGCCTGCGTGCGGCCACGGCATCTTCCCCCTGCGGTGCAGGACGGCCGGGCGGGACAAGCATGAGGGCCGCCAGCGTCTCGGTTTCCTGCATGACGGCGGCTTCGGCCAGCATGCCCTGTTCCAGCCGCGCCTCGATCCCGCGCCGCAGGCGCGACGGCCCGAGCATGCGGCGGTAGACTTCCAGCAGGGAACCGATTTCCACCTGTCCGTCTTCCGGCAGCAGCGCCAGACGGTCATGCAGCCGGCCAAGCTGGGCCACGGAACGGCTTATGGCGTCATGCAGGCGGGTACGTTCATGCGCGGAATCACAATCCCGGCGCGCCATGTCCACTGGCGGGGGGGCGGGTTCATGCGCGACGGCGGCATACCCGATCGCAACCCCGGATGAAACGGGCTGGCCTTCCAGCCGGACTTCTCCCGCGCGGGGACGCTGCTTCGGACGGCGTTCAGTCGTCTTCATCAAACCCGGCCCCGACCAGCCGCGTCAGGGCCCTGAGCGCCTGCAGCCCCTGCGGACCGGAGGTCGTGATGGTGACAGTCTCCCCCCTGCCCGCACCCAGCATCATAAGTCCCATGATGGAATGGCCCGAAACCGTCATGCCCGCATGGGTGACATCAACGCCCGCATCGAATTTTTCCGCTACCGTCACGAATTTCGCGGCCGCGCGCGCATGCAGCCCGCGCTGGTTCACTATTTCCACATCCGCCTGGTGCGATGCGGGCTGCGCTGCCGCTTCAGCCACCGTGGCCTGCCACGCTGTCCGTCTCGCCCACGCATTCCCCGACACCGGACAGACAGGCCGCCGGCAGGTGGGATGCCACGGATATGTACCGCCTGCCTGCCGCTTCCGCGCCATTGAGGCAGTCCTGCATATCCGCATGGCCCCGCATCTGCGCCAGCTTGACCAGCATGGGCATGTTGACCCCCGCCAGCACTTCCACCCGGTCGGTTTCCAGAACGGACACCGCGACATTCGATGGCGTGCTGCCAAACATGTCGGTCAGCAGAATGACGCCCTGACCGCTATCAACCGAGTCGATGGCCTGCTGCAGGGCCGTCCGGCATGTACCAGGCAGGGAGGTGGAGGTAACATTGAACACCGTCGCCTGCGCCTGCGGACCGACGACGTGTTCGAGTTCCCCCTTCAGGGTCTCGCCAAGGACACCATGCATCACGAACACAAGACCGATCATTGCGGGTCTTTCTGCTCCGTTGTTTCCGACAGCCCGCGGGGCCGGTTGGCCCACCGCCAGCTGCTGCGGCCCTGACGGGCCAGTTCACGATGCATGATCACCACCGGCCATGCATCATGTGGATGGGTATGCCCGACACGTTGTGCAAGCCTGAGGGCAAGTGCCTCCACCAGCGTGACGGAGCGGTGCCGCCCCCCCGAACAGCCAATGGCGATGGTGGCGTATTTCTTGCCTTCCTGCACGAAGCGCGGCAGCACCAGTTCCAGCAGCCCCGCAATCCGATCCAGGAATTCCTGATAATCCGGGTCACGGGCCACATAATCAGCCACGTCCTGGTCCAGCCCGGTCATGGAGGACAGGGCTGGGTCATAATAGGGATTGGTCAGGAAACGGGCGTCGAACACCATGTCAGCTTCCCGCGGCAGGCCTGCAGGAAAGGCGAAGGACATGAGGGCCACCGTCAGGCCATCAAGTCCCCCCGCCGTCCATTCCCCGAACCGGGCCTCGACCAGCTGCCGCAGTTCCGGCGGGGGCAGGTCGGAAGTGTCGATCACCACATCTGCCGCTTCACGCAGCGGGGATGTCAGGCGGATTTCAGCCTCGATCCCTTCCTTCACTGTGCCATGAACGGCCTGAGGGTGACGCCTTCGGGTGGCCGTGTAGCGGCGCAGCAGGACGCTTTCCTCGGCTGTTGCATAAATCAGTTCCGCATTCAGCGCCGGGTTGACCCGCAGCCGTGCCAGCGCCTCCAGCACGGCAGACGCATCAAACCCGCGCGTGCGGGAATCCACACCCACCGCCACCGGACGTTCGGCACGCGCCACGATTTCGTCCAGCATGCCCAGTGGCGGATTGTCGATCACCTCGTGCCCCAGATCCTCCAGAATACGCAGGATCGAGGACTTGCCTGCCCCGGACAGCCCGGTGACAAGCAGGATACGACGGGGAAGGGGTGTGTCTTCATGCATGGTGTCAGTCACGCAAAACCCTGACTTCTGTCAGCCACATGCCCAATGACAAATCGCGGTCTCATGGCGGGATCGGAACCTTTTCGTGAATCCATTGTTCCCCGAACGGGCTGCAATGGAAAGTGGCGACGATATCACATCTGTCTTTCATCCAGCAGTTGCCTGTTACCGGCAACGCAATCCAGGACCAGCCCGATCCGGGCTACGGCGGAGGGCTGTGCCGGATCAAGGAAAAACACCGGTTGCCCCACTACCTTATCACGCTTGGGCGCCGGGGGGAGTCGCGGCGGGTAATCCGTGGGAGAAACCAGCCTTGCAACAGCCACAACGCGCACGCGCGCGCGATAGGGCATGCGCACGATCCCGATGCCGCGCACTTCCAGAAGGCCCGCAAGGGCCGGGGGCGCACTGGCCCAGCCTGCATGCATGCAGACCCGGTCATCGGCCACAAGGTCATACCCCGCGTCGATCAGACGCAGCAGCAGGTCGGATTTCCCGGCACCCGACGGCCCGCAGAGCATGATGCCCTGCTCCCCCCGCGCGGCGCAGGACGCATGGATCTGGACCGGGTCATTCATGGATGAAGGAGGTATCCGAAAAACGTCATTTCGAGGATGGAAAATTTTTTATGGACAAAACATGACCATTTTGTGATTCTGACTTCAATGGAAGAAATCATGCCGTTCCGCCCTTCACCGGAAATACACATCCGGCACCTGACCGGCTTCGATGCCACAACCGGGCAGTTCCCTGCTGGCCTGTTTCCCCAGATCCGGCAGGCGCTGGCAACGGGCATGGCCCAACTGGACCAGCAGGGCATGGGGGCGGACAATGTCACCCGCATCACCTTTACGCTGCGTGAAACCGACGGGTTCAGCACCTGCTTTCCCCTTCTGAACGATCTGTTCGGCCGCACCTGTCCCGCAACGACACTGCGGCTGGTCAAGCAGTTCGAGCGGACCGGGCAACTGGCGGAAATCGAACTGGTCGCTTTGCCCACACAGGCTGACGACACACTATCCTGATACAGCCACCTGCAATAAACACCTGGTCAGAAGACAAAAGTTTCCGTCTTGCGCTTTTTCCGGACAGATTCAGCAAAATCTTGTCAGACACATCCTGAATAAGCGCCGGAAGTTCACTGCGCAGACCGTCTGGAAGAAAGGCGGCAAACGCAGATCAGTTCCGTGTGGAGACTGTCTGTCGGACAGACATTTATTTCTGGAAAGAAGGAAAGTGGTGGAGCTGAGGGGAATCGAACCCCTGACCTCCTCATTGCGAACGAGGCGCTCTCCCATCTGAGCTACAGCCCCACATTCCTCGCGCGATAGATACCGTGCACAGGCAGTAAGTCAAGACCCATTTTTGGGCGCACAATCGCTTTTCTCTCCTGCCCGCCGCCGTCATAGCAGTTGTATGCGGGCGTGCCGGACACTAAATTCTGTTTCCCATCATCCATGAAGGTTGGCCCGTTGATCACCATTATCTTTAACCTGCTGGCTGAACTCATACAGCTTTATTACTATGTGGTGATGCTGGCCTGTCTGTTCAGCTTCCTGCTGGGATTCGGCATTCTGGACCCGCGGAACCAGATTGTCTGGAACATCTCCAACTTCCTGTTCCGCATGACCGAGCCGGTGCTGCGCCCCATCCGCAACATCCTGCCGAACATCGGCAATATCGATCTCAGCCCGCTCGTACTGCTGCTCCTGCTGCAGTACGTGGTGATGCCCGTCATGGGCAAGATCTACGGCATGCTTATGGTCGGCATTGCATAAAAGCCGTGGCGGCGGGCTATCCCCCCCACGGCGAAGGCGGATATAACAGGTATTGTGGCCTTGGCTTTCCTTCGGGCCGGATTTCAGGAGTTATCATTAAATGAAAAAAACGAACCGTTTCCTGGCGCTCGTCGCGGCCCTGCCGCTTGCAGCCGCCCTGTCCGGCGCGCCTGCACATGCACAGGGCTTTGGCGGCCTGACCGGTGGCTCGTCGGGTGAACTTGGCAAGGCTGCCGGCCTGCTGTCGGGCAGCGGCCTGAACGTGCCGTCCGTCTCGTCGCTCGCTCCCTCCAACGTCACGGGCCTGCTGAGCTACTGCGTACAGAACAACTACCTGCAGGGCAACAGCCCCACCACGCTGCTGTCCTCGCTGAAGCAGAAGGCTGGCCTTGATACCTCCAGCACCCAGTACACCAACGGCCAGAACGGTATCCTGGATACCGGAAACGGCAACACGTTCTCGCTGTCGTCGCTGACCGGGAACCTCAAGCAGAAGGTATCGACCAAGGTGTGTAACGCCGTGCTGAAGCAGGGCAAGTCCCTGCTCTGATCCGGTGAATGGTTGTCCGCCTGCCTCAGAATGGGCGGACAACCACCATGATGACGATGATCATCATAAGAACGGTCGGCACTTCATTCGCCATGCGATAGAACCGTTCGGGACGGGTATTGCTGTCATTGGCGAAATCACGCCGCCACCGCCCGCACGCGCCATTGAACCCCGCCATCGCCAGCACGCAGGCAAGCTTGGTGATCCACCAGCCCGAGTGCCAGTCAACCAGCCCTGGGATGGCCGACAGCAGCCCACCAAACAGGAATGTGCTGATCATGGCCGGCATCATGATGAAGCGCAGCAGCTTGTATTCCATCACCTTGAACCGTTCGGATTCCGCCGTGCCCGGCGCCACCTGGCAGTGATAGACAAACAGCCGCGGCAGATAGAACAGCCCCGCCATCCATGCAATGAACGACATGATGTGGAATGCCTTCAGCCACAGCATGACGGACGCCAGCGCATCAATCATGCGCGGCACCGTGCGGTTTCTGGCTGTCCAGGATACGCCGCAGCAGCGGCACGAACTGGTCAAGATGCGTGATCCGCAGCAGCCCCGGCCATGATGGCGCGGGCAGGTCGGCAGACCGTAACAGCACGCATGCCATGCCCGCCGCCTGTGCTGCGCGTGCGCCGGTATCGGTATCTTCCAGCACGATGCAGTTCTCAGGCGGCACGCCCTGCGCCTTCGCCGCCGCCAGATAGACCGCCGGGTCCGGCTTGGGCTGGCCCATGTCACGGGCGGAATGGATGTGCGCAGGCGCGATCAGTTCATCCAGCCCGGTGCGGCCGAATTTCGCCTCCATTTCCATGACAGAGGAATTGGAACCGATCCGGTAGGGCAGGCCCAGCGCCGCCACACCGCGCAGCATGGCGGGCGCACCGTCTATGGTTTCCGCCTCGCTGCGCATGAGGGTGACAAGGTTGTGCTGCATCTGCGCAGGCCAGTCATCGGGCAGGATTATGCCCTCCGCCTGCTCGATTTCATGTTTCAGCGCCGTCAGGGCGTGACCGGCAAAGCGCCGGACCGCGTCCTCGTCACTGATGGCCAGACCATATTCACGCAAGGCGCGGGCAATCATGCGGCATGACGGCCCCTCGCTGTCGATCAGGACACCGTCACAGTCAAAAATGACCAGTCTGAGCGCGCCATCAGGACGCAGGGCGGCAGGTAACATCATTCATACATCCCGTATGGTCTTGATCAGGTCGCCCACATGTTCCGGGGGCGTGGTGGGAATGACCCCATGGCCAAGATTGAAGACATGGGGGCGTCCCTTCATCGCATCACGGATGGCGCGGGCTTCGGCACGCATGCCTTCACCACCCGCCAGCACGCGGATCGGGTCAAGGTTGCCCTGCAGCACCAGCGTGTCGGGCACTTTTTCCGCAACGGCCTTCATGTCGGCCCCGGTATCCAGGGCCATCGCGTTTACGCCGGTCACATGCCCGTATTCAATCGCCATGAGCCCGGCCAGACGCGGGAAGCCGATGACCGGCACACCGGGATGGCGGGCGTTGATGATTTCGGTAATCCGGCGTGCGGGTTCAATGACATGCTTGCGGAACTGTGACGGCGGCAGCAGACCCGACCAGCTGTCAAACAGCATGACCGCTTCCGCCCCGGCGCTGATCTGGTTGCACAGCATGTCCGCGGTGGAGGTGGTCAGCAGGTCGATCAGCCGGTCAAAGAATGCGGGATCGGTATAGGCCAGCCTGCGCGTTTCCTCGAACTCACGCGATCCATGACCTTCCACCATGTAGCACGCCACCGTAAACGGCGCGCCGGCAAAGCCGATCAGCGTGACCTGTCCCGGTCTGGCCGGACCGATCGCCTCCGGACCGTCAACAGCCTTGCGCAGCCGCCCCAGCGTTTCCATGACCGGGCGGGTCGCCTGTTCCACCCGTGTCGGGTCCAGCTGGTCCAGGTCGGCCTGTGAACGGACCGCCCCCAGGACCGGCCCCCTGCCCGGCACGAATTCCAGCGACTGCCCCATTGCCCATGGCAGGATGAGGATATCGGAAAACAGGATCGCCCCATCCATGCCAAAGCGGCGGATGGGCTGCAGCGTGAGGTCCACCGCCATGTCCGGGGTCATGCAGCGGGTTATGAAATCCGCCTTTTCACGCAGCGCCCGGAATTCTGGCAGGAACCGGCCCGCCTGCCGCATCAGCCATACCGGAGGTGGCCATGTTGCCTCTCCCAACAGGGTGGCGAGCAGGGGTTTGCGTGTTTCAGTCATCGATCCGTCGTTCTGTTTCGTTGTGGCCGGACTATCTCGTACTTTCGCCGTGACGGATAGCGGGCAGGCACGACGCGCGCGCCTCTTTCAAAACAATAAAAGAAAAGAGAAAGAAAATTTTTGATGTGCTTTAAGTGCTGTGGATGACGGGGTACCCACGTTTCCGAAAATGTACCCCACTTTTCCCACAGAGTGTACAGTTTCCGACTCCAAGGATTCCCGCGCCTGTGGACGGTTATCCAGAATGTACCGACATAAGCCTGTGTACAACCCACCGCGAATGGAGGTGTACCCATTGTCCACGGTACTCGGTACGGCACAGAATTGTTTGGAGTACTGTCCCCATGTACCCCAGTACTCGAACGCGCCGAAATTCATGTTTCACTTCGGCAGTACGGAGAGGGCAATGCCAGACGACTCGAATTTAGTACTAAAGCCCCTGCCATTACAGGCGGAGTCGCCCGCGATAGTACTCGCCAGCCGCTCCAGCGCACGGCGGAGTCTGCTGGAATCGGCGGGAGTGCGGGCGGATTACAGATCGGCGGATGTTGATGAACACGCCATTCGCGATGATGCCCGTGCCCGCGGCATGGCGCCGGGGCAGACGGCCCTTGAACTGGCCCGCGCCAAGGCCCGCGCCGTCAGTGTGGACCGCGGCGCGATCGTGATCGGGGCGGATCAGATGCTGTCATGTGAAGGGGCATGGTTTGACAAGCCGGAAAGCATGGACAGGGCCCGCCAGCAGTTACGCATGCTGCGCGGCAGGCCGCATGTCCTGCATACGGCGGTGGTGATGCTGCGTGACGGGGTCGAGGTCTGGCGGCATGTCGCCTGTCCCGTGCTGCACATGCGTGTGTTCAGCGACTCCTTTCTCGAGCGGTATCTGGCGATCGAAGGCGATGCGATTCTGTCCTGTGTCGGGTGTTACCGGCTGGAGGGCATGGGCATTCACCTGTTTTCCCGGGTGGAAGGGGAACATTCCGCCATTATGGGACTGCCCCTGCTGGCGGTGCTGCAGGCTCTGCGGGCACAGCATATCATCCTGCAATAAATTGGATTGTGGGGGGTTGCATTGCCCGGGGCTTACGGTTATACCCCGCGAACCGGACCACGGCGGACCATCGAAACGGTCAGTCAGTCAGGACAGTGGGGCCATAGCTCAGTTGGGAGAGCGCCTGAATGGCATTCAGGAGGTCAGGGGTTCGACTCCCCTTGGCTCCACCAGATTCCTTATCTGGTACCCCCCTTAAAAAAACAGAATAGTGTGTTTTCACTGTTTTAGTGAGAGATAGGGTAAGCACGTACCTGCCTGTGCAGGTGCCCTGTCTATCGGATTGTGGACATATACTGTTCGACCTCCGCTTGCGATTTCAAAAACAAGAAGTTTTTGGGTGCCGCCTTTTTTCAAAAAGACGGTGTTACCTGAATCTCCTTGAAAAAAGCTTCACCACAACCTTTTCCAGGATCTGCCAGGCCACGGCTCAGGTGGAATGATCGAGTTCGTCGAGTTCGATCAGCCCCGCCTCGCCCGTCTGCGCGGGGGGAAGATCCGGCATGGCCGGTTCCGTCGCCCTGTCGCCCGGATGCAGCCTGCGGACCACGCCAAAGGCGGTCATGACCGCGCAGGACCCGAATAATACGCACCCCAGCACCTGTCCCACCTGTACTCCGGCGGGACCGAACTGCATGCCAAACCATACGAACGGAATAGTGCCCAGTGTCGCCCGTCCCCAGTTGAACAGGGTCGAATACAGCGGGAAGCCCAGATTGTTGAAGGCGGAATTGGCCACAAACAGCATGCCGATAAAAACGTAACCGGCAATTGTCCAGTTACAGAACAGGTGGATCAGCATGGCCGCCGTGCCCTGCGCCGAAAATACCCGCACCACAATGTCCTGCGCCATGAACAGAACGGCCCAGGTAATGGCCACACACCCCGCGACCAGCCACAGGGAGGCCACCAGTGTGTCGCGCACCCGGTCCAGCTTTCCCGCCCCCAGATTCTGCGACATGATCGGCCCCACCGATCCTGTCAGGGCAAAGACGAACGCGAACGCCACCGGTACGATCCGGTCGATGGTCGCCTGCCCCGCAATGGCCGCCAGCCCGAAGCTGGCCATGGCATGGGTGACGAACACGCTGCCCACCGGGGTCGCCAGATTGGTCAGGATGGCAGGCATCGCCACCTGACCCACCAGACGGGTGTCCGCCATGACATGGGTGCGTACCGGCAGTGCCAGCAGCCCGTGCCGACGTGCACAGCGAAAGCCCACCAGTGCTACAGCCAGGCGCGAAAGGATGGTGCTGATCGCAGCCCCCTTCAGCCCCAGCCCCATCACCACGATCAGCAGCGGATCGGCAATGGCCGAGATCATGGCCCCCATCAGGGTCACGTTCATGGAAATGCGTGCTGCCCCGATGGCCCGTAACAGGCCTGAACACCCCATTCCCGCCGCGATCAGCGGCAGCCCGGGCGAGACGATTTCAAGAAAAAGGGTCGCCTGTCGTGCGGCTTCCCCTTTTGCCCCCAGCAGTGCAAGCAGTGGTGTGGCCAGCCATGCCGTGAACAGGCCGATCACCAGGCACGCGCCCATCATGAACATACCGAAGGAAGACGCGACACGTTGCGCCTGCTCCATCTTGCCTGCGCCAATCAGCCGGCCGGTAATGGCCCCGATGCCGATGGACAGGCCGATGGACACGGCAATCTGCACATAGCTGATCACGCCGGAAAACCCGATTGCGGCGGTCAGCGCGGGATCACCCAGCCATGAGATGTAGAAAAGGTTCAGCAGGTCGACAATGAAGACCGCCATAAGCCCGATGGCGCCGGTCCCGGCCATGACCACAACGTGGCGAACGATATGCCCCGTGCAGAAGGTGGCTTTTGGTCGGGTTACGGTATGTCCCCCCATTCGGGTGTCCTGTCTGCTGGCGTTCATATGGTCAGGCCGGAGCTGCCGCGCTCGTGGCGTGCATGATGCGGGGCAATGAAATCTGGCACAAGGGCCATGTGCAGCCGGTCTTTTCGACCGGTCCGAAAAAAATATGGGCGCATGCCGTATATATTGTCAGTGCATTGTGCGGTGCAAAATAAACAGATGAATTGTGCAGTGCAAAAAAAGTAAAATTTCATTTTTATTTATATTTATGTTGACCTGTTAAAATAAGCATGTCATACAGAATCACACGAAGCGATCAGGCTTCCATAAACACAAAGAACATCCGGAAAAAATACCGGAATGGGTGCAGCACCTTCAGTGTCCGCATCCCCCTGACAGGGTCCCCCGTAACGGGGGGCCCTGTTTTTTTTGCGCATGGCATAAAATAATGGGTGCCATCCGTCTTTTACGTATCTTGTCCCGATTGGCTTTCTCTACTGTGGCGTCGGTTCCCACGCTGGTGGAAACCATTCCGTTGAGGGAGGAATACCAATGTCCAGACTGACTGCGGCCGAACGCAATGCCCTGCCGGATTCAGCCTTTGCCTTGCCGGGGCGGCGCTATCCGATACCGGATGCGACCCACGCGCGCGACGCGCTGGCCCGGGCGAGCGAAATGCTGCATCGCGGTGACCTGACACAACAGGAATACGACACCGTGGTCGCCCGCGCCCATGCCGTGCTGGAAAATGAATAGGCACGCATGAAAAAGGGCGCGGAAGTATCCCTCCGCGCCCCTTTTGCGTGCGTATGAAGCGGTCAGGCGTCAGCCTGCCTTGTCCAGTTCCGCTTCAAGCTGCGGCAGGATGGTGAACAGGTCGCCCACGATCCCGTAATCCGCGACCTGGAAGATCGGTGCTTCGGGGTCCTTGTTCACCGCAACGATCACCTTGCTGTCTTTCATCCCGGCCAGATGCTGGATCTGGCCCGAAATCCCCATGGCGATATACAGTTCCGGCGCCACGATCTTGCCGGTCTGGCCCACCTGGTATTCGTTGGACACGAAGCCCTTGTCCACCGCTGCGCGCGAAGCGCCGATGGCAGCCCCCAGACGGTCGGCCAGCGGTTCCAGCAGCTTGAAGTTTTCTTCGTTCTGCATGCCATTGCCGCCCGAAACCACAACGCGGGCGGATTCCAGTTCCGGCCGTTCGGACTTCGACAGTTCGGTGGCGACGAAAGTGGACCCACCCGGGCCTGCGGGCAGGGCCACTTCCTCGATCACCGCATTGCCGCCTTCGCTTGCCACCGGATCGAAGGAAGATGCGCGGACCGTGATGATCTTTTTTGCATCCGCCGACTTTACCGTTGCCAGCGCGCTGCCGGCATAGATGGGACGGACAAAGGTATCGGCGTCGTTGATGGCGACGATATCAGGGATCGGCTGCACATCCAGCAGCGCGGCCGTGCGCGGCAGGACGTTCTTCGCCGTAGCAGATGACGCCGCCAGGATGTGGCTGTAACCCGACGCCAGATCCGCCAGCAGGTCGGCAACCGGTTCGGCCAGTTCGCTGCTGCCGGTGGTGTCGGTAACCTGCAGTACCTTTTTCACGCCCGGAATGGCAGCGGCGGATTTTGCAGCGGCAGCCGCGTCCGGCCCGGTGACCAGCACATCGACATCGCCCAGCTGGCTGGCGGCCGCAATGGCGGAACGCGAGGCCTGGCGGATCGCCCCGGCTTCATGATCCAGATAAACGAGTACGGTCATGATCAGATCACCTTTGCTTCGTTACGCAGACGCGACACCAGTTCCGCTGCCGAGTCGAGCTTGATCCCCGCCTTGCGTTCGGGCGGTTCGGCAACCGAGATCACGCTCAGTCGCGGCGTCATGTCCACGCCCAGATCGGCAGGCGTGATCTTTTCCATCGGCTTCTTGCGCGCCTTCATGATGTTGGGCAGCGAAGCGTAGCGCGGCTCGTTCAGACGCAGGTCTGCGGTAATGATGGCCGGCAGCGCCAGCTTCACGGTCTGGGACCCGCCATCAATCTCGCGCGTGACGGTTACCGCGCCATCGGCCACGTCCACCTTGGAGGCAAAGGTCGCCTGCGGACGGCCCAGCAGGCCCGCCAGCATCTGCCCGGTGGCGTTCATGTCATCATCAATGGCCTGCTTGCCAAGGATGATCAGGTCGGGCTTTTCCTTTTCCACCAGTGCCTTGAGCACCTTGGCCACCGAAAGCGGTTCGGTCACCACATCGGTTTCCACCAGAATGGACCGGTCGGCCCCCATGGCCATGGCCGTGCGCAGCGTGTCCTGCGCCTTGGGCTCACCGATCGAAACCGCGACGATTTCGCTCACCACGCCTTTTTCCTTCAGGCGCACGGCTTCCTCAACCGCGATTTCATCAAACGGATTCATGGACATCTTGACGCCGGCGGTTTCAACACCGGAACCATCGGCTTTCACTCGCGGTTTGATGTTGTAATCAATCACGCGCTTAACGGGTACAAGAACCTTCATTGCATATTTGCCTGTCTGTCTTCGGATAAGGGCAATCGGTGTGGCAGATACATACCGTACCCGCCATATGATTACATCCCGCCGGGATAGTTCGGACCGCCTGCCCCCTCCGGCGTGACCCAGTCGATGTTCTGGGCGGGATCCTTGATGTCGCAAGTCTTGCAGTGGACGCAGTTCTGCGCGTTGATCTGCAGGTGGGGGTCCGTGCCCTCATCCGCCACTTCATAAACGGCCGCCGGGCAGTACCGGCTTTCGGGAGAGCGGAACACATCCCAGTTCACCGTCTTCCACAGCGACATGTTGCGGACCTTCAGGTGAACCGGCTGGTCTTCTTCATGATTGGTGTTGGACAGGAAGACCGAGGACAGGCGATCGAACGTGATCTTGCCATCGGGCTTTGGATAACTGATCTTTTCCGAAATCGAGGCCGGTTCCAGCACTTCGTTGTCGCTGTGCCGCGTATGCAGCGTCCATGGTGCGCGGCCACGCAGCAGCATGGCGTCGATGCCCGAATACAGCGCGCCGCCCTTCATGCCGAATTTGGCGAAGGCGGGGCGGATGTTGCGCACCGAACGCAGTTCCGTCCACAGCCAGGAATCCCGGATGCGGCGGGTATAGGATCCCGGTTCCACCCGGTCCGTCGCCAGCGCTTCCGCCACGGCTTCCGCCGCCAGCATGCCCGACTTCATGGCCGTGTGGGTGCCTTTGATCTTGGGTACGTTCAGGAAGCCTGCCGTATCGCCAATCAGTGCCCCGCCGGGGAAGGTCAGGCGGGGGATAGACTGGATCCCCCCTTCGGACAGCGCACGCGCGCCATAGGCGATGCGGCGGCCGCCCTCGAAATACGGGCGGAAGGCCGGATGCAGCTTCACGCGCTGCATTTCATCAAACGGGGACAGCCATGTGTTGGGATAGTCCAGTCCCGTGACAAACCCGTAGGACACCAGGTTGTCACCAAAATGGTACATCCAAGCCCCGCCATAGGTCCGGTCATCCAGCGGCCAGCCAAAGCTGTGCTGCACCAGTCCGGGGCGATGCATTTCCCTGGGGATTTCCCACAGTTCCTTGATACCCAGTCCGTAGGTCTGCGGGTCCACGCCCTTGCGCAGGTTGTACATCGCCGTGACCTGCTTGGTCAGCGACCCGCGGCACCCTTCTGCAAACAGCGTGTATTTCGCGCGCAGTTCCATGCCCGGCGCGTAATTGTCGCCTGGCTTGCCATCGCGGCCGATGCCCATGTCCCCGGTGGCGACGCCGGTCACCCGGCCGCTATCGTCCACCAGCACCTCCGCACCCGCGAAACCGGGATAGATCTCGACCCCCAGTTCTTCCGCCCGGCCCGCAAGCCAGCGGCAGAAATCGCCAAGGCTTACGATATGGTTGCCGTGGTTGCTCATGTGCGGCATCACGCGGTCAAGGAACGGGATTTCAAGGCTGCCGTTCCGTGTCAGGTAGAGCATCTGCTCCTCTGTCACGGGCGTGTTCAGCGGGGCCCCTTCCTCGCGCCAGTGCGGCAGGAGTTCCGCAAGCGCACGGGGTTCGATCACGGCACCGGACAGGATATGGGCGCCAATCTCGCTGCCTTTCTCAATCAGGCAGACGCTCGCCTCGGGGGCAACCTGCCGCAGCCGGATCGCCGCCGCCAGCCCCGATGGGCCGCCGCCAACAATAACGACATCGAATTCCATAGTCTCGCGCGGGGTCTCGCTCATACCTCTGTTGTCCTCTTGCGTCATGACCGGGGTGACATGGGATGAATGGGATTACACTGTATAGCAGTGCTTCCTAGAACCGTTTGGTGCGCGAATAAAGGCTTGTTGCGCATTCCGTTCCTTCGGTCCGTGCAATGGCGGTGTGTTCAGGGTGCTGCCGTCCCGCGGGCCAGTTCGTCCGTTGCCCGCCATTCCGGGCCGACATAGTTGACGATCAGTGTCCTGCGTATGCCCGTCATCGGGCGCGGGATGAAACCGTGCCATGACCGGGCGGATGGTATGAACAGCAACCCCGAATTGAACACGCCCGAAGCCCGCGCCACGACCGCGCCCGATGCGGTCATGAGGTCGGTGCCCCACTGTGCCGCCTGCGCACCCATGGAAAGTGAGACCACAAGCGTCAGCCGCTTGGCGCCGATATCGGTATGGGGCTCCAGCCAGAAACCATCCGTATCAAGGCATAGTTCAAGGCGTAGGGCCGCGTTTTCAAGATGGGCGTCGCACCTGTCCGCAAAGGCGGCGCGTGTCTGCGTCGTGTCAAACAGGGTTGCCAGATGGTCCAGCGCCGTGTTCGCCGCGCGTTGCGCAGGTGTGATGAACAGCCGTTTCCCGTTACGTCCCGCCCGCTGGCCACCACTGTCGCCACCTATGAAACGGGCATCTGGCGTCCATGTCACCAGTGCCGCGGCCACCGGCGCGGGCAGTACGTCATAAAGCTGCCAGTGCGGAAAGGGCCACGGCGTAGCCGGCGTGGCGGCAAGGGCTGCGATGACGCAATTCGTTTCCATGGGAAAAGGTTCTGCTGCTCTGGGCCTGCGCTGCCATCGGGGGCGGCGGCCTGTGGGTTACAGGGCGCTGGCGTGGCGGGTGGCACTGTCCGCTGTCAGGTACCGGTCGAAGGCGGCGGCGACGTGGCGCACGAACTGGCGCCCCTTTTCCGTGACCTGTATCTGGCGGCCGATGATGCGGACCAGCCCATCCGCCACCATGGGGGCCAGATGCGCCAGTTCGGGGTCAAAATGGCTGGCGGGCAGGTGATACTGCGCGCAGACCTCTGCCAGATCGACCCGCAGGTCGCACATGACCTGTTCTATGATCGCGGCGCGCACATGATCATCCGCATCCAGCTTCACACCGCGCACGACAGGCAGGCTGTCGGGGCTGTTTCCCATAAGCCGGGCATAGGCGGCGGACGAGACGGCATTCTGCGTCATGCCGCCGGGAAGCGAGGAAATGGCCGATGCCCCCACGCCGATCAGGGCCGGTGCCGTATCGGTGGTATAGCCCTGGAAATTACGGTGCAGCGTGCCGGAGGCCATGGCACGGGCCATGCTGTCGCGCGGGTTGACGTAATGATCCAGGCCCACCGGCAGGAAGCCTTCGTTACGCAGGGTCGCGTCAATCGCCGCGCGCTGGGCAATGCGCGCCTGCGGGCCGGGCAGGTCGCCCACCGGCATCAGGTTCTGGCGCTTCTGTTTCCATGGCACATGCGCATAACCGAAAACTGCCAGACGATCGGGATGCAGGCTGGCCACCGCGCGGGCCGTGCGCGCCACGCCTGCCGTGTCCTGCCGTGGCAGGCCGTAGATCAGGTCGATGTTGATGGAGTTCACCCCCGCATCCCGCAGGGCGGTCAGGCAGTCGCTGGTCTGTTCCCAGCTCTGGATCCGGCCACAGGCGTCCTGCACGTCCGCATCAAGATCCTGCACGCCCATGCTGGCGCGGTTGAACCCGAGTTCATGCAGAAGGGCCGGATAGTCGGGGGGAAGATGCCGGGGATCGACCTCGATGCTGATTTCGGCATCCGGAGCGATATCGAAATCCCGGCGGATGGCCTGCATGACGCGGCGCATGGCGCTGGCCGGGAGTGTCGTGGGCGTGCCACCGCCCCATTGCAGGTGCGTGACCCGGCGGCCGGGGCCGATCAGGGTGATGATGCGGCGCAGTTCCTCATGCAGCAGGGCGGCATAGGCGGCCCGCGCATCCGCATTGCGCAGAACGGCGGTATTGCACCCGCAGAACCGGCACAGCGTGTCACAGAAGGGAACATGCAAATAAAGGGAAACCGGCTGGTCCGCCGGGAGGGAGGACAGCCACGCACGGCTGTCGTCCGGTCCCACCGCATCACTGAACTGCGCTGCGGTGGGGTAACTGGTGTAACGCGGCAGGTTGCCCCCATAACGGGAAAGCAGGGAACTGTCCGCCGCGTTCATGCCATTAGAACCGGTAGGCGATACCGGCGGAAACGACGGTCGGGTCCAGCGAATCGTGGGCCATGACCTTCACGCTTTCGTTGCCATTTTCGGCCCATGCGTGCATGCGCACGAACATCTGCTTCACGTCGAAATTGAAGAACCAGTTGCCAACCAGCTGGTAATCCACACCGGCGTTGATGGACGGACCACCGGTAAAGCCGGAGTTCAGCTTCGTCGTGCCCAGCGCATTGCCAGCAGCGTTCATGTTGTGGAACCACATGAACGTGCCACCCACACCCACATACGGGTTCAGGCGCTTGTGCGGACGGAAGTGCCATGCGACCGTGACCGTCGGCGGCAGCACCCATGCGCTGCCAACATCCAGCTTGCCACCGACATTGGCACCTTCGGCCGCCACTTCATGACGGGTGCTGGTCGCGATCAGGTCCAGCGAGATGTTGTCGGTCACGAAGTATTCGAACGTCAGTTCCGGCATGACCTGGTTGGTGGTCTTGATGCGGGTGCCGCTTACTACGCCATACGGGCTGCCATTGACGCTGGCCCAGACCTTGCTGTCACGATCTTCCGGCAGCACGCCCACGGCGGACAGGCGGATCATGAAGTCACCCTTGCCCAGGCCGATCTTGGTGGTCGCGCAGGTCTGGAAGATGCCGCAGTGGCCGTTACGGGGCTGTGCCACGGCCACGGGCTGTGCCAGCGGTGCATTGACGTAGGTGGAGGGTGCTGTCGTCTGCGCATGGACCGCGACAGGTGCCAGTGCCGTGGCGCCCAGTGCAGCCGACATGGCGAGTTTACGAATGTTCTTCATCGTGAGCAGACCCTAGTTTCATTCCGGCTGGCATGCAGACGGGATCGTTAAGAATGTTCAATTTGATTTGTTAGGTGCAGAAATCACGCTCACCTAGCATTCGGCTTTGATATGAATCAATCAGGACGGATGAACTATTTCCTTATTACGGTCCAGCCTGACTGTTCTTTCGGTAATGTGGCTTGTGGAACACAGTTTCCGGACCGGGCTGTCCTGATTTATCGCCCGGTTACTATAGGAAAACATGCGTATTGCATCGCATCCCAGTTCGCGTGCCAGTGTTTCCATGGCCGGGATCAGCGCATCCACGATCTTCTGCCGCTGGGTATAGGACAGGGTGATGATGTAATCCGATGTCAGCGTATCACCCGAATACAGGTCGAACCCCCGGCGGAAGGTAGCCATGGCGCAGGGTGGCCGGGCAATGCCGTAATGGGCGACCAGAATCCCTTCCCGCACGCGGGGGCCGGACCGGGCCAGCCTGCGTCCGATGCGTATCCAGTCCCGCATGGAGATATGCGGCAGGGCGATCCTGATCAACGGATAGAGCAACGGGACATCTGCAGGGTCCAGTCGTCGGACCATAGGCGGGGGGACGGCCTGCACGCGTCGGATTTTCCTCGGGCTGGAGGTTTTTATTGGTTACAGGCCTGTTTACCTGATATTTCGCGGCGGAACGCATTGATTTACATCAATCCATCGGCCATACTCCCCACATCTTGGCAAATGCATTAGTGTATTTCTAGGGAGCCAGGCATGTCCGGTTACTTCGGCGCCGGAACGCAGGCGCCTGAAAGTGATTAGGAATAATTTATGTCGGATATGCCTTCGTGTCAGTTTGAATCGAGGCCTCGGCGTATCGTCATCGGGTCGTCCGGCGTGCAGACGGATTTCTGCACGACGTGCAGCGTCCGCCCCACCAGCGTGTGCAGCGTGATCGGACCGGATGACATTTCCCGCCTGTCGGATGCGGCGGTGGAAACCATTATCCCCCCCGGTCGTGGTTTTATCGAGGAAGGCGCGCCGGCCACCGACTTTTTCAACGTCACGTCCGGCACGGTCAAGCTGTTCAAGGCATTGCCTGATGGGCGGCGGCAGATCACGGGTTTTGCCTCGCCCGGGCATTTCCTCGGGCTTGCGGTGTCGGACAATTACGCCTTTGGCGCGGAAGCGGTCGATACCGTGCGGGTCTGCCGTTTTTCACGCGACAAGATGGCCGACCTGCTGGATGATTTTCCCAAGCTGGAACGTCGCCTGCTGGAAGAAGCATCCAACGAACTTGTCGCAGCCCAGAACCAGATGCTGCTGCTCGGGCGCAAGACCGCGCGCGAACGCGTGGCCAGCTTCCTGCTGGATCAGATGCATGCAAGCCAGCTGCCCGGTCACGAAAGTAATGGCGGCCGACTGCACCTGCCCATGACGCGTGGTGATATTGCCGATTACCTTGGCCTGACCATCGAAACCGTCAGCCGCACGCTTAGCTGGATGCGTAGCCAGGGCATGATCGAGGTGGGCAAGGGCTATGCCATCACCATCGTGTCGGCGGCGAAGCTTGACGTGCTGGCGGCGGGCAATACCTAGTCATCCTGTCCCGCCTGCCTGTCATCAGGCGGATCGGGTGCATCCGTAAACAGCGGTTTGGGCGGGGTCGTGCGTGCAGGTCCCCCGACGATATGGCCGATCGGGGTCAGGATCTCGACATGGTCGCAGATGATCTTGAACACCGCCAGCAGGGGCACCGACAGGAACGCCCCGAAAATGCCCCACAGCCAGTCCCAGAACATCAGTGAGGCCATGACCAGAACCGGGTTGAGCGTGAACCGCCGCGCCAGCACCATGGGGGTGATCGTTTCCCCTTCCGTCAGGTGGATGCACAGATAGATGGCGGGTGGCAGCAGTGCCTGCCATGCGGATGGGTAAACGAACAGTCCCACAAGGAAATAGATGATGATCCCCATCATCGGTCCGATAATGGGAATGTAGTTCAGCAGGAACGCCATCACCCCCCACAGCAGCGGGTTGGGCATGCCCAGCAGCCAGCACTGCGCCATGTTCACCAGCCCGACGAGGCTGTTGATGATGGTGATGGTGGCAAGATACTGTGAAACGTTCCGTTCGATCTGGTAGGCGATCTGTACCGTGCGCCGTTTGTCGGCGAAGGTCGGCATGATCTCCACAAAGCGGCGCAGCAGGCTGTCCCCCTGCGCCAGCAGGAAGAACAGCATCAGGATCATGGTGAAGAACTGACCCATGAAGGCCTGCGTGCCCAGCAGGATGGACGAACTGAACCGGTCCAGGCCGCCCGTGCTGGGGGTTGATACCACAATGACATGCCCATCGGCCGTATCGGTCACGGCGGCCGGGTGGTCCACATGGCCGCCTGCGATGGTCATGAAATTGTGGATACGGTCGGATGCGCTGGTCAGGAGCTGGAACGGACCGCGCAGGAAGGCAAGGCGTTCCTGCAGCGTATTGATCGCCTCGGGTGCGCGTTCCAGCCAGCCGGTGGCGGGAACGGAAATTGCGGTCCCCACCGCGCCGACAATGCCGAATACACACAGGATCAGGCACAGGGCCGCCAGCGGCTTGGGCAGGCGCAGCCGTGTGTGCAGGAAGCGCAGTGGCGTGGACAGCAGCAGGTTCACCACCAGCGCCAGGATCATGGGCAGGATGATGGCGGACGCGAAATACAGGGTATAGAAAACCGCCAGCACGCTCAGCAGCAGAAGGCAGGCGGTACGCGTGTCGATGCGGCTGTGGCGCATGACCTCGATGGCGCGCTGCTGCTGCACCTGTTCATAAGATGGCTGTTGTGGGGGTGGCTCTGTCTCGGGCGGCATGATCAGGTCCTGAGGTGGTGCTGGCGTGGCCCCAACGGCTGTGGTGTTTCCTGTGGCCGCTTAATTCGTATCGTACCAATCCGTTCCTTATGGCGGCATATGAGGGGCAGGACCAAGGTTTTTGGCACATTCCCGCTACGCAACCATTGCAGGGGGTGATGGTGCGTACACGCTAACGTGAATTTTTGGGCCCCATATGGCGGGAGACGGTACTTGAAAGCAGGATTGGACAGGGGTCAAATACCCCAAGACGAAGGCCTGCCGCCTTCTGGAACTGCAATCAATGGAGAGTCCCATGGCCTGGAATACCCCCAAGATCGTTGAAGTCCCCCTGGGCGCCGAGATCAACAGCTACGTCTGCGGCGAAAAGAAGTAAGATGGAAACATCGCCGCCTGTCTCGCACAGGCGGCGATTTTCTTTTACAGTCTGCGTCCATGATCGACATTATCGTTCTCGGCGCGGCGGCGGGTGGCGGATTTCCACAATGGAATTCCAACGCTCCCGGTTGCAGGCGGGCCAGGGCCGGCGATCCGGCAGCCCTGCCCCGCACACAGGCTTCCATCGCCATAAGTGGGGATGGAAAGAACTGGTTCGTGGTCAATGCCTCCCCCGACCTGCGGACCCAGATAAACCAGACCCCGGCCCTGCACCCCAGCGAAGGCCTGCGGTCCACGCCCATCGCCGGTGTCATCCTGACGGGCGGCGAGGTGGATACCATCACCGGCCTGCTGACCCTGCGCGAACGTCAGCCCTTTACCCTGCTGGCAACACCCGAAGTGCTGTCCATGCTGGACGCCAATCCCATTTTTGAAGCCCTGAACCGCGCGGTCGTGACCCGCACGCCCATGGGACTCGATCAGTCGCTGGCGCTGAAGCTGGGTGACGGCACGCCAGCCGGGCTGACCATCGTACCGTTCGCGGTGCCGGGCAAGGTGCCGCTTTATGCCGAGTCCGGGCCGGACCCGGCGGCAATCTGTGAAAATGGCGAAACGGTCGGACTGGAAATATCCGACGGGCAGCATCGTGTCTGTTTCGTGCCCGGCTGCGCGCGCATGACCGACAACCTGCGCGTGCGCCTGCGTGGGGCGGATGCCGTGTTCTTTGATGGCACGCTATGGGTTGATGACGAGATGGTCCGCGCGGGACTGGGTGAGAAAACCGGTCGCCGCATGGGCCATATGTCCATTGATGGCATGGACGGCACCATTGCTGCCCTGCGTGACCTGGGCATCAAACGCAAGATTTTCATACATATCAACAATTCCAACCCTGTCCTTCTGGCGGATTCGCCCGAACGCGCCGCCGTCGAGGCCGCAGGGTGGGAAGTCTCCCACGACGGGATGAGGATTACGGCATGAGCGCACCCCTGCTTTCCCCCGATGAACTGGAAGCCGCACTGCGCGCCATCGGGGCGGAACGCTATCACAACCTGCACCCCTTCCACCGTGCGCTGCATGACGGGCGGCTGAAGCGCGGGCAGGTGCAGGCATGGGCGCTGAACCGCTATTATTACCAGGCCAGCATCCCGGCCAAGGACGCAACGCTGCTTGCCCGCCTGCCCACGGCGGAACTGCGGCGTGAATGGCGCAGGCGGCTGGTGGACCATGATGGTGATGCACCGGGCACGGGCGGCGTGGCACGCTGGCTGAAGCTGACCGACGGGCTGGGGCTGGACCGCGCCTATGTCGAATCGCTCGAAGGGCTGCTGCCCGCCACGCGGTTCGCGGTGGATGCCTATGTGGCGTTCGTGCGCGACCGGTCCATTCTTGAAGCCATTGCCTCATCACTGACCGAACTGTTCTCGCCCACCATCATCAGTGAGCGGGTCGCGGGCATGCTGCGGCATTATGATTTCATCACGCCCGAAACGCTGGCCTACTTCCAGCCGCGTCTGACGCAGGCCCCGCGTGATTCCGATTTCGCGCTGGGTTACGTGAAGGAAAATGCCCGCACGCCCGAACAGCAGCAGGCGGTACTGGGCGCGCTGAAGTTCAAGTGTGGCGTATTGTGGGCCATGCTGGATGAACTGGAATACGCCTATGTCAATCCCGGCCGCATTCCCCCCGGCGCGTTCCGCCCGGATGTGGCATGACCACAGGTCTTACGGATGACAGCGTTATCCGTTTCGCGCGCGGGGTCCGGCTACAGCATGACCGCGTGCGTGAACGGTGGATCATCCAGGCTCCCGAACGCGCCTTCATCCCCGATCCCATCGCGGCGGAGGTGCTGAAACTGGTTGATGGCACGCTTACGCTGGGTCAGATCGTGGCGGATCTGGCCAACCGTTTCGCGGCCCCGGTTGATGTGATCGGCCGCGATGTCCATGTCATGGTCAGTGACCTTATGACGCGGCAGGTGCTGGTGGCATGACAGAAACCATCCTTTCCCCCATGAGCCTTCTGGCGGAACTGACGCATCGCTGCCCGTTGCAGTGCCCGTACTGTTCCAACCCGCTGGCGCTGGAACCGCGCCGCAACGAACTGTCCACGCAGGACTGGATCAGCGTGCTGGACCAGGCCGCGGAAATGGGCGTGCTGCAGGTCCATTTCTCGGGCGGGGAACCGATGAGCCGCCCGGACCTGCCCGACCTGATCCGTCATGCGGTGGGGCTGGGTCTTTACACCAACCTCATTACCTCTGGCGTGCTGCTGAACGAAAAGACCTTTCCCGTGCTGGTGGATGCCGGGCTGGATCATGTCCAGCTGTCCTTTCAGGATATCGATACCGCCAATGCCGAACATGTGGGCGGCATGAAGGGCGCGCAGGCGCGCAAGCTGGAAGCCGCACGTCTGATTGCGACGGATGGCATGCCACTGACGCTGAACTTCGTCATATACCGCGAAAATGCCGACCGCGTGCCACAGATGCTGGATGCGGCGGTGGAAATGGGCGCGCGCCGGGTCGAGATCGCGCATACGCAGTATTATGGCTGGGGGCTGGCCAATCGCGAGGCCCTCATGCCCACGGCGGCACAGCTTGAACAGACCACGCAGGCAGTGGAAGCCGCGCGTCAGAAATATGCAGGTCGCCTGACCATAGATTACGTCACGCCCGATTATTATGCCGACCGTCCCAAACCCTGCATGGGGGGCTGGGGGCGTCGGTTCATCAATATCTCGCCCTCGGGCCGGGTGCTGCCCTGCCATGCGGCCGAAACGATCCCCAATGTCGCCTTTCCCGATGTGCGGCATGATACGCTGGCACATATCTGGCGCGACTCCCCGCTGTTCACCATGTTCCGGGGTACGGACTGGATGCCCCAGCCGTGTCGCAGCTGTGACCAGCGGGAAAAGGACTGGGGGGGCTGCCGCTGTCAGGCGCTTGCGCTGGCGGGGAATGCCGCGGCGACCGATCCCGTATGCAGCCGGGCACCTGATCATGACCGTGTCGTCCGGGTGCTGGAAACCCTGCCTGCCGAACCGCCACCATTCCGCTACCGCCGGTATGCCCGCGCTACGGATGAGGTCGGCTGACCTCCGGCTTTACATCCACCCGCGGCAGGCAGATCACGAAACGCGCACCCTGAACATGGCCATCGGCATCAATGCGGTTTTCGGCACTTATGGTGCCGCGCAGGGCTTCGATGATCTGCTTGCTGATGGACAGGCCAAGACCCGAGTGCTGCCCGAAATTCTCGCTGCTGGGGCGTTCCGAATAAAAACGGTCGAAAATATTGTCCAGCTTGGCCTGCGGAATGCCCGGTCCTTCATCACTGACCGCGATTTCGACCATGCCGCCTGCCGGCACCGCGCTCAGCAGGATCTTGCCATCGGGCGGGGAAAAGGAAATCGCGTTGCCGATCAGGTTGCGCAGGACCTGCACCAGCCTGTCTTCTACCGCAAGAACGGTCAGCCGCCGTTCGGGACTGTCGCCACTGCTGGCCACCGCCATGTAGGGCTGTCCCGGCTGGCGGGTGGTCTGGTGTATTTCCACCAGTACCGACAGCAGCGGCACTATGGCCACCGGTTCCGCGCGCGCGCGCGACAGTTCGGCATCCACACGGCTGGCGTCGGCAATGTCGGTAATCAGGCGGTCGAGTCGGCGCACGTCATCGTTGATGATCGACAGCAGCCGCTGCTGGCGTACGGGGTCGTCGATGCGCAGCAGGCTTTCGATGGCCGAGCGGATGGAGGACAGCGGGTTCTTGATTTCATGGCTGACATCGGCAGCAAACCGTTCGATGGCGTCCATCCGGGCCCATAGTGCGCTGGCGCTGTCCTGAAGCGCGCGGGCGACTTCACCGATTTCATCGCGTCGCGCCAGCAGGCGTTCGGGCACCACGTCCGTACGGCTGGAGGATTCGCGCATGGTATGGGCGGATGCCGCCAGTCGCAGCAGCGGGCGCGCGATGGTCAGTGACAGGTACCATGACAGCAGGATGGTCAGCGCCAGCGCCATGAGGAACAGCGACAGGATGGACGACCGCACGGCAAACAGCGAACGGTCCACGTCACGCGCTTCCCGCGTAAGCTGGATGATGCCCACCGTTGTCCGCCCGTCATGCATGACGGGTTCGGCTACCGTAACCATAAGCTGGTGGTTGGCGTTACGGCGGATATAGGGCGGTATTTCCATGACCCGCGTGCCATCCGGCTGGGTCACGGGCTGGATGGAAGGATCGGAATCCGGCGTGTCCAGCGTCATGATCCGCTCACCCGACAGGGTGGGCAGCTGCGCCAGGAGCCAGTTGTACAGCCGTTCGCCCATGTTGACCGACGGGGGATACAGCGGGGAATGCTCATCCTCCTCCGCCGCGGGGGGCACAGGGGGGCTGGCGGTATTGCCGTGGCGACCGGCCTGTTCCACGCGGCTGTCCGCCACGATCTGCCCGTCGGGGGCGAACAGGCGGGCATGTGCGCTGGGGCTTGGTTCGGTCAGGCGCAGCAGCAGCGGGCGGGCAAGATTGGGTTCCAGCGTCACGTCATGGCGCGAGACGATGACAGCACTCTGTCCCAGCGCGCCGGCATAGATGCGGGCCTGTTCACGCAGCGCCGAAACCTCGGCTTCCAGCAGGCTGTTCTGAAACTGCGTCAGGTACAGCAGCGTTAGCGCCAGCAGCCCCAGCGGCAGCGTATTGACCAGCAGGATGCGCCGCATGAGCGGCGAAACCAGCCGGGTGCGGTATTCCATGAATTCCGCGACTGCGTTCCTGCCCTCCCCGCTCCACCGGCGCGGGATTAGGCGGCGCAGGGGGGTAAGGACAGCCGGGGGCAGGGAAAGAACGGGACGCGGCACCGGCTGGGTCATTCTTCCTTGTAACGGTAGCCGATTCCGTACAGGGTCTCGATCTGGTTGAATTCCTCATCGACCTGGCGGAATTTCTTGCGCACGCGCTTGATATGGCTGTCGATCGTGCGGTCATCGACATAGATGTTCTCGCCATATGCCGCGTCAATCAGCTGGTCACGTGACTTGACCAGGCCGGGACGTGCGGCAAGCGCCTTGACCAGCAGGAATTCGGTAACCGTAAGCTGGATATCGCGGCCATGCCACAGGCACTGGTGCCGCGTTTCATCCAGTGACAGCCCGCCCCGCACCATGGTGCCGGTGGGGCTTACGCCCGCAGCCTCGCTGCGGCTGACCTCGTTGCGGCGCAGCAGCGCACGGATGCGTTCCAGCAGCAGGCGCTGGGAAAAGGGCTTGGTGATGTAGTCATCCGCCCCCAGCCGCAGGCCCATCAGCTGGTCGACCTCCTCGTCCTTGGAAGACAGGAAAATGATCGGCAGTTGCGAGCGCGCGCGCAGGCGCTGCAGCAGTTCCATCCCGTCCATGCGCGGCATCTTGATATCCAGCACCGCCAGATCCGCCGGCCGTGACGACAGA
This sequence comes from Komagataeibacter oboediens, assembly GCF_018491655.1. Taxonomy (NCBI): domain Bacteria; kingdom Pseudomonadati; phylum Pseudomonadota; class Alphaproteobacteria; order Acetobacterales; family Acetobacteraceae; genus Komagataeibacter; species Komagataeibacter oboediens. The sequence goes on along the minus strand of NZ_JABLUU010000002.1, from coordinate 253,902 downwards.
CCGTGCAGCGCACTTTCGCCATCGGTATAGGTGCGGACAATGAATCCCTCCGCCTCCAGCGTCATCTGCACGGAGGTCAGGATGTTCCTGTCATCATCAACCAGCACGATCGTCTGTTTCGTTGGCTCCATGGGGGGTCTCTTTTCGCTCCTCTGCCGATGCGGGCATGGCCGCCGGTTCTTGTCCGGCGCACGTATGTAGCATAGCGTCATATTCACCCGCATGTCATGAGGGGATGCGGGTATCCTGCTTCACTGGAACGTCCATGACGTTCCGGCTGTTCCATGGAATCGGGACAAGTTGCGCAAAAACGGCATGCCTGCCGGGAACGCAATGCCTTGTCCATTGGCCAGCCGTTACCTACTTGTAAGAGCATGAGCGAGAACACAGACCCCACCCCCTTTGCCGATGCCGCAAACGGCGACGGCACACCCAATCCCGCGACGGCCGAGCATTCCGGCCAGGCGCCGGAAGCTCAGGCCGGGCAGGCCGCGGTCGATCCGCGCATAGCCGAACTGGAGGCCGAGGTCGCGACCCTGCGTGACAAATGGGTCCGTGCGGAAGCCGAAACCCAGAACGTGCGCAACCGCGCCAAGCGCGAGGTGGAAGACGCCCGGCAGTACGCCGTGCAGAAATTCGCCAAGGACGTGGTCGAAGCGGCTGAAAACCTCAAGCGTGCGCTGGCCAGCCTGCCCCAGCCGACCGAAGGCGAGGACAACATCCTGACGCGCATGCGCGAAGGGATCGAAAGCACCGAACGGTCGTTCGTGGGCATTCTGGAACGCAATGGCATCAAGGCGGAAGACGCAAAGGGCAAGCCCTTTGACGCCAACCTCCATCAGGCCATGGCCGAACAGCATAGCGACGAACACGCGCAGGGCACCGTGATGGAGGCCTGGACCCCCGCATGGACGCTGCACGGGCGGCTGCTCAAGCCGGCCATGGTTGTCGTGTCAAAGGGGCCGGCGCAGGCAGGGTGAAATCGTTTCCGCGCATGTCTTCAGACCCTTGAAAGCTGCGCGGGGGCTGCCTACATCGGATGGTAACACCGGTGTCATGGGCGGATGTGGAACAGACAGTCCGCCCCCTCACCGGACGATATTGAAGAAAGGGTCTGCCCCGATGCTTCGGGTCCGGGCAGGCCGCTGAAAAGGAGAGTATCTGAATGAGCAAGGTTATCGGTATCGACCTTGGTACGACCAATTCCTGCGTTGCCGTGCGCGAAGGCGACGAGACGCGGGTTATCGAGAACAGCGAAGGCGCACGCACCACCCCGTCCATGGTGGCCTTTACCGACAGCGGTGAAATGCTGGTCGGTCAGGCAGCGAAGCGTCAGGCCGTCACAAACCCGTCCAACACCCTGTATGCGGTCAAGCGCCTGATCGGCCGTCGTTACGACGACCCCACCGTGGCGAAGGACAAGGAACTGGTCCCCTACGCCATCGTGAAGGGTGACAATGGCGACGCATGGGTCGAGGCACAGGGCAAGAAATACGCCCCTGCGCAGATTTCCGCCTTCATTCTGGGCAAGATGAAGGAAACTGCCGAAGCTTATCTGGGCGAGAAGGTTACGCAGGCCGTCATCACGGTTCCCGCGTACTTCAACGATGCACAGCGTCAGGCCACCAAGGATGCCGGCCGGATCGCCGGTCTGGAAGTCCTGCGTATCATCAACGAACCGACTGCCGCAGCACTTGCCTATGGCCTGCAGAAGAAGAACGGCGGCACGGTTGCGGTCTATGACCTTGGCGGCGGCACGTTCGACGTGTCCATCCTCGAAATCTCCGACGGCGTGATCGAGGTGAAGTCCACCAACGGTGACACCTTCCTCGGCGGTGAAGACTTTGACGCCCGCATCATCGGCTTCCTGGCTGACGAGTTCAAGCGTGAGCAGGGCATCGACCTGCGTCAGGACAAGCTGGCGCTGCAGCGTCTGAAGGAAGCAGCTGAAAAGGCGAAGATCGAACTGTCTTCCGCCAAGGAAACCGAGATCAACCTGCCGTTCATCACGGCGGATGCCTCCGGTCCGAAGCACCTCGTGGTCAAGCTGACCCGTGCGAAGCTGGAAAGCCTGGTGGACGACCTGATCCAGCGCACGCTGGAACCCTGCCGCGCCGCCATGAAGGACGCGTCGGTTTCGGCTGGTGAGATTGACGAAGTCATCCTCGTCGGCGGCATGACCCGTATGCCGAAGGTGATCGAGGCCGTTAAGGAGTTCTTCGGCAAGGAACCCGCGCGCAACGTGAACCCTGACGAAGTGGTCGCCATTGGCGCGGCTGTTCAGGGTGCCGTGCTGCAGGGCGACGTCAAGGACGTGCTGCTGCTCGACGTGACGCCGCTGTCGCTGGGTATCGAGACGCTGGGTGGTGTGTTCACCCGCCTGATCGACCGCAACACGACGATCCCGACGAAGAAGAGCCAGACCTTCTCGACCGCGGAAGACAACCAGAGCGCCGTGACCATCAAGGTCTATCAGGGCGAGCGTGAAATGGCGGCTGACAACAAGCTGCTGGGCACATTCGACCTGACCGGTATCGCCCCCGCACCGCGTGGCGTGCCGCAGATCGAGGTGACGTTCGACATTGACGCCAACGGCATCGTGTCCGTCTCGGCCAAGGACAAGGCGACCGGCAAGGAACAGCAGATCAAGATCCAGGCATCTGGTGGTCTGTCGGAATCCGACATCGAAAAGATGGTGAAGGATGCCGAAGCCAACGCCGCAGCCGACAAGGTGAAGAAGGAACAGGTCGAGGCCCGTAACCAGGCCGAAGGTCTGACCCACCAGGTCGAGAAGTCGCTGGCGGAAGCAGGCGACAAGGTTCCGGCGGCTGACAAGACCGAAGCGGAAGCAGCGATTGCCGATGTGCGCAAGGCACTTGAAGGCACCGACGCCGAAGCCCTGAAGACGGCGACCGATCGCCTGACGCAGGTTGCCATGAAGGTTGGCGAAGCGGTCTACAAGGCAGGCCAGGCCGAAGGTGCGGCCGGTGCTGCCCCCGGCGGTGCGCCGAAGGACGAAAAGGTTGTCGACGCCGACTTCGAAGACGTGGACGACTCCAAGAAGTCCTGATCGCCGCAAGGCGTCATACAGGCTCCGGAATGGAGGGCGGGCCTTCGGGCCCGCCCGACCTTTCCACCAGGGTGGCGCCCGTGCTTCTGTGAAGACGGGCGCTTTTCATATTCTGCACAACAACACTATTCTGGAACGCGAGGATCGTGCCGCAAGGATGCCGGGCGGCCGCGTTTGCTAGAGGACCCACATGGCCACCAAGATAGATTATTACGCAGTCCTTGAAGTTTCTCGCGATGCCAATGGTGACGAGATCAAGCGGGCGTATCGCAAGCTGGCCATGAAGTACCATCCCGACCGGAACCCCGGGGATGCGGAAGCGGAAAACAGGTTCAAGGAAATCAACGAAGCCTACGACGTGCTGAAGGACGACCAGAAGCGCGCGGCCTATGACCGGTTCGGCCATGCGGCGTTCGAGGGCGGTGGTCCCGGCGCTGGCGGCTTTGATTTCGGTGGTGGGGGTCTGGGCGACATCTTCGAACAGATGTTCGGCGACATGATGGGCGGCAGGCGCGGTGGCCGCCGTTCGGGTGCCGACCTGCAGGTGCAGGTGACCATCACCTTTGCCGAGGCCTTTGCCGGCGTTAAGAAAAAGATCACCGTTCCCACCCGCGTCACCTGCGAAAGCTGTGACGGCACCGGGTCGGCGGACAAGGATGCACAGCCCGAGACCTGCCCGTCGTGCCATGGCGCGGGGAAGGTACGTGCGCAGCAGGGCTTCTTTTTCGTGGAACGTCCCTGCCCCACCTGTCATGGCTCGGGCCGCCTGATCCGCAATCCGTGCAAGGAATGTCACGGTACCGGCACGGTGGAAAAGAACCGCACCATTGAGGTCACGATCCCCGCCGGGGTGGAAGATGGCACCCGCATCCGTATTTCCGGCGAAGGGGAATCCGGCGGCAAGGGCGTGCCTGCAGGCGACCTGTATGTCCATGTATCGGTTGAACAGCATGCGATCTTCCAGCGCGATGGCGCCAACATCTACTGCCGCGTGCCCGTGCGCATGGCGCAGGCCGCCCTCGGCACCGAAATCGAGGTGCCGGTCGTGGACGGGTCGCGCACCAAGGTCAAGATTCCGGCAGGAACCCAGACGGGCGAACATTTCCGCCTGCGCGGCAAGGGGTTTTCGGTCCTGCGGTCTTCCGCCCGTGGCGATATGTATATCCAGGTCGTGGTGGAAACGCCGCGCCATCTGACCAAGCGCCAGCGCGAACTGCTGGAGGAATTTGAAGGCGACGCCGCAGGTCATGCCAAGGGCAGCCCCGAAAGCACCGGTTTCTTCAGCAAGGTGAAGGATTTTTTTGAAGGCAAGCTGTAAGCCGCCTCTTTCCTGAACTGACATGCAAGGGCGGCGGTTGAAATGACAGATTATTCAGGTGTAGGGTCGTGGTCACTATTCATGGTGAATCCCCCCCAACTTGCACCATGAATAGCCCAGGCGGCGCGATCCCCCGGTCGCGCCGCTATTTCTATATCTGGACAATGGTGGAGAAGCTCAATGAACGCGCAGTCATTGCGTATCGGGATCGCGGGCCTGAACGGGCGCGTGGGTCGCCTGCTGGCTGAAGAAGTGCCCGCCGGTGACGCCATTCTGGCTGGTGGCACGACACGTGATGGGCAGAAAGTCGCGGGTATCGAATGTCCGGTATATGCCGATATTGCCGAACTGGCGCGTCATTGCGATGTCGTGATTGATTTTACCCATGCCGATACGGTTGTCCCGCATGCAACGGCACTGACTGAAACCGGTACCGCATGGGTGCTGGGCACGACGGGCCTGTCACCGGCGCAGCAGCAGGCGGTTGATGCGGCGGCACAGAAGATCGCGGTGGTGCAGGCTGCCAATTTCTCCCCCGGTGTGACGCTGGTCACCCGGCTGGCGCGGCAGATGGCCGCCGTCCTGCCCGGCAGTGAATATGATGCCGAAATTCTGGAGATGCATCACCGGCAGAAGGTCGATGCCCCATCGGGCACGGCGCTGGCCATGGGCCGCGCGGTAGCCGCAGGCCGTGGTGTAAGGCTGGAAGATCATATCGAAAGTGGTCGCGACGGACATACCGGCCCGCGCGCGGATGGGGCGATCGGCTTCGCCGCCCTGCGTGGTGGGCAGATCGTGGGCGAGCACTCGGTCATTTTCACATCGGGGCATGAACAGATCAGCCTGACCCACCGGTCTTTTGACCGTCGGGTCTATGCCACCGGCGCGGTCCGGGCGGCGCGGTGGCTGTCGGGGCGTGCGCCCGGCCTTTATGATATGGAAGACGTACTGGGGCTGGACCGCCCTGCATAACCGGGCATGCCGGGGGTGTGGCGTGGGATGGTGGTATTCAGGGAAATGGCTTGACGCTTGGTCCTGTTTCGGCCAAACGCATGCGATCGTACGCCCGGTTTCGCAGGCGTTATTCTACTCCACACGAGGCAGACAGGACCATCATGCGTAATAAAGGCGATTTTCTGTTTACATCGGAATCGGTATCCGAAGGGCATCCCGACAAGGTCGCCGACCGGATCAGTGATACCGTTCTCGATGCATTCCTGACGGCAGACGGTGAATCGCGCGTTGCGTGTGAAACGATGGTCACCACCAACCGCATCATCCTTGCGGGTGAAGTCCGTGGCCCGGCCTCCGTCACCCCCGACCTGCTAATTCAGGGCGCGCGCGACGCGGTGAAGGACATCGGCTACGATCAGGCCGGTTTCTCATGGCGCAATGCCGAGGTGGAATACTACCTCCACGCACAGTCCGCCGATATTGCCGTGGGCGTGGACAGCGCCGGTGAAAAGGACGAGGGCGCTGGCGACCAGGGCATCATGTTCGGTTTCGCCACGCGTGAAACCGAAAGCCTGATGCCTGCGCCGCTGTTCTATGCGCATGATATCCTGCACCGCGTGCGTGACCTGCGTAAGGCTGGCGACCCGCGTGCCGCAGCCCTGCAGCCGGACGCCAAGAGCCAGGTCACCCTGCGCTATGTCGATGGCAAGCCCGTTGGCGCCACTTCCGTCGTGATTTCCACCCAGCACGTTGAAGGGGCCAGCCAGGCCACCATCCGTGAGGAACTGGGCAGCATCGTGCGCGACGTCCTGCCGGAAGGCTGGATGCCGCCGGAAGATGAATTCTACGTCAACCCCACCGGCGTGTTCGTCATCGGCGGGCCGGATGGTGACTGCGGCCTGACGGGGCGCAAGATCATCGTGGATACCTATGGCGGTGCGGCACCGCATGGCGGTGGCGCGTTCTCGGGCAAGGATCCGACGAAGGTTGACCGTTCGGCGGCCTATGCCTGCCGTTACCTGGCGAAGAATGTTGTGGCGGCTGGTCTTGCTGATCGCTGCACGCTGCAGATTTCCTACGCCATTGGCGTGTCTCATCCGCTGTCGGTCTATGTTGACCTGGATGGCACGGGCAAGGATGTCGATGAGGAAAAGCTGGGCCGCGTGCTGCGTGAGGTCATGGACCTGTCTCCGCGCGGTATCCGCAAGCATCTGCGCCTGAACCGTCCGATCTACACCCAGACCTCCGCTTACGGCCACTTTGGCCGCACGCCGGATGCGGCGAAGGACGATTTCACGTGGGAACAGACCGATCTGGTCGGTGCCCTGCGTGGTGCCTTCAACCGCTAAAAGACGGTAAAATTTTCTGGATGCCGCCTTTTTTCGGAAAGGCGGCATTCTGGCGGGTTCATTCTTCCGCCTGCTTTGGCCTATATACGGGCCGGAGCCCATCGGGGGCTTGCCATGACTGCTTGCAAAAGCTGGTCATGGCAGCCCCCGCTGTGTTTTTCCCCCGCCCCAATGGGGTAATCATGCCGTGCGGCGTGCACCACGCGGCAGCAGGAGCAGGATTTTCGGATATATGACGGCCTCTGTGGATGTAAAGGCATCTCCTGACCGGCTTTACGGGCGTCAGCGCGGCCATCCGCTGCGTCCCCGCCAGCAGCGGCTTCTGGACCAGACATTGCCCCGGATGCGGTTCCCGGAATCCGCCATTGCGGACCCGGCGGCCGGTTTCGGCCACAGGCCGGCGCAGATATGGCTGGAAGTCGGTTTTGGCGGTGGCGAACATTCCCTGGCCCAGCATGCCGCCCATCCGGATGTCGGCTATATTGCGTGTGAAGTCTTTGAAAACGGGCTGTGTTCCCTGCTGTCCCGCGTCGTGCCGGATGATGGGGAGGCAACCGCCCCGGTCCCTGATATGCTGCGGATATGGGATGAAGATGCCCGCATCCTGCTGCGCGGCCTGCCCGATGCGTCCATTGACCGCCTGTTTCTCATGTTTCCTGATCCGTGGCCCAAGTCACGCCATGCGAAGCGGCGTTTTGTCCACCCCGAAACGGTGAAGCAGGCTGCCCGTATCCTGCGTCCGGGTGCGGTCTGGCGCGTAGCCAGCGATGACCCGACCTATCAGGTATGGGTTGAGGAAGTCATGGGTGCGCAGGAACTGTTTGAAACGGCGCCGCCCGCAACACTCCGTCCCGAAGGCTGGCCCCCCACCCGTTACGAAGCCAAGGCGCTGAAAGCAGGCCGTCAGCCATTGTACTGGACCTTTATCCGGCGCTGAGAGACGGTTGGAAAAGTTTATGGTGAAGCTTTTTTCAAAAAGCTTCAGGAATGCCGCCTTTTAACAAGGCAGCAGCCAGAAATTTTTATTCTTTCTCATTTATGACAGCGATGTGCCGGTCAGCCGCTCCGCCACCTGCCACAGCCGTCGTGCAATGGTCAGGTCGCGGGCGGCGGGCGGAACGAAGGCGTCGGTAACATGTCCCCGACGTTCACCCTGGCCGCTCGGTCCGTAATAGCCACCATCACGGGCTTCCGGTGCCATGGCGGCGAATTCGATGGGCAGCGCGCCGTGGGCTGCGGACTGTCCCATAAGGCGGAACGCCCAGACCGCGCCGATGCGGGTAAGCCGTTCCTGCAACCCCTGTTCCGTATCCAGCCTACTGGTGGCGATATCGGTCCTGGCCCAGCCGGGATGGGCGGCAATGGAATGCAGGGGCCAGCCGTGCGTGCGCGCCTGACGGTCCAGTTCGAGCGCCAGGATCAGGTCGGCCAGCTTGCTTTGCCGGTAGGCGCGGAAGGGGGCATAACGGCGGCGGGCCTGCAGGTCGTCAAACACGATCTGCCCGGTCAGGGCGGCAAGGCTTGCCACCGTCACCACCCGGCCACCGTGCGGGACCGCGCATAACAGGGGCCGCAGGCGGGCCGTCAGTGCAAAGGGACCAAGGAAATTGGTGCCAAACTGCATTTCGAAACCATCGCGTGTTTCCATGCGGTGCGGCGTGCCCATGACGCCCGCGTTGTTGACCAGAACGTCCAGCCTGTCGGTTTCTTCCGCCAGTGCATGGGCAAAGGTCGCGATTGATTCAAGGCTCGAGACATCAAGCAGCCGGAACGTGGCATCCGCCCCGGGCGCGTCAAGCTGCAGGCGCGTCAGTGCGGCCAGTCCCTTGTCGGGATTGCGCCCCGTCAGGATGACCCGTGCCCCGCGTGACGCCAGGCCAAGGGCCGTCTGGTAGCCAAGGCCGCCAGTGGCCCCGGTGACAAGGGCAAGGCGTCCGTCCATGCGTGGGGCCTGCCGAATGGTCCAGTGTCTGGTCATGTGTCCGCCTGTTCCTTGGGTTGATGCATTTCCTTCAGGGCTGCGGCTTCCACCTGCGCCGTCAGGCGCGCTTCGTGCCGGCGCAGGAAGATGATGGCGCATACCATCACAATTCCGCCCACTATTGCGACGGTTATGCCCACCGGGCCGGAAATGCGTGTGATCCTGTGGCCCAGATAATAGGCGGCATAGGCATATCCACCGGCCCATATCGTGCCGCCCAGCGCATTGTACACCAGAAATCTGGACCACGGCATATGGTTGGCCCCCGCCAGCAGGGCCACGAATACACGCAGGATGGCAAGGAACCGTCCCGCGCAGACGATGATCCCCCCATACCGCGCGAACAGATAGCGGCCGGTCTGGAGGCGCCTCAGCGTCAGCCCCACCTTGGGCCCATGGCGTTCCAGCAGCGGGTAGCCAAGCCAGCGTCCGATCAGGTAGCCAAGGTTGTCCCCTGTAATCGCGCCCACGATCGCGGCCGTCGCCACCCATGCAATATCCAGCCGGTGGGTGGTGGCGCAGTAGATCGCGGCCGAAATGACCAGGGTTTCCGCCGGCAGGGGGATTCCCATGCTTTCCAGCATGACAATGACGCCAATCACGCCATAGCCGTAATGCTGGAAAAGATGTTCAAGATGCTGAAGCAGCGGACTACCTGTCACAAATAAAAAGAGTATGTAGGGTATGGACGACAGAGCGTAAAACGCGGTGTGTGCAATTCCGATACCATTGTCACGCACAAATGGCAGGAGCAAGAACATGACCCAGTCCAGCACCAGCGCCACGACAGGCACCGGGGTGCGCCCCTATGGCACATGGCCCTCACCCGTCAGCGCGGCACTTGTGGCGGGAAAGACGGTTTCCCTGTCGGATGTGCGGGTGGATGGGCGTGACATCTACTGGATCGAGGGGCGCCCGGCCGAGGGGGGACGGCGCGTGCTGGTCCGCGCCCGTGCGGGACAGGTGGAAGACGTGACCCCTGCCCCGTTTGATGTCGGCACCCGGGTACATGAATATGGCGGCGGCGCGTATGCGGTGTGTCAGGGTATCATTGCGTTCAGCAACCGCCGCGACGGCAGCCTGTGGCTGGTGGAAGGCGGGACGCCGCGCTGCCTCTCGACCGGGGCTGGGCTGTGGTATGCCGACCTGACATTCAGCCCCGACGGCCGCTTCCTGTTCTGCGTGCGGGAAGACCACCGCGCGGAAGACGAGGAACCTGCCGCCGCCATCGTGGTGCTGGACTGTACGGCGACGGTGGATCCTGCGTTCAATGGGGGGACGCCGCTGGTCATGGGGCCGGATTTCCTGTCTTCCCCCCGCCCCTCGCCCGATGGGCGGTATATGGCATGGATCGAATGGGACCATCCCGCCATGCCGTGGGATGCGACGCGCCTGCGTGTCGCCACCCTGCTGCAGGAAGGCGATGATCCGCCGCGCCTTGCCGCCCCGTGGAGTGCCGCGGGTGATGACGCGCAGATGGAATCGGTCATTGAACCCTGCTGGGACGCGGCGGGGCGGTTGCTGGCGCTGTCTGATCGCAGCGGATGGTGGAATCTTTACCGGTTCGATACGACGTCCTCCCCCCCCGTGGCGCTGGCCCCCATGGAAGCCGAAATCGGCCAGCCCCACTGGGTGTTCGGCCTGCGCAGTTACGTGCCGCTGGCGGATGGCAGCATCCTTGCCATGGTCATCAACGATGGCGATACCCGGATGGTTTCCATCCGTGACGGCGTGGTGACGCCGCTGGACCTTGGCCACCCGTCCGGCTGCCCCGTCCCGGTGGAAAGGGACGGGTTCGCGTGGCTGGATGCGCCGCCTGATAACGCGGCGGCGGTCGTGCGCGGCCAGCCGGGCCATGCGCCACAGGTGCTGCGGCGGGCAACGGAGCTGCCGCTGGCGGCAGCCGACATCGCCCGCCCTGCCCCGATCCATTTTCCCCTGCCCGGTGGTGAGGGCACGGGACATGCCTTTTTCTATGCGCCCGCCAATGCCCGGTATCGCGGACCGGACGGCGAAAAGCCACCGCTGGTTGTTGTCGCCCATGGGGGCCCGACCGGACGTGCCAATCCCGCTTTTTCATTCAAGGTGCAGTGGTGGACCAGCCGGGGGTTCGCCGTGGTTGACGTCAATTATGGTGGTTCGACCGGTTTTGGCCGCGCCTACCGGCAACGGCTGGAACGGCAGTGGGGCGTGGTGGACGTGGATGACTGCATTGCCGCCTGCCAGTACCTTGCCACGACCGGGCAGGTTGACCCGGCCCGTATCGTCATACGTGGCAGCAGCGCGGGCGGTCTGACCGTGCTGCTGGCACTGGCGCGCTCCAGCCTGTTCGCGGCGGGCACCAGTCTGTATGGCGTGACCGACCTGCGGGCTCTGGCGCAGGATACCCACAAGTTTGAATCACGTTATCTGGATACGCTGGTTGGCCCCTACCCTGCGGATGAGGCAACCTATCTGGCCCGTTCGCCCATAACACAGGTGGCGGACATCCGGGTGCCGGTCCTGTTCCTGCAGGGGCTGGATGACCGGGTGGTGCCCCCCGCGCAGGCACGGTCCATGGTCGCCGCCCTGCGCGGACGTGGGGTGCCGTGTGCATTGTACGAGTTTGAGGGCGAAGGCCACGGTTTCCGGCAGGAAGCCACCATCCGGCAGGCATGGGAACTGGAACTGGCATTTTACCAGCAGGTGCTCAGGCTGCCCGTCTCCCCTGCCCTGCGCGTGGCCCTGATTGCTGACCCCCAGCCCTCCCACGCATAAGAAGCTGCCTGATCCGGACAAAAAGTTTTTGGTGAATCTTTTTCAAAAAGCTTCAGATAACGCCGCCTTTATGGAAAAAGGCGGCACCCAGAAACTTTCATGACTTCACCTGACGCAAAACGGGCGCCCCTGACCTGACCGGGACGCCCGTTTTTTAATGCTACCGACCGAACCCGGCGGTGTGGAGTATTATTCTTCTTCCTCGACAATGGCGGTGTTGCCGCGTGTCGGACGGAAGCGACCCTCGCGCAGTGCTTCCTCGATGTCTTCCAGCGAGGCGCCGCGCGTTTCAGGCACCATGAAATACACAAACAGGACCGACAGCAGGTTCACCCCGGCGTAGAACCACATCGTGCCGCCCAGCGTGATCTTAGTGACCAGCGTCAGCGCCGTACTGGTCACCAGCAGGTCACTGCCCCACAGCATGGCCGAATGCAGGCTGGTGGCGTTGCCACGCATGGACAGCGGGAACATTTCCGCCCCCAGCAGCCAGCCCACGACCTGGATGCCACCGGCATTGAACACCATGAACAGCAGCATGAAGGCAATGATCAGCCAGCTGCCCATGCTGCCCGGCTGCGGGTGCAGCAGGAACATGATGCCAAGGCCGATCAGGCTGAGCACGCTGCCCGGTCCCATGACCAGCACAAGCCTGCGGCGACCGATGCGGTCGACAATGTTCGACCCCAGCACGGTCATGACCAGATAGATGATCGAGATGCCGATGCTGGCCATAAGCGCGGATGAGCTGCCAAACCCCGCATCCGACAGGAAGGTCGGCGCGTAGTAGATCATCATTTCCAGGCCACCTGCCTGCGTGAAGAAGGCAACGCCAAGCGCGGCCACAAGGGCCGGGCGCACCCATGGCTGGCGCAGGCCACGCCAGCCGATGTCGCGCGGGTCGGTTTCCTCGTTCGCATTGGCGTGGATGCGGCGCATTTCGCGGCGGATGTCACGTTCGGAGGTACGGATGCGCTGCAGCTGCTCCAGCGCGGAATCAAGGCTTTCATGTTCCGCCGCCCAGCGCGGGCTTTTGGGCAGGAAGAACATGGAAATGAACACGACGGCAGCGGGAATGGCGGCGATCGCCACCATCGGCCGCCAGCCCCATGCATCACGCGCGGCAAAGCCGATGATGTTGGCGGCGAAGATGCCGATGCCAATGGCGATGTTGAACATCGTGACCATGTGCCCGCGCTTGTGCGCTGGCGCCAGTTCCGAGATGTACATGGGTACCACCTGCGTGGATCCGCCAACCGCCAGCCCGAGGAACACACGTGAAATGATCAGCGTGTAGACATCGGGCGAGAAAGCGCAGGCCAGCGCGCCCAGCACGAAAATGGCCGTCACGATCATGATGGACTTGCGGCGCCCGTAATGTTCGGACATCCACCCGGTCAGCAGCGATCCCATCACGGCGCCAGCCAGAATGGCGGAGGCCACCATCTCCTGATAGAAGCTGCTGAGGTGGAAATCATGCGTGATCAGCAGCAGCGCCCCCGAGACGATCCCGGTATCGTAACCATAGAGGCCGCCACAGATTGCGGCCACGATGGCTGCGAGCCATAAGGTCTTGCGTGCGTTGGGGGAAATCTCGATCTGGGACATGTCGGGCAACGGTTCCGTTGCCTCTGGCGTGGGGTGTGCTGGTGGGGTCTGGTTATTCATGCGGGTGCCTTTTCCTTCCTTCTTCTTATAATTCATCCGTAACGGCCGGGTTCCCGGGGCGGGGTCAACCGTCCCGGGGGGCATGGGTCTGCACGGCGGCTTTCATGCTGGCGACCTGACGTAGTGCGTCACGCAGGCGGGACCAGTCATCGGCCGTCGCGATGGGCTGCCAGATGGCTTCCACCGTTTCGACAGACATCACGCACGCGATCCCATTGTGGAAATATGGCTGTGACAGATCGACGCCCGGCACCGGTTCATGGCGCATGATCCGGTCGTGCAGGGATCGGAAACTGTCCTGCGCATAAAAGTCTCCACGCGGTCCTGTTACGGCACGTTTCTGGCTCTGTTCGCCACCATACCAGTCAAAAAATGGAAATTCAAACCCAATCTGGCTTTCATCCATGAAAGAAAAAAGACATTCACGCAGACTGGTGGATGATTTTCTTGAAATCTCTTTCAGCCCAAGCCGATTAAGCACTGAAATATCAAGAAAACGTTCATATCGTTCCCAGAAGTCATCAAAAATACTTTGGATGTTCTCAAGCGTGGAAAGGGAAAGCAGGCATTCTCCCAGCCGTGCCACATTCCACATCATCGCCTCTGGCTGGCGGCCGTAGGCATACAGGCCGGAATGATCGAAATAGGCGGCGGTGAAGGTCGGGTTGAACGTGGGCGCGAACCGCCATGGCCCGTAATCGAAACTTTCGCCGGTAATGTTGATGTTATCGGTGTTCAGCACCCCGTGTACGAAGCCGGCCGTCATCCACTGCGCGGTCATTTCGGCAATGCGGGTCGTGGCGGCGTCATACAAAGCGGCGGCAGGATCCGCAGCACCGGCGAGGTGGGGGTAGTAGGTTTCGATCACATATTCCACCAGCCGGGTCAGGCTGGCGCGGTCCTGATGGGCGACAAGGCGCTGGAACGTGCCGATGCGGATATGGGAATGGCTCAGCCGCGCCAGAACGCATGAACGTGTGGGGGACGGTTCGTCGCCACGGTGCAGGTTTTCCCCCGTTTCCACCACGCTCAACGTGCGCGAGGTCCGTACGCCCGCGGCATCCAGCCGTTCGCTGGCCAGGATTTCGCGCACGCCCCCCTTCAGTGTCAGGCGGCCATCGCCACCACGTGACCATGGCGTGGTACCACTGCCCTTGGTGCCGATATCCAGCACGCGCCGGTCCACGCTGTCCTCCAGCTGCGCAAACAGGAAGCCGCGCCCGTCCCCCAGGTCGGGGTTGTACGCCCGGAACTGATGGCCGTGATAGCGCAGGGCCAGTGGCTGCGGCAGCGAACCGGGCAGGGGATCGAAATATCCGAAATGGCGCACCCATTCCGCGTCACTGAGCGTATCCAGCCCGATGCGGGGTGAGACGTCATCATTCCGGTAGCGCAGGATGTGCGCGGGGAAGGCGGCGGCCTGCACCACGTCATAGAATTCATCCCCCAGCCTGCTGTGATGGGTCAGGGGAATGTAATGGTCAGAAAATGGCATTTTCATATACTTTATGTGTGATAATAAATTATCGTCTGTCCGGGCCGGCGGTGCTCAGGCCCAGGGGTGAACAGGCATGGTCATGCAGACAGGCTGCAATTTCATGCGGGGAAACGGCATCAACGCATTCGGGTCTCCAGTTTGGGGCATTATCCTTATCAATCAGGCGGGCGCGCACGCCTTCGGCAAAGTCGGGACGCAGCAGCAGATGGCAGACCAGCTGGAATTCCTGTTCCAGCACATGGTCCAGATCCGGCAGGGTGCGGGCGGCACGGTAGGCCGCCAGTGTCAGGCACAGCGAAAACGGGCAGGCACGCGCCATTGCCGCCAGGTCGTCACGCGCCCAGTCGGCCTCATGCGCCTGCAGCCTGCGTAGCAGGTCGGGCATGTCGGGCGCATTATAGACGGTCGCGATGGTTGCCGTATCCGGTCCCCCTGGCATCGGGGGACATGGCGGGAGGCTGTCCATGACCCGGCCCGCAGGTGTGTGGGTCAGCGCCTGCCTTATGGCGTCCAGCGAGGTGGAATGGGCCATCCGGTCGGCAAATCCCGCATCCAGCGCCATTGTCGCGTTCATCCGTCCCCCCGTCAGCGCAAGGCGCAGTCCGCTCAGGCCGGGCGCGCGGGACAGCAGGTAGGACCCGCCCGCGTCCGGCGTAAGCGCAATGGCGGTTTCCGGCATGGCGAGGACGGCGCGTTCGGTCACGATCCGGTACCGGACATGGCCACCCAGCCCGATCCCGCCACCCATGGCGATGCCATCCATGAAGGACACGACCGGCTTTGGATACCCGGCAAGCGTGGCGGCAAGGCGGTAGCTGCGCCGGAAGGGCATGGCCCCGGCCTCAAGACCATGTGTTGCCAGCCGGTCGCGTATGGCGCGGATATCGCCCCCCGCGCAGAAGGCGCGCGGGCTGGCGCTGTCGATCAGCACGGTTTCGACCGCCCCATCGTCACGCCACGCGCGCAGGCAGGCGTCAATGCGGTCCAGCATGTCCATGTTCAGGGCGTTGAGTGCCGCAGGCCTGTTGAGCGTAATGCGGCCCAGCCGGCCGGTATGGCGTATATCGATCAATCCGTTGTCCATGGTGTTTCCCTGGTGCTGTTTGCTGTGTTCAACCGCTACAGAATGCGCTACCCCCGCTATCGTCCGGCGTCACGGCTGCGTGCGGACCACAGGCATGCAACAGCTACCAAGGCAGGAGCACCATGGGGATTGACGCCCTCACCTTTCGCAACGCCATGGCGCGACTTGGCGCGGCGGTAAATGTGGTTACGACCGGAACACTTGATGACCCGGCGGGTTTTACGGCATCCGCCGTGTGTTCGGTCACCGATACGCCGCCAACCGTTCTGGTGTGTTTGAACCGCAATTCACGGGTGCGCGACCGGTTCCGTGTGGACGCCGCCATGTGCATCAACGTCCTTGCCGCCGACCAGCAGGACATATCGGGTGTGTTCGCCAGTCCGTTGGAACAGGCCGAACGCTTCCGCAGCGGGCACTGGGACACCCTGACCACCGGCGCGCCGGTGCTGGCTGAAGCGGTGCTGTCGCTGGACTGCCGGATCGAGCGGATCGTGGAAGTGGGTACCCACAGTGTCATGTTCGGCGCGGTGGAGAGCCTGCGCAACAGCAGCCCGCGCGGTGGGCTGGTCTATTTCAAC
This sequence comes from Komagataeibacter oboediens, assembly GCF_018491655.1. Taxonomy (NCBI): domain Bacteria; kingdom Pseudomonadati; phylum Pseudomonadota; class Alphaproteobacteria; order Acetobacterales; family Acetobacteraceae; genus Komagataeibacter; species Komagataeibacter oboediens. The sequence continues at coordinate 237,645 of NZ_JABLUU010000002.1, read as the reverse complement.
CGCACCTACCATATGCTGCCCCATGAGGATGGTGAATAGACCGCCTGCACAGGGTTAAGGAAAAATCCAGCCTTTTGCGGCATGACGGGCCGGATGGACCGACAGGCAGGGGGATGGCGGCATGGTGGGGAACACGCCCGACAGGGCAGGCATGCGGGACAGGGTTCCTGTCTTGACGCTGCGCGGACTGATCTGGATACATGCTGGCCTTGCCCTTTTCATGGCGTTTATGGCCATGTGGGCGGATCACCTGCCGGACTGACCCGGCCCGGAGGCATGCGGGCGCACCGGGGCCATGCCGGTAACCGGATACAGGAGCACCAGCAGTGGCCCGCACGAGACAGACGGCCGGAACCGGTTTGCCCGACGGGGTGGAAAACCTGCTTGACCAGGCGGCGGCCGTGTGTGTGGCACGTGCTGTCAGGCTGACAGATATCCGACGGCTGGTACTGGGGCTGGTGCTGGCGTCGGACCGCCCGCTGGGGGCTTATGACCTGCTGGAACAGATCCGCGCAAGCCGTGGCAAGCCGGTGGCGCCGCCCACGGTCTACCGGGCACTGGACTTCCTTATGGAACAGGGGCTGATCCACAAGATCGAACGCCTGTCCGCCTTTGTCGGGTGCCGGCACATGCTGGAATCCGGCCATGACTGCCGTAGCCATGGCCATGTCCATGCGGCGCAGTTCCTGATCTGCAGCAAATGCGGGCGCGTGACGGAACTGGATGATCCCCTTATCCTTCAGGCGCTGCTGGATGTGACGCGTGCCCGCGGGTTTTCCGTCCGCCAGACCACCATAGAGGCGGAGGGCGTGTGCGCCGCATGCGCCTGACGGCCTGCATTTACCACAACGGGCGATAACGGCATCTGTCGGTCATTGATGGGGCACGGACATGGCGCAACGCCGAAAAGGCCGGATGGCGGAACTGCCCTTTGCGTCCCTCATGCGCAGCAGGAAGCCTGCGAAGGCGCGGCAGCGCGGGGACGCGCTACCTGCCGCGCACGCAACCGGGCAGCCGGACCTGTTTGCCGCACCCCTGCAGGGTATCGCGCATGCCCTGACCTATCTTGATATCGGGGCGATCGGCCTGACGCGGGTGGACGTGCGTCACCTGCGGGCGGGCGAGGGAACTGATGCCTACCTGTACCATGTGACCACGCAGGCGGACCTGGAAACGATACAGGCGCGTGGCACCATCGTGTTTTCCCCCCGCGCGCCACTGGTGCTGACGGAGCGCCCGGGCGTGCCGCCATGGCTTGCAAATATGATGGAAATCATGGAATCGGACGATCCGGCAGGGCATACAGCGGATATGCCGGTCGTTCTCAGGGTAAAACGATTTGTAATCGATGAGCTGCTGGAACATGATCCTGACCGGACGCGAAGATATGGTGTATCGTTCTTTCTGCTGACCGGGATTGCCCGGTCGGAATAATCTGATCACCGGCAACAAGAAAAAGATCAAAGGACCGGCTTTCATGGAAAATCAGCCCGCAGCTAACGGATTCGATACGGCACGGCTGCGTACTCTCGTCATTGGCTGTCTTGCCGCACTCGCCGGCCTTATGGCCGGGCTGGATATCGGGGTCATATCCGGTGCGCTGGACCTGCTGGCCCAGACGTTCCATGCCTCCACCGTGCAGCAGGAATGGATTGTCAGCGCCATGATGGGGGGGGCCGCAGTGGGGTCCCTGTGTGGTGGCTGGATGTCGCACCAGATCGGGCGCAAGCATGCGCTGCTGGTGGGGGCGGCGGTGTTCGTGGCGGGGTCGCTGGCCTGTGCGCTGGCATGGTCGATCCCGTCCATGATCGTGGGGCGGCTGATCATGGGGCTGGCGATCGGGGTGGCGGCATTCACCGCGCCCCTGTACCTGTCCGAAATCGCCAGCGAACAGGCGCGTGGCGCCATGATCTCGACCTATCAGCTCATGATTACGGCCGGGATCTTCATTGCGTTCCTCAGCAATACGATGTTCAGCTATTCCGGTAACTGGCGCGGCATGTTCGCCATCGCCGCCGTGCCGGGGGTGCTGTTCCTGATCGGGGTGCTGTTCCTGCCCTACAGCCCGCGCTGGCTCATGATGCGTGGCCGGCGCAAGGAGGCGCTGGAGGTACTGGTGGACCTGCGTGATGACCGGAGTGCCGCCATGCAGGAAATCCAGAACATCAGCCGCCAGCTGCAGCAGAAGCAGCGCGGCTGGAGCCTGCTGCGCCACAACAGCAATTTCCGCCGCTCCATCTTTCTGGGCATGACATTGCAGGTCATGCAGCAGCTCGCTGGCGTGAATGTGGTGATGTACTACGCGCCCAAGATATTCGCGCTGGCCGGTTATATCGGCCCGGCGCAGCTGTGGTGCACCGCCATGGTGGGGCTGGTGAACATGCTGGCCACCTTTATCGCCATTGGTCTGGTGGACCGGTGGGGGCGCAAGCCCATCCTGTATACCGGCTTCATCATCATGGCCGTGGGCATGGGCTGCCTTGGTTTCATGCTGAACCGGCCCAACCTGGGGCAGACGGAACAGATCATCTCGGTCTTCATGCTGCTGATCTATATTTCCGGTTTTGCCATGTCCGCCGGCCCCCTGATCTGGGTCCTGTGTTCGGAGGTGCAGCCGCTGCAGGGGCGTGACCTTGGCATTTCCATTTCCACGCTGACCAACTGGATCGCCAACATGATCGTGGGGGCAAGCTTCCTGTCACTGCTGCAATGGATGGGCAACGGGCCGACCTTCTGGCTGTTTGCCGGGTTCAACCTGATTTTCGTGGTGGTGACGTGGCGATTCATTCCGGAGACGCGCGACATGTCACTGGAAAAGATCGAGCAGAGGCTCATGGCCGGCCTGCCCCTGCGTGAGATCGGGCAGGGCGAACCGCTGCCTGGTGGCAGATAGGACAAGGTCACCGTGCACCCGCCCTGTGGTCAGGGGGGCGGGTGTAACAGGTTCTGGTGAAGCTTTTTCAAAAGGCTTCAGGGAACGCCGCCTTTGCTGAAAAAAGGTGGCACCGGGAAACGATTGGGATCTTACCTGTCAGTCGGGCTGCCAGCCATCAAGCTGCAGGGCGACACCTGCCAGATACAGGCTTCCGCATATGATGACGCGGGCAGGGGCGGCATCCGGCCCTGCCGCTGCCGTCAGGTGCGTCAGCGCATCATGCAGGGTGGGGCCTGCCGTTGCCCGGCCACCGGCGGCGGCGATAATGTCGGCTACCGGCTGGGCCAGATGCTGGTTCTTCTCCGCCACGGCCTGAATGGAGGCGGCGTGGGATAGCAGTGGCGCCAGGAAGCCGGTGGCGTCTTTCGTCTGCTTCATGCCGATGACCAGATGGGTGGGACGGTCCGTCCATTCATCCATGACCTGCGCCAGCACTTCGCCCGCGCCGGGGTTGTGGCCACCATCCAGCCATAGCTCCCAACCCGGCGGCAGCAGTGCCGCCAGATGGCCGGACAGGCGCTGCATCCGCGCGGGCCAGCGGGCGTGGGCGATACCCGCCCATGCCTGCGGCGGCAGGGGCAGCCCACTGGCCCGCAGCGTGGCGATGGCAAGTCCCGCATTGTCGATCTGGTGCGCCCCACGCAGGCCGGGCAGCGGGAGGTCCAGCGTGCCATGACGGTCATGATACCGCAGGCTGGCGCCGTCCGGGGCGGGTGTGATGGACCATTCATGATCGCGCCGCCACAGCGGGCTGCCCAGATCATGCGCCGTGCGGGTCAGTGGGGCCATGACTTCCGCAGGCTGGCGGCCTGTGGTGACGGGAACGCCGGGTTTGATGATGCCGGCCTTCTCGCCCGCGATCGCGCCCAGCGTGTTGCCAAGGAACGCCTCGTGATCCATGGAAATGGCCGTGATCGCGCAGGCGACCGGATGGCGCAGCACATTGGTGGCGTCACACCGCCCGCCCAGCCCGACCTCGACAATCGCAAGGTCGGCGGGATGGCGTGAAAACAGCATGAAACCCGCAGCCGTCAGTACCTCGAACACCGTAATGGGTGCGCCGGCATTGACCTGCTCGATCTCTTCCAGAACGCTGGCCAGTTCGCTTTCCGTCACGATCTGGCCCGCAATGCGGAATCGTTCCGTCACATGCACCAGATGCGGCGATGTCAGGACATGCACCCGCCATCCGCCAGCTTCGGCCACGGCGCGCATGAACGCGCATGTGCTGCCCTTGCCATTGGTGCCCGCGACATGCACGACGGGCGGCAGGTGGCGTTCCGGGTGGCCAAGGCGTGCCAGCAGGGTCTCCAGCCGGGTCAGTGACAGGTCGATCAGGGTCGGATACAGCCGGTTCAGCCGTTCGAGTATCTGCCCTGTCCGGCCAACGAATTCCGGCCCAAGCGTGGGGGCATTCATGCGTGGCGTTCTTTTCCGGAAATCAGGCCGCAGGCCGCGGCGCAATGTGGCGGTAATTGAGCTGGCCGATCAGCCGCCCAAGCATGCCGGGCAGGTCGCCGCGTTTGACCACCATATCCAGCATGCCGTGTTCCAGCAGGTATTCCGCGCGCTGGAAGCCCTCGGGCAGCTTTTCGCGCACGGTATCCTCGATCACGCGCTGTCCGGCAAAGCCGATCAGGGCATTGGGTTCGGCAATCTGCACATCCCCCAGCATGGCGAAGGACGCGGACACGCCGCCCGTGGTCGGGTTGGTCAGGACGACGAAATAGGGCAGCCCCGCTTCCCGCAGCATCTGGACCGCCACCGTGGTGCGCGGCATCTGCATGAGGCTGATCATGCCTTCCTGCATGCGTGCGCCGCCGGACGCGGTAAAGACGATCAGCGGGGACTGCTGCAGGATGGCAAGGCGGGCTGCGGCCAGAAAGGCCTCGCCCAATCCCGCACCCATCGTGCCCGCGATGAATTCGAACGCCATGATGGCGACAACCGCGTTATGCCCGCCGATCTGCCCATGCGCTACGGCCATGGATTCATCAAGCTGGGATTTGGCGCGTTCATCCTTCAGCCGGTCCGTATAGCGCTTGCGGTCACGGAAGGAGAGGGGGTCAACCGGCACCTTGGGCAGTTCGATGCGGGTGTATTCCCCGTTATCAAACGTCCATTCCAGCCGTTCGGGCACGGTTGCACGCATGTGGTGGCCGCAATGCGGGCATACGTTCATCGCCTTGCGCAGGTCCTTGGTCAGGATCATCTGCTCGCACGATTCGCAGTTGGTCCACAGATTGTCCGGCACTTCCCGCTTGAGCAGGCCGCGGATCTTGGGACGGACATATTCGGTCAGCCAGCTCATATTGCCTCTCCCTTAAGCTTTATGGGGCCTGTTCCATACAGGCAGATGAACGATTGGGCCAGATTGTCTTTTATTTCCGCACGGCATGCACGGCATCGGCCAGCGCGCGCAGCTGTTCCAGCACGGCGGGCACGGTCCGGGCCGTGGCCTGGCCATCGGCATCGAGCGTGGCCTCAAGCGTGTTGAGCAGGGCGGAGGCCACGACCGCGGCATCGGCAACGCTTACGGCGTTCGCCGCCAGTTCGGGCGTGCGGATGCCAAAGCCGATGGCGATGGGCAGGTCGGTAGCCCGGCGCAGGCGCGGCAGGGCGTGGGCCAGTTCATCGGTGCTGGCGGTGCGCGTACCCGTCACCCCGGTGATGCTGACATAATAGACAAAGCCCGACGCGCCACTGAAGACGACCGGCAGGCGGTCATCGGGCGTGGTGGGGGCGACAAGGCGGATGATGTCCAGCCCGGCGGCAGCGGCGGGACCTGCCAGCAGGTCGGCTTCTTCTGGCGGCATGTCGACCACGATCAGCCCGTCCACGCCCGCCTTGCGCGCATCCGTGCAGAAGCGTTCGGGGCCATAGGCTTCGATGGGGTTGGTGTAGCCCATCAGGATGATCGGGGTTTCGTCATCGCCTTCGCGGAAGGCCGCGACCATTTCCAGCACGCGCTTCATGGTCGAACCGCCCTTCAGCCCGCGCAGGGCCGCCTTCTGGATGGTCGGGCCATCGGCTGACGGGTCGGAGAAGGGGACGCCGACCTCGATCAGGTCTGCACCGGCGGCAGGCATGCCGCGCAGGATGGCAAGCGACGTATCAAAATCGGGGTCGCAGGCTTCGACATAGGGGATCAGGGCGCCACGTCCCTGCTGGCGCAGGGTGGCGAAGCGGCGGGCGATGCGGCTCACAGTTTCACTCCCAGGTGTTCGGCGACGGTGAAGATGTCCTTGTCCCCCCGGCCTGAAATATTGACCACGATGATCCTGTCCTCTGCCATATCGGGCGCGATCTTTGCGGCGTAGGCAATGGCATGGGCGCTTTCCAGTGCGGGGATGATGCCTTCCGTGCGGGTGCACAGCTGGAAGGCGTCCAGTGCCTCCTGGTCGGTCGCGCCCACATATTCGGCGCGCCCGATGTCACTGAGCCATGAATGTTCGGGACCGACACCGGGGTAGTCGAGGCCCGCGCTAATGGAATGGGCTTCGGTGATCTGCCCGTCCGCGTCCTGCAGCAGGTAGGTACGGTTGCCGTGCAGCACGCCGGGCCTGCCGCGTTCGATGGAGGCGGCGGTGCGCCCGCTGTCCAGACCGCAGCCCGCGGCCTCGACACCGATCAGCCTGACCTCGGGATCATCAAGGAAGGGATGGAAGATGCCCATGGCGTTCGACCCACCACCGATCGCTGCCACGATCGTATCGGGCAGACGGCCTTCGGCGGCCATGATCTGTTCCTTTGTCTCCACGCCGATGACGGACTGGAAATCACGTACCATCTGCGGATAGGGATGCGGCCCCGCCACCGTGCCAACAAGGAAGTAGGTGTCGTGCACGTTGGTCACCCAGTCGCGCATGGCTTCGTTCATGGCGTCCTTCAGCGTGCCCGCGCCTGCCGTGACGGGCACGACCTCGGCCCCCAGCAGCCGCATGCGGAACACGTTGGGCTTCTGGCGCTCGACATCGGTGGCGCCCATGTAGATCGCGCATTTCATGCCAAACAGCGCGCACACGGTCGCGGTGGCGACACCGTGCTGGCCCGCGCCCGTTTCAGCCACGATGCGGGTACGGCCCATGCGGCGGGCCAGCAGGATCTGCCCCATGACGTTGTTGAGCTTGTGGGAACCGGTGTGGTTCAGTTCCTCGCGCTTCATGTAGATTTTGGCGCCGCCCAGCTCCCTGGTCATGCGGCGCGCGAACCACAGCGGGCTGGGACGGCCGACATAATCCTTGAGGTAATAATCCAGTTCACGCCGGAATTCGGGGTCCGCCTGTGCGGCCCTGTAGGCGCCATCCAGCTCCAGCAGGAGCGGCATCAGGGTTTCAGCGACAAAACGGCCGCCGAAAATGCCGAAACGGCCGCGACCGTCCGGCCCGCTGCGCAGGCTGTTGGCGCCTGCCTGTGTGTCTGTTGCGCTCAACTTCGCTACTCCACAAGAATAGGTGCGTGGCTCAATGGTATCGTCATGCAGCCGTCCCTGGCCGCTTGTCAGCCGGTTCTGGACCGGATGGCGGCAAAATACCAGCCCCTGCCGTATCGTGGGGCATGTCATGATTTGACATGTTTGCCGTCACATGATGGATGAACAACGACCCGAACCAAAGAAAGACTGCCCATGTTTCTCGCCCATCGTCCCGGCGCCCCGGCCCGGACCGTTACGACTGCGGAGGATGCGGCCGGTGCGGCGTGGCTGGACCTGCTCAATCCCACCGAGGAGGAGGAAGCCCTGGCCGCCGAGGTGACGGGCCTGCGTGTTCCCACCCGTGCCCAGCTGGATGAGATTGAAAGTTCGTCACGGCTCTTTACCGAAGGCAATGGCGTCTATCTGTCCACGCCGCTGGTGCGTAAGACGCCGGATGATTTTTTCGTATCCCCCGTGGGGTTCGTGCTCATGCCCGGCAGGCTGCTGACCATTCGCTATACCGGGTTCAGCGCGTTTGACGTGGTGGCGCGCGCGGTGGCGGGCGAGGCGACGCCCCTGGTTTCCAATGAGGCGGGGATCATGCTGCTGGAAGCCATCGTGGACCGGCTGGCCGATATTCTGGAACATCTGGGGCAGGCGCTGGATGGCATGTCGAAGGATGTGTTCCAGTCCGAGGAGCCAAGCCAGGCGCAGGCGGGTGCCCTGCTGCGCAACATGCTGCGCCGGGTGGGCCGGTCGGGCGATCTCAGTTCATCCGTGCGCGACAGCCTGCTGGGACTGGAACGGATTTCCATTTTCCTGGGCGAAAACAAGCGCCATGACCTGTCTGAACACCTGCAGGCGCGGCTGGCGACGGTGGGGCGTGATATCCGCTCGCTGAACGATTTCGTATCCCAGACCGCCAACAAGGTGCAGTTCCTGCTGGATGCGACGCTGGGCTTCATCAGCATCGAACAGAATAATGGCATGAAGATCCTGACCGTGGTCAGCTTTATTGGCGTGGCTCCCACGCTGGTAGCGGGCATCTACGGCATGAACTTCCATGATATACCGGAACTGAACTGGAAATATGGGTACTGGTATTCCCTTGCCCTTATGGCGGCGACGGTGGTGCTGCCGCTGATCTGGTTCTGGCGGCGTGGATGGCTGGGAAAATAGGCGGCCCAGCCTGACATATCGGCATCATAATTATTATAATATCGAATCATTTCAATGATTTATGTTCCATTGGCGAGGGAAACGAAATAAAAGAAAATTCATGAACGCCGGAGCGCGCAGACTGTCCGTGCCTGCCCGGGTAGACCGGGAGAGGGGGAAGGCCACCATGAAATCAAACCGTAAACTGGGGTGTTTTCTGGTCATCACCAGCATGCTGTGCGGTCTGCCTGCCATTGCACGCGCGCAGGTTCATGTCTTTTCCGGCCTACGGCATGACAGCAGCACGGGCCTTGCCCGGTGGCTGGGTGACATTACCCTGAGCGCGCAGATCGAAGGGGGGATCATGGCCAATCCCGCCCGTCCACAGCCCGGTTACAACTATGGTGACTTCCTTGCCGACCATGCCAATCAGGTCCAGCTGAACCAGGCTGAGTTCACCCTGAACAAGGCAATCGATCCCACCGTAAACAGATATCAGGTCGGCTTTACGCTGGAGGGCATGTACGGATCGGATGCGCGGTACTATCAGGTGCTGGGCATCAGTGATCGGGAATGGAATGCCCGGTACCAGCTGATCCCCGCGCAGGCGCACATGGATGTTCACCTGCCATGGCTGACACGTGGCGGGCTGGACATGCAGGCGGGCATCCTGCAGGCCCCGATGGGGGTGGAAGGGCTTGATCCGACCTCCCGGCCTTTTTACACGCTGGCCTATACATCTGAATATTCCGTGCCGTTCCAGCATGTGGGCGCCATGTTCAACTGGCATGTCACGCCCATGGTGGATGTGACATTCGGCATTGATACCGGGAACCAGACATCATTCGGGCATGCGGACAACAACAGTGCGCCAGCCGGGTATTTCGGGTTCAACCTGAACAGACTGGCCCATGGCAGGCTGCGTATCGTGGAACTGAGCCGCGTCGGGCCGGAAAATTCATGGCGCGCCATCGGCCATTATGAAGCCGATCATTCCCAGCGGTTCTGGAACGATATCAGCGCCTATTATCAGGTGAATGACCGGCTGAACCTGACGGCGGAATTCAATTACCTGCATGACGAGGGCACGCGCGGCATTGGCGCGCGGGGGCAGTTTGCCGGCGTGGATGCGGAAAGCTTCGTCAGTTTCCTCAGCTACCGTATCAACCGTGACCTGACCTTCAATTACCGTGGGGAAATATATCGCGACAATAACAACGCCATGGTTGCGACCTTCCAGGGGAACACTTCCTACATGGAAGCGCTGGCTGGCACAGGGGGGACGGTCGTACCGGGGCCATCGGCCTCCAGCCATGGCACGACGTATGGCGAAATGACGCTGGGTGTCAGCTATCGCCCGCAACTTGGCCACCATATCGGGGTGTTCATGCTGCGCCCCGAAATCCGCTTTGACCGTGCACTGAACGGGACCATGCCATTCAATGGCGGGCGGAACAATGGCATGTTCACCTTTGGCGGGGATGCCGTCATCGGGTTCTGAGCGTGCGGTTGTCACACGCCGGGTATATGAACCATCGTGCAGATCATAAGGACGTTGCGGGCAGGGCTTTTTTCAAAAATGCAACAGCAGGGTGCCTCTGCTGATTTTTTATCAACGCTTTATCCTGAAGCCGTCAGGAATGTTGTCCGGCGCCCGATGGGTAAAGGCTGGAAATTCGCAGTGGAACCGGATCGAAACGCCGCAATGGCCAGGTGAATATTGTGTCGTGCCGTGGCGTTACAGCCATGAAGACAGTATAATCATCCCCATGCCTGCAGGGTTCCATGGCATGGACAGGTGCGGATGCTTGACGGCGCATGATTAAAGGCATATGGTTTCGCTGTCCCGAAGGGTGCCATTTCATGGCGTGCTCGGGATTCCCACCTATCCGTTAAGCTGCATCAAACCGTTTCGTCCGAATATGGTCAGGGTCCGTCATCGACGCGCCTTCTCAAACTGATTGCCGGCTTTTCCTTTCCTTTCGTGAACTGCCCACTTATAGGCATATCCTGCATGCAACTCGCCGAACTCAAGGCCAAATCCCCAGCAGACCTTCTGGCATATGCTGAAAGTCTGAACATTGAAAACGCATCTTCTCTTCGCAAGCAGGAGTTGATGTTCACGATCCTCAAGACACTGGCCGACAATGATCAGGCCATCTATGGGGACGGCACGCTTGAAATCCTGTCTGATGGCTTTGGCTTCCTCCGCTCACCGGAAGCCAATTACCTGCCCGGACCTGATGATATCTACATTTCTCCCAGCCAGGTCCGCCGCTTCGGCCTGCGCACCGGTGACACGGTTGAGGGTCAGATCCGCGCGCCCCGTGATGGGGAACGGTATTTTGCCCTGCTGAAGGTCAACGCGATCAATTTTGAACCGCCCGAGGCCGTGCGCCAGCGGATCAATTTCGATAACCTGACGCCGCTTTACCCCGAACGCCGCCTGAAGATGGAAGTCGAGAACTCGGCTGTGGGGGGCGCTACGGAACCGCCAGCCAATGGCAAGGGGAAGGGCAAGACCCCGAACCGCGATTTCACATCGCGCGTGATCGACCTTGTCTCGCCCATCGGCATGGGCCAGCGCGCGCTGATCGTGGCCCCGCCGCGCACCGGCAAGACCGTGATGCTGCAGAGCATCGCTTCCTCCATTTCCGCGAACCATCCCGAAGTGTTCCTGATCGTGCTGCTGATTGATGAGCGGCCGGAAGAAGTGACGGACATGGCGCGTTCGGTGCGGGGGGAGGTGGTGTCTTCCACCTTTGACGAACCTGCTACACGTCATGTCCAGGTTACGGAAATGGTGCTGGAAAAGGCCAAGCGCCTGGTCGAGCACAAGCGTGATGTCGTGATCCTGCTGGATTCGATCACACGTCTGGCCCGTGCCTACAACACCGTCGTGCCGTCATCGGGCAAGGTGCTGACCGGTGGTGTGGATGCAAACGCACTGCAGCGCCCCAAGCGCTTCTTCGGTGCGGCCCGTAATATCGAGGAAGGCGGTTCGCTGACCATTATCGCGACCGCGCTGATCGATACCGGCAGCCGTATGGATGAAGTCATCTTTGAAGAGTTCAAGGGCACCGGTAACTCCGAACTGATCCTTGACCGCAAGCTGGCTGACAAGCGTACGTTCCCGGCCATCGACATCACCAAGAGCGGCACCCGTAAGGAAGAACTGCTGGTTGATCGGGCCGATCTGGCCAAGATGTGGGTCCTGCGCCGTATCCTTGCCCCCATGGGGACCATGGATGCGATGGACTTCCTGCTGGACAAGCTGAAATACAGCAAGACCAACCACGATTTCTTCGATGCGATGAATACCTGATCGGGTTGCTTCGTGACGGATTGAAAAAACCCCGGCTGTAAGGCCGGGGTTTTTTGTTTTGAAAGGCAAAAGTTTTTGGTGCAGCTTTTTCAAAATGCTTCAGAAGGCGCTGCTTTCTTGAAAAAAGACGGTACCCGGAAACTTCTGTTATTCCGGCTGTAATTCAGGGAATCAGGATCGTGCTGCCCGTGGTCTTGCGTGATTCAAGGGCGATCTGGGCCTCTGCCGCTTCGGTCAGGGGAAAGGACTGGCCGATACATGGTTTGATGATGCCCTGCCGCACCAGTTTGAACAGTTCACTGGCGGCATGCAGCAGCGCGGGCCGTTTGGTAATGTAGGTCGTAAGGGCCGGGCGCGTCAGGTACAGGCTGCCATGGGAAGCCAGCGTGCCGACATCAACGCCCGTCACCGCCCCCGATGCATTGCCATAGCTGACCATAAGACCGCGTGGCATCAGGCAGGACAGGCTGGTTTCAAAGGTGTCGCGGCCAATGCTGTCATACACGACCGGCAGCATGCGCCCATTTGTCAGGTCGCTGACCTGTTCCCGTATCCGGTCCATGCCAATGATGACATCCGCCGCCCCATTGGTCCGGGCCAGTTCCGCTTTTTCAACCGTTGAGACGACGCCAATGACGCGTGCGCCCAGATGGCGTGCCCACTGGCACATAAGCAGCCCCACGCCACCGGCTGCAGCATAGACCAGAATGTTCTCTCCGGGCTGGACGCGATGGACCTCGCGCAGCAGCATATGCGTGCTCAGTCCGCGCAGCATGATGGCGGCGGCAGTCTGGGACGGGATGTCATCGGGCAGGACCACGAGCCTGTCAGCCGCAATGGTACGGAACGTGGCATAGCCGCCCGGGGTCGTGACATAGGCCACGCGCATGCCGGGACGGATGTCCTCCACGCCGGGGCCGATGGCGGTGACGGTTCCGGCGCCCTCCATGCCGGGTACGGCGGGGAGGGCCGGGAATTTGTACAGGCCGGTGCGGAAATAGGTATCGATGAAGTTGACCCCGATCGCCTCCTGCCGCAGCACGACTTCGCCTGCTGCCGGGGTGGGAACGGGTAGCGTTTCGGTGCGGAGGACATCAGGCCCCCCATATTCATGAATGCGGATGACGGTATTCATGTCCTGAACGTCCTGTAGCTGGTGCAGGGGAAATTAGGCCAGGGGGCTTGCGGAAAGGGTTTCCAGATCATGCAGGAACTGCCGGTCCCGCGCACCTTCATCACCGGGATAGGTTTCGGGATCATACTGCGCACAGTCATCAAAATTGATGCGGTGGCAGGGGATCAGGATGGGAATGGGATTTTCCATGCATGCACTGATGATGGCATCGGTGGAGACACCGGCCAGACGCGCCGCATCCGTCCAGGAGACCTGCTGGCCCACGGGAATGGTCTGCATGAAACGCCATGCAGCGATCTGTTCGGGTGTGCCATATGGGTCCAGCGGCAGGGTGCACAGCGTGGCGTCACCGTCAAAATACGCATCCAGCCAGGCACGCGCTTCCAGCAGCAGGGGTGTTTCTTCCTGATCCCGACCCCAGCCCCAGTCAAGCGCCACGATTTTTCCATCCTCGACAGAGATGGTCAGGGGCGCGAGTGGCGAATGCATTGAAAGTTGTGGCATGAGTCACCTTGATCAGGACAAAGAGGTGAACGATAACGCCGTTCCCGGAACTGACAAAATGATGATGGCCACCATGGAGATGTTTGTGCAGGAAAGTGATCGTCATCCCCCCGTCATTTTCGCGCTGGCCAGCGGCCTGTCCCGTGCGGCCATAGCCGTCATGCGGCTGAGTGGTCCGGGGACGGGCAGGATTGTGGAATCCCTGTGCGGACGCCTGCCTGCGCCGCGTCGTGCGTCCCTGCGGGGGCTATGGCGGCGGGATGGGGACGCGCCCGTCCTGCTGGACCGTGCGCTGGTGCTGTGGTTTCCGGGGCCAGACAGCTATACGGGGGAAGACAGCGCGGAACTGCACCTGCATGCGGGACCGGCGGTGATCAGTGCCGTGGCCGACACGCTGGTGGCTATGGGCGCCCGCCCGGCGGAGCCGGGAGAGTTCAGCCGTCGTGCTTTTACCCACGGCCGACTTGACCTCATGCAGGCGGAAGGCATTGCCGACCTGATCGATGCGGAAACCGAAGCCCAGCGGCGACAGGCACTGGCGCAGGTCGATGGGGCGCAGAGCCGACTGTACCAGGAATGGGCCGACAGGCTGCGCGTGCTGCTGGCGCATCAGGAAGCCCTGATCGACTTCCCTGATGAAGAACTGCCGCCTGAAGTCGAGCAGGAACTGGTGAATGGCCTGCAGGCGCTGCACGCGACCATGCAGGATTACCTGGCTACGGGCGAGGGTGCCGCGCGCCTGCGGCGTGGATTGGTCTTCGCCATTGTGGGGGAACCGAATGTTGGCAAGTCCAGCCTGCTGAATGCCCTGGCGGGGCGCGATGCTGCCATTGTGTCCACACGGGCTGGCACGACGCGCGATGCGATTGAAATCCGTGTCGTCATGGGGGACGTGCCGGTTACGCTGGTCGATACGGCGGGCCTGCGTGAAACCGATGATGAGATTGAAGCCGAAGGCGTGCGACGATCATTGTTTCACGTGAAACAGGCGGATTGCGTGGTGCATGTGTTTACAGATGGTCCGCCAGCAGAGCGGCTGGATGGGGACGGGGTGCTGGTATGCAACAAGACGGACCTGTCTCCCGCACCGGATGGCGTAATAGGGATCAGTGTTCTCACCGGTGCGGGCATGGATGTGCTAAGGAGCGTTCTGGCTGACCGGGCACGTGCCCTGACGGCCGGTCGGGCCAGCGCGCCCTTCACCCGGGCACGCCATCGCGCCGCGATAGAGGAGACGGTCCATCACCTCGGTCGGGCACGGATGATGGCATGGCCGGAAATGCGGGGGGAAGAGATGCGGCTGGCAATGCGCGCGCTCGGGCGCCTGACGGGGGCCGTGGATGTCGAGGCCTTGCTGGATACCGTGTTTGGCCAGTTCTGCATTGGCAAGTAGGAGAGACGCCGGGATGAATCGCGAATATGATGTGATTGTCGTGGGCGGCGGCCATGCGGGATGCGAAGCCGCTGCAGCCGCTGCGCGTATGGGCGCGCGGACGATGCTGCTGACACACCGTCGCGAGACGATTGGCATCATGTCCTGCAACCCGGCCATTGGCGGGATTGGCAAGGGACACCTTGTGCGTGAAATCGATGCGCTGGATGGGTTGATGGCGCGCGCGGCGGATCGGGCCGGGATCCATTTCAAACTGCTGAACCGCTCCAAGGGGCCTGCGGTGCATGGACCACGGGCGCAGGCTGACCGTTCGCTCTATCGTCAGGCGATTCAGGACCTGCTGGCGCAGACCGAAGGGCTGGATATTGTCGAAGGAGCGGCCGGTGACCTGCAGCTTGATGGGCAGGGGCGGATTGATGGCGTGATCTGTGAGGACGGTCGCACCTTCGCCTGCGGGGCTGTGGTGCTGGCCACTGGTACATTCCTGCGCGGGACGATCCATGTCGGACATGACAGCGAGCCTGCCGGGCGGGTAGGGGACCAGCCCGCAAATGCGCTGGGCGAACGTCTGGCCGCACTGGGGTTGCGCATGGGGCGTCTCAAGACCGGAACACCGGCCCGCATTGCACGGGACAGCATCGACTGGGACGCCCTGGCGGAAGACAGGGGCGATGCCGTGCCCGAGCCGTTCAGCCGCATGACGGACGCCATCACGAACCCCATGGTGTCGTGCCGCATTACGGCCACCACGCCGCGCACGCATGATATCATACGCGAGAACCTGCAGCTTTCTGCCCTGTATGGTGGGGCAATATCAGGGCGGGGACCGCGGTACTGCCCTTCGATCGAAGACAAGGTCGTGCGGTTCGCGCAGCGGGAGTCCCATCAGATATTCCTTGAACCCGAAGGTCTGCCCGGCAGCACGGATGGAGAGCTGGTGTATCCCAATGGCATCTCCACCAGCCTGCCTGAACATGTGCAGGTAGAGATGCTGCGCAGCATACCTGGATTGGAAAACTGCCGGATTGTCAGGCCGGGCTATGCAGTGGAATATGATTACGTGGACCCGCGCGAACTGGCACCCACGCTGGAACTGAAAAACATGCCGGGCCTGTTCCTGGCCGGCCAGATCAATGGCACGACCGGGTATGAGGAAGCGGGCGCGCAGGGGCTGGTTGCAGGCGTCAATGCCGCCCGGCATGCGGCAGGGCAACCCGGTGTCACCCTTGATCGCGGGGATGCCTATATCGGCGTCATGATCGATGACCTGACCACGCAGGGCGTGTCCGAACCCTATCGCATGTTTACGTCCCGCGCCGAATATCGCCTGACCCTGCGGGCGGATAATGCCGACCTGCGGCTGACGCCGCGTGGTCTGGAATGGGGGTGTGTCGGGGCTGCGCGTGCGCAGCGCTACCGTGGGGACTGTGCCGCGATTGAGGCTGCGACCGCTCGCGCGCGTAACGAAACCTATACGCCCGATATCCTGCGCAGGGCAGGGGTGAATGTCTCGGCTGACGGGCGCGCGCGCTCCCTGCTGGATGTGCTGGCCACGGACGCATCGCCTGAAACGGTTGCCCGGGTGGCGCCATGGTTTGCCGACCTGCCATCCCGCGTAGCCCAGCACCTGGCGACCGAAGCCCGGTACAGCGGCTATATTTCCCGACAGGACCGTGAAATCCGGCAGCTTGCCACGGAAGGGCGCATGGCGCTGCCTCCAGACCTGGACTATGCGCGGGTGGGAGGACTGAGCACGGAAATGCAGGAGCGTCTGGCACGGGTTCGTCCCATGACATTTGCCGCGGCACAGCGTATCCCGGGCATTACGCCATCGGCCCTGGTTGCCCTGCTGGCGCATGTGCGGCAAAGGCAGGTTGCGGTATGAGGCCCGTCATGCCCGATGTTTCACGTGAAACACGCGACAGGCTGGACCGCTATGCCGATATCCTGCTGCGCTGGAACCAGCGGATCAATCTTGTATCCCCGCATGACCTGCCGCATTTATGGTCGCGCCATATTGCTGATAGTCTGCAACTGGCGCAGATGATTCCGTGTGGTCCCATTGATCTGGTGGATATGGGGTCTGGTGGCGGGTTCCCCGGTCTGGTGATCGCCTGCGCCACGGATGCGCGGGTCACGCTGATTGAATCGGATCAGCGCAAGGCCGCTTTCTTGCGCGAAGCTGCACGGACCGCAGGCGTGCAGGTGCGCGTGTGCGCGCAGCGGCTGGAGACAGCGGATGTACCGCCTGCGCAGGTGGTGACGGCCCGCGCGCTGGCTCCCCTGCCGCGCCTGCTGGAATGGGGAACGCGTTTTCTGCGCCCAGATGGCTTCTGCCTGTTTCTGAAAGGACGGAATGCGGAAGAAGAATTGATGACGGCCAGCACCGACTGGCACATGGCGACAACCCGGATTCCAAGCCGTACAAATACGGATGGTGTGATTCTAAAATTGAGCGATATCAGGCGTGTCACAGACCACAACAATGAATGATACGGAAAACGGCTCTGCCGCTTCCCCCCGCATTATTGCGCTGGCCAACCAGAAGGGCGGTGTGGGCAAGACAACCACGGCCATCAATCTGGCGGCGGCTCTGGCGACATCGGGGCTGAAGGTCCTGCTTGTCGATATGGACCCGCAGGGCAATGCCTCGACCGGTCTGGGCGTGGGGTATGATGCCCGGCGCAGCGGTACCTACGCCATGCTGGAAGATGGCGCGCGGGCAGCCACGGTGGTGCAGCCCAGCGCCGTGCCTGGCCTGTCGCTGATCGCGGCGGATACGGAACTGGCGGGCGCGGAACTGGAACTGGTCATGGCGGACCGGCGGGAATACCGGCTGCATGATGCGCTGGCGCAGATCGGGGCGGATTACGATACCATCCTGATTGATTGTCCGCCCAGCCTCGGCCTGCTGACCCTCAATGCCCTTGTGGCGGCGCAGTCCGTGATCGTGCCGCTGCAGTGTGAGTTCTTTGCGCTGGAAGGGATCAGCCAGCTGGTCCGTACCGTCAACAGCGTGCGCCAGTCGCTCAATCCGGCGCTGAAGCTCGATGGTATTGTGCTGACCATGTATGACCGGCGGAACAACCTGTCGGAACTGGTGGCGGATGATGCCCGCAGCTTCTTCGGTGACCGGGTGATGGAAACTCTCATTCCCCGCAATATCCGGATTTCGGAAGCGCAGAGCCATGGGCAGTCGGTGATGAATTACGATCACCGTTCATCTGGCAGCCTGGCCTATCAGGCCCTCGCCAGTGAAGTGGTGGACCGTCTGGGGCTGCACGCAGCACGAAAAGGGAAGGCAAGCTGATGAAAACCAAGAAGGATGCCGGTCGTCCCCGTCTCGGTCGCGGGCTGGCTGCCCTGTTGGGTGAGCAGGTCAACATGCTGCCCGCCGCCCCGGCGGTAGAGGCCCGCAAGGCGCCGGAAGCCATTTCCAGCCTGCCGGTTGACGTCATGGAGCCCAGCCCCTTCCAGCCACGCCAGCAGATGGAGCCCGGTGCGCTGGATGAACTGGCCAGTTCCATCCGCGTACGCGGAATCCTGCAACCCATCCTTGTCCGTCCTCATCCGGGGCGGAAAGGGGTTTACCAGATCATTGCGGGCGAACGCCGCTGGCGCGCGGCCCAGATCGCGGGCCTGCATGACGTGCCCGTTCATATCCGTCCGCTTGATGACGGGGACGCCATGGCGGCGGCACTGGTGGAAAATCTCCAGCGTGCCGACCTTAATGCCATTGAGGAAGCCGAGGGCCTGCAGCGCCTGCTGGATGACTATGACCTGACGCAGGATGAACTGGCTAGCGCCATAGGCAAGTCCCGCCCACATGTCGCCAATATGGTGCGTCTGTTGCAGCTACCGCCGCCTGTGCGTGACGCGGTGCGTCATCGCGGCCTGTCCGCCGGGCATGCCCGCGCCCTGCTGGCGCATGCCGATCCGGTTGCGGCGCTGAAAACCGTGCTGGCGCAGGGGCTTAATGTCCGGCAGACGGAAGCGTTGGCCAAACAGCAGGAGCGCAAGGCGGCGAGTGCACGCGACAGGGCGGATAAAACGGCCCGCAATCCTGAAATCGCTGCACTGGAACGCGATCTTGCGGCCAGGCTGGGGCTGAAGGTACAGATATCCTTTGACGGAAAAGGGGGCAGCATCCGCATTGATTACCGGTCGCTGGAGCAGTTTGATGGCGTGCTGCGGCTGCTGCAGCGGTAGGAATTTCAAAAAAATAAAAAATTCCCCTTGCCAGACAATGGGCTGACTGCTAGAAGCCCTCTCACCCAAGCGGGTAACCCTGTGGGCGCATAGCTCAGTTGGTAGAGCAGCTGACTCTTAATCAGCGGGTCCAAGGTTCGAGCCCTTGTGCGCCCACCATAGGGTTTAACAGGTTTACGAAAATCCCCATCATGGCATGCCCGGTGGGGATTTTTTGTATTCTGTTCCGTGGGGGGCTCCAGCATTTCGACTCTGTCAGGCAATCAGGGAAGGGAACAGCGTGGCATCTCCATTCCTTTTGGCTGGATATTCCGTTAGGCAGGCGGGATGAAACCCCATTTCCCCCTGATCGGGGTCACTCTGGACAGCGAACCACCCGCAACGGATGACCGGGACGGTTATTCCCGATTCCCGTGGTACGCGATCCGGCAGAATTACATGGATATGATTGCTGCGTGCGGTGGGCTGCCGGTTGCCCTGGGTCATGATGCGCAGCAGGCGGCAGCCATGGTCGCGCGGCTGGATGGTCTGGTGGTCACGGGGGGCGCGTTTGACGTGCCGCCCGATCTGTACGGTGCATCGGACCAGCATGCCAGCGTGCAGACCAAGCCACGGCGAACGGTAGCAGAAACGGCCCTTGTCCGTGCCGCCATGGCGCGTGGGCTGCCCGTTCTGGGTATATGTGGCGGCATGCAGCTTCTGGCTGTGGTGCTGGGGGGAAAGCTGGTGCAGCATATTCCCGACACCTATCCCACGGCCCTTGCGCATGAACAGCCCAATCCGCGTGATGAGGCCGGGCATACGGTGGATGTGATCGCAGGCACGCATCTGGCGCGCCTGGTGGGGGGCGGGCGGCTGGCGGTGAATTCGTCCCATCATCAGGCGGTAGCGGATGCAGGGCGTGCGGTGATCTGTGCTACAGCGCCTGATGGGGTTGTCGAGGCCATTGAACTGCCTGGCCATCCATTTTGCATCGGGGTGCAGTGGCATCCGGAATTTGGCATATCGGCAGGGGACCGTCTCCTGTTCGAAGGGTTGATCGACGCTGCGAGGCAGATACGAACATGACACAGGACAATTCCCCATCCAACGCACCGGAACGGGGCGACCGTATCGCCAAATGGCTGGCCCGTTCGGGCGTGGCCAGCCGCCGCGATGCCGAACGCATGATTGCCGAAGGACGGATCAGGCTGAACAGCGCGGTCGTCACCCACCCGGCCACGTTCGTGGATACGGGCGATATCGTTCAGGTGGACAACACCGTGGTCAGCGCGCCTGACCGCACGCGGTTGTGGCGCTATCACAAGCCCGATGGCCTGGTGACAACCCATCGCGATCCCGAAGGGCGTTCGACCGTGTTCGAGTCCCTGCCACCGGGCATGCCACGCGTCATAAGCGTGGGGCGGCTGGACCTGAACAGTGAGGGACTGCTGCTGCTGACCAATGATGGCGAACTGGCCCGCAGGCTGGAACTGCCCAGCAATGGCTGGATACGCCGGTACCGCGTGCGTGTGTTCGGGGTGGTGGACGAACGGATGCTGGCCTCCCTTGCCCATGGCAGTGAATTCGAGGGCGTGCGCTATGGCCCGATCGAGGCACATCTGGATTCGGTAAAGGGAGACAATGCGTGGCTGACCGTGTCCTTGCGTGAGGGCAAGAATCGCGAGGTCCGCAAGGTCATGCGGGGACTGAACCTGCATGTCAGCCGCCTGATCCGCACGTCTTATGGTCCTTTCCAGCTTGGCACCCTCAAGCGCGGCGAACTGGAAGAAGTCACTGGCAAGGTCATTCGTGAACAGGTGCCCCGGCTTCCGTCCGCCACGTCACAGCGCAGGGCGTAATGCGGATCATTGCGGGTGACTGTCGTGGGCGTACCCTGCGCGCGCCGCCGGGACAGACCACACGCCCCACGGCGGACCGTGTGCGGCAGGCGCTGTTTGACACGCTGGCCCATGCGCCATGGGCGGGGGTGGACACCATGCGTGGCGCGCGTGTCATGGATGGATTCGCGGGCACGGGTGCGCTGGGGCTGGAAGCCCTGTCCCGTGGGGCAGCCAGCGCCGTGTTCGTGGAACGCGATCGTGCCGCCCTGCGGACCCTGCGTGAAAATGTCGCGACCTGTGGCATGGGGGATCGCGCCATAATCCGCGCACAGGACATGCTGCGCCTGTCACCACGTGGGGCGGCAGCGCCGGTGGACATGGTTTTCCTTGACCCACCCTATAACCAGGACCTGCCTGCACGGGCGCTGGCGGTGCTGGGCCGTGGGGGCTGGCTGCACCCTGCAACGCTGGTGGTGGTGGAAACGGCTGCGGCGGAACCCGCGCCTGTGCCTGCCGACCGGCTGCTGCTGGAACGCAGGCATGGGGCCGCATGCCTGTATGCGTGGCGGCATGATTGATTGCCGTATTTTCGCCAGCGGCCTTCTGTCTATGGGGCGGACGGGGTTATAGTTGGATCGTTTGACGGAAATGACAGGCATGGAGTGTAGTGTACTGGCTGTTTCCCTTGTGCGTTTGGTCCCTGCTGGCACCCCCATGCCGGGACTTATGATCAGGATATGGATTTTTGGCGATTTTCAGCCGTTTTGTCCCTGACTCGCTGTCCTCCGGCCCGGTACGGTCGCGTCTGCGCGACCGGTTGACCGAAGCGGGGGGGCTGGGGTTGTGGAGTCTGGCGCTGTGTTTCGCCATTGCGTTGTGGAGTTATGATCCACGCGATCCATCAGCCAATACGTCCAGCGCCCAGCCCCCGGCCAACCTGCTTGGGCGGCCGGGCGCGTATATTGCCGATTTCATGCTCCAGAATTTCGGGATTGTGGACGTACTGGCCATTTTCTGCCTGCTGGCGTGGGGATGGCGGCTGATCCGGCACCACGGGCTGACATCGGCGCTGCTGCGTTTCATCGCGCTGGTCTGCGGGCTGCCGGTCATCGCGGCTGACATCGCTGCCGTGCCGTTGCTGCTGCCCGCGCTTCATGCCCCGTTGTGGCCCACGCAGGCGGGACCGGGCGGGGCTGTCGGCCTGTCGGTGGCGCATATGTCCATTCAGGCGGCCACCGTGTTCGTGGGGCGAGGGGGGCCGCTTGTCGTCTGGCTGCTGGGGCTGGTGCTCGGCGGGCTGCTGCTGCTGCTGGCCCTTGCGCTGTCCCTGTCCGAATGGCGGGGCATTGGCCGGGGGATCCGGGTTCTGCTGCGCCAGCCCATGGTGCTGGCCATCTGGTTGCGGCGCGTAACGGGGGACAGGGCGCAGGCGCGGGATATGCCGAATACGGTCCCATATCCCGACATGTCGCAGCGGGTCAGACCCACGGCGTCCCCGGCTTCCGGCGTAAGGCATGACACGGCTGAGGCCTCGCCTTTCCAGACACCGCTTGCGGATACGGGCAGTCGCGTGATGCAGGCGGACCCGGACGTGTCCACGGGACAGCCCTCCATGCCCGGCACGGGCATCATGCCGGTAACCGATCCCAAGACGGCTGTAGCTGCCGTGCCTAAGTCCATGCCCGCACCGGTCAAAAAACCGGAAACGGTCGTTCGTCCCGCAGCGCTGGGCAGCCGCAAGGCGGACGGGGGCAAACCCGCGCAGGTTTCGCTGCAGACCAGTTGGATGCACCCGCCGGGCATGGACGAGGAAATTACCCAGCCCCTGCTTACGGGCGGGTCCACGCCGGCATCGGACCGGCTGCCATGGCATGAGGAGACTGAGGGGCAGGAGGCGGCACCCATCATTCCGTCGCTCCCCGATGACCTGCCGGCTGCTGCCAAGGAGCCTGCGCGCCCGAACCTGCTGTCGCGCTTTTTTTCGGGTACAAATCGTGCAGCGGAAGAACCGGCGACGGGCGGCCCGGATTATGCCCCCGCAACGCCCGTGGCCCCGACGGAAGACGCCTATACGCCTCCGCCGCAGCCGGAATGGCAGTTTCCGCCGCTGTCGCTGCTCAAGCCCCCACCATCTGCTGAAGCGACCAAGCCGACCGAGGAACTGCTGCACGCCAATGCCACGCAGCTTGTCACCGTGCTGTCGGAATATGGGGTGCAGGGTGAAATCGTCGCCTATCATGCGGGCCCGGTGGTCACGCTGTATGAACTCCAGCCTGCTCCCGGCATCCGTGCCGCGCGCGTGATTGGTCTGGCGGATGACGTGGCGCGTTCCCTGTCGGTGCTCAGCGTGCGTATCGCCACCGTGCCGGGCCGTAACGTGATCGGGATCGAGGTGCCCAATACACGGCGTGAGACGGTCTATTTCTCCGAACTGCTCATGGATCCGCAATGGGCGCATTCGCGTGCGCGCCTGAACCTGGCGCTGGGCAAGGATATTGCGGGCGAGTCCGTTTACAGCGACCTTGCCGCCATGCCGCACCTGCTGATCGCGGGCACCACCGGGTCGGGCAAGTCGGTGGGTGTGAATTCCATGATCCTGTCGCTGCTGTACCGTCTTTCGCCCGAACAGTGCCGCCTGATCCTGATCGATCCCAAGATCCTCGAACTTTCGATCTATGAGGGGATACCCCACCTCATGACGCCAGTGGTCACGGAACCGGCCAAGGCGGTTGCGGCGCTCAAATGGGCCGTGCGCGAAATGGATCGCCGGTATCGGGCCATGGCGCACCTGCAGGTGCGTAACATCGCAAGCTACAACGAACGCGTGGCCGAAGCGCGGGCGCGTGGTGAGATCGTGACCCGGCGCGTACAGACCGGTTATGACCCCGAAACCGGCAAGCCTACGTTTGAAGAACAGCAGCTTGCCCTCGATTCCCTGCCATATCTCGTGATCGTGGTGGACGAGATGGCCGACCTCATGATCGTGGCGGGCAAGGAAATCGAGGCCCTGCTGCAGCGTCTGGCGCAGAAGGCGCGTGCTGCGGGCATCCACCTGATCCTTGCCACCCAGCGCCCGTCGGTGGATGTGATTACCGGCACCATCAAGGCGAACTTTCCGACGCGTATTTCCTTTCAGGTCATAAGCAAGTTCGACAGCCGCACCATCCTGGGCGAGCAGGGGGCCGAACAGCTACTGGGGCGGGGTGACATGCTGTTCATGCAGGCCGGTGGCCGGATCACGCGCGTGCATGGCCCGTTCGTGGATGACAATGAAGTGGAGGCCGTCGTCGCCTTCCTGCGCACGCAGGGTGAGCCGATTTATGATGATGACGTCATTTCCCCGCAGGAAGAGGACAGTTCCGGCAAACCCTTCGCCGCACCTGCCGGCGGGGGAGAGGAAGATGGCCTGTTCGCGCAGGCGGTCGAGGTCGTGGCACGCGAAGGCAAGGCGTCCACATCCTTCATCCAGCGCCATCTGTCGATCGGCTATAATCGTGCCGCCAAGATCATCGAACAGATGGAAAAGGAAGGGCTGGTCAGCGAGGCCAATCATGTCGGTCGCCGCGAAGTCCTGATGCGCCGCCCGACGGAAGACGAATGAAACCCCACGCCATGTCCCGTGCGGTGGAACAGCCCTCCGCCACCCTGCCGTTTACGGTCCTGTACCGTGACAACCGGCTGGTCGTGCTGGACAAGCCGCCCGGCCTGCCGGTCCATCCGGGCAGGGGTGGGGGGCAAAGCGTCGAGGACTGGTTTCCTGCCCTGTCGCGGCATCGCAATGGCCCGTGGCTGGCCCACCGGCTGGACCGGGATACATCGGGCTGTCTTGTGGTTGCCCTGCGCAAGCAGGCGCTGGTGGCGGTGCAGGCGTGTCTGGCTGCAGGGAAAGCGCGCAAGACCTACTGGGCCATCGTGCAGGGCGCGCCCGATGCGGCGCAGGGGGTGATCGATGTCCCGCTTGCGCGGGTGGAACACGACAGGCAGTGGCGGATGCAGCCCGTGAAAACCGGCGGTCAGCCCGCCCGGACGCGCTGGCGCGTGCTGGGAACGGGGCATGACGGCGCGGGTCAGCCCATAAGCTGGCTGGAACTGGTACTGGAAACCGGGCGGACCCATCAGGCGCGTGCGCATTGCGCTGCGATCGGGTGTCCCATACGCGGGGATACGCGCTATGGCGCCCGGGACGCGGGGACGCTACACCTTATGAGCCGGAGCATCCATTTACCCCTGGATGTGCCCGTGCACGCCACGGCCATGCCACCGGAGCATATGCGCCGTATCATGGAACAGGCTGGCTGGACCGCGCCGCCTGACAATGTGGAAAAGGAAGCAGCACGGTGTTCGCCCACACATTGACGCAGGAACTGCTGCGCGTTCTGGAACGGCCGGATCTGCGCGTGATTGCGGGCGAGCGGCAGATCGCGCTGGACCCGGCGCTGGACCTGCCATTCCGTGTCCAGCCCACGGGCGCCATCGTGCTGGGGCTGCCAGCGCAGGGACAGCAGGAGGAAACGGCCTTTTTCCTGCGCCATGCACTGGAACTTGCCCCCCTGCTGGAAATCGTGCCGCACAGGGCGCTGTGCGCCGCTTTCTGTGCCGCGCGCACGGCGGCCCTGTTCTGGTACCTTGATACCGGGCGGTCGGATGCAGATGCGCCCGCGACATGGGTACCACAGATGGCGCAGGCACAGGTACCCCCGCCATCTGCCCTGCGGCAGATATGGCAGGTCCTTGCCCCGCTTCAGCCTGATGTGCCGCGACACGTCGGCACCGACCGGTTTGCCGCGCTGCATGACGCGTTACGTGGCCTGTGGCCCATACTGGGACCGACCGAGAACCTGATGGCCACGGGCGGCGATGCCCGCCTGGCCGTGGACCCGGCAACGGGTCTGAACCATTACGGCTGTTCGCACCGGCCCCGGCCATGGGCCATTACCTTTGCTTCCTCCACGGCGTCATCGCTGTCCGAGCGGGGGTTCGCGGGGGCGGAGACAGCGCGACTGTCCCTGCTGGCCGGTGCACTGCATGGGCGCGGGGAAGAGGCGGCCTGCGCGCTGGATACGGACATACAGGCCGATATCGCAGCGCATTTCGGCCTCGAGGCGGGGGAAGGGGTCGTGCTGGCCCCCTCCGGCACGGATTGCGAACTGTATGCGCTGGCCCTTGCATCCCTTGCACCGGGCGGGCGCCCCCTCAGCAATATCGTGCTTGCGCCCGAGGAAACCGGCAGCGGCGTGCCGCTGGCCGCCATGGGGTGCCATTTCGCCAATGATACCGCCCTTGGCCACGGTGTGACGCGGGGGGCGCCGATTGCGGGATTCCCCATCGATACGCTGGTGGTGAACGTGCCGATGCGCGATGCGGAGGGACATGTCCGCCCGGTCGCGGACGTGGATGCCGAAACCTGCCGCCTTACCCATGAAATGCGTGCTGCGGGGCGGCATGTGCTGCTGCACCGGCTCGACCTGTCCAAGACCGGGCTGCTGGCGCCGGGGCTTCCGGCGCTGGAACAGGCCTGTGCACCAATGGACGGGATGGGGGATGGCCCGGACGTGGTGGTGGATGCCTGTCAGGCCCGGCTGGACCCGATGCGGGTCCGCGACTATCTGGACAGGGGCTGGATGGTCATGGTCACGGGGTCCAAGTTCTTTACCGGGCCGCCGTTCTGCGGGGCCCTGCTCCTGCCCGTGGGTGTGCGCCGCAGGCTGGATGGTCCCCGTCCCTTGCCCGTGGGGCTGGAGGATTACAGCTATCGGCATGCCTGGCCGCGGGGCGGGGCGGTGGCCGGTCTGCCTGCGGGGCATAACATCGGGCTGATCCTGCGCTGGTGCGCGGCACTGGCAGAAATGGCCGCGTTCAGCCGTATTCCCCGTGCGACGGTCCATGACCGGCTACGCGGTTTCCTGTCTGCGGTTTCGGCCCGCATCATGGCGGAACCCGCTCTGGAACTCCTGCCGCCTGTCCGGCTAGAACGCGTGCCGATGGAAGGGGCGTGGGACACCCTGCCGACCATCATGTGTTTTTTCGTGCGTGCGCCCGACTGTGACGGGGAAGGCTTCCGTCCGCTGGCGCTGCCGGATGCGCGGCGGCTTTATGCGTGGCTCAACACCGACCTGTCGGGCCTTATCCCGCCCGATGATCCCGACGTGGCCCTTGCTTGCCTGCTGTGTCATGTGGGCCAGCCTGTGCCGCTGGCGCATCCCGGCCTGCCCGGTATGGTCGCGGGGGCATTGCGTATTTCCGCAGGTGCCCGGCTTGTGGCGGGTGAGCCGTCGCATGAAGGCATGGATCCGACCGAACGCCTGCGCCGTGAAGTGCGTAACGTGGGACGGATCGTGGACAAGATCAATCTGATCCTGCGGCACTGGTCGCGGCTGAGCATGGCCGCGCCGGTACAGACCTATCTGCCTCATGGCTGGCAGGCGCGCGCCATCCTGCCAGCCTGAGTTTTCACGACTTTCCCGTTCAATGGATGTCCAGCGTGACCATACAGAAAAACCACAGCAATTTTCTTGATACCCCCCAGTTGCAGAGGGGGGTGACCCGATTCTGGCTGATCCGCCACGCACTGGTGGAACAGAACGCCCGCATGCGGCTGTATGGCGCGATGGACGTGCCCCTGTGCCCCGACAGCCTTGTGGCCCAGCGTTGGATGTATGAAGCACTGGCCCGTCGCCTGCCGCATCCGGCATTGTGGTTCACCTCGCCACTGTCACGCACGCAGCAGACGGCGCGCGCCATCCAGCAGGCGGGCTATGGCCCGCATGAATGGCAGGTTGAGCCGGACCTGACTGAACAGTCCATGGGGGAATGGCACGGCATCACCCACGATACCCTGCCCGAAAGGCTGAGCCTGCCCGCGCACCCGTTCTGGTCCGTCAGTGCCACCGAACTGCCGCCGGAGGGGGAAAGCATGGTGCAGGTCTGTGCCCGGGTTGGCGCGTGCCTGGACCGTCTGGCGGCGGAACATGCGGGGCAGGACATGGTCGTGGTCAGCCATGGCGGGGCCATTCGCGCCGCCCTGGCGCATGCCCTGCGTATCCATGCGGAAACGGCGTTGCATTTTTCCGTGCAGAACCTGGCGCTGAGCGTGATCGAGCGCTTGCCGGAGGGGTGGCGGATCGTCACGGTCAACGAATTGCCCATGCCGCTGCCCACATCTGCGGAGGACGGGTATGAAGAGACGACCGTGAACTCGCCCGCCATCGCGGCAACCGGTCGGGCGTAAGGCGCGCGCAGATCCCTGCGGCCAGCCCGGAAGGTGACCATGGCATGGTCATGCGCGGCCCGGCGGGGAAATGAAGGACGGCCCATGCCGGGGTGTGGTCTGGCATGGGCCGTGGAACTGTCAGCGTTGGTCCGTGCGCAGCATGCAGGTCAGGACGCAGGGTTCGCCTGCCTGCGTGGTCCTGTGGCGCAGATCGTCCGAGGCGGCCATCCCCGCTACAATGGCAGCGGTGGCAAGAACAAGCGTGAGCGTATGCATCACCTTACTCCCATAAAGGTCACCCATGCCCCGGGTGGTTGCATGACCCGGGATGGGATGGGCCAGTTGCGGTCTGCCAGAAGGACAGTAGGGGGAATCCGCCCCTACTGCCACCTATGTGAAACGATATTGTCAGGTGGGAGTTGTGCCGATCCACAAAAAAATGGACGACGGCGGACATATCGGGACTGAAGGGGACCGCGACCGGATGCGCATGACACGTTCACGTCCCCTGCCGGGGCATTTCATGGATATCGCGATGGAGGAAGCCCGTGCCGCGGCCCGGCGTGGGGAGGTTCCGGTGGGTGCCGCCCTGTCGGGGCCGGACGGGCTGCTGCTGGCGCGCGCGGGCAACCGGGTGGAAGAATGGGGCGATCCCTCCGCTCATGCGGAAATGCAGGTCATGCGGACGGCAAGTGTGCAGCGCGGGGGGCTGCGTCTTGCTGACTGCACGATGTATGTCACGCTTGAACCATGCCCGATGTGCGCCGCCGCGGCCACGCATTTCCGGGTCGGCCGGATCGTGTTCGGGGCCTATGACCCGAAAGGGGGCGGGGTTGAACATGGCCCACGCCTGTTTGCACAGCCACGCTGCCTGCATCGCCCCGAAATCGTGGGTGGCGTGCGCGAGCGCGAGGCGGGACGGCTGCTGCGGGAGTTTTTCCAGCGGCTGCGCGCCTAACCTATTTGTCATGCAACGGTATAACACGGGTCGGCTGTCTTGCGGCACAATGCAGGCAATGGGACTGTAAGCCCCGGCGGTCGGTCCCGTCCGTCGTTTTGAGATTTCAGCAGGACAACCATGTTCAGGGATGCCATGTCAGACGTATTGCGGTCGAACACCCTTTCCCCCCGCCGGTTCCGGAACCGGATGCTGGCCACACTCGTCGCCAGCACCGTAGCGGGGGGCTGCCTGCTCTCGGCTCCTCTGGCGCGGGCGGAAGATAGCGGGGTCATCCATCCTGATACCCAGATCCAGCAGCTTCCGAATTTCGTGAACCTGGTCAAGCAGGTCAAACCTGCCGTTGTCTCCATCACGGCGCGGATCAAGGATGCCGATACGGGCGAGGATGGTGGCCCGGGTGGCATGCCCGGCGGTTTTCCGTTCCCCTTTCCCTTCCAGATGATGCCGCAGCAGCCCCATCATACCGTTGAGGCCCGTGGATCAGGCTTTGTCATTTCGCCCGACGGATATGTCGTGACCAACAACCATGTGGTGAAGGGTGCGACCAAGGTCACCGTGACGCTGGATGATGGCACCGCGCTGCCCGCCAAGATCGTGGGGCGCGACTCCAAGACGGATATCGCGCTGCTCAAGGTCTCGCCATCGGGTAAGCTGCGCTTTATCGAACTGGGGGATTCGGACAAGGTCGAACCGGGTGAATGGGTTGTGGCCGTGGGCAACCCGTATGGCCTTGGCGGCACGGTGACGGCCGGTATCGTCTCGGCCCGCGGGCGTGACATTGGCGATGGCCCCTATGATTCCTTCATTCAGGTCGATGCCCCGATCAATCGCGGCAATTCCGGCGGCCCGCTGTTCACGCAGGATGGCAAGGTGGTGGGGGTGAATACCGCCATCCTGTCGCCTTCTGGCGGGTCGATCGGGATTGGCTTCGCCATCCCGTCCGATACCGTGAAGAACATTGTGGACCAGCTTGAAAAGACCGGTCACGTCACCCGTGGGTATCTGGGGGTGACGGCGCAGGCGATCACGCCGTCCATGGCCAGTGCGCTGGGCATGAAGCCATCGCCCTCTGGTGCGCCGGCGACGGGTGCGCTGGTAGCCAGCGTCAGTGCCGGCAGCCCGGCTGAAAAGGCGGGGCTGAAGGCGGGGGATGTCGTCACCGCGCTGAATGGCCAGCCCATCGACACGCCGCATACGCTTGCGGTCAAGGTGGCGACCATCGTGCCGGGCACCAAGGCGACGATTGCGTACCTGCGCAACAACAAGCCGCAGACCGCCAGTGTCCAGATTTCCAGCCTTGGCAAGGGTGGCACGGCTGATGGCACGGTGGGCGATACCTCCCACGATGCGGACAAGGGACCCAAGCTGGGCGTAACACTTGCGCCGTTGACGCCTGACATGCGCCAGCAGCTCGGGCTGGAGGAAAACGTGCGTGGCGTGGTGGTCAGTGACGTGCAGCCCGGTTCCGCTGCCGAACAGGCCGGGATCCATGCGGGCGACGTCATCCAGTCCGTGGGTGAGGTGCCGGTTGAAAACCCGCGCG
Organism: Komagataeibacter oboediens; assembly: GCF_018491655.1. Taxonomy (NCBI): domain Bacteria; kingdom Pseudomonadati; phylum Pseudomonadota; class Alphaproteobacteria; order Acetobacterales; family Acetobacteraceae; genus Komagataeibacter; species Komagataeibacter oboediens. Next base: position 207,035 of record NZ_JABLUU010000002.1, on the reverse strand, counting down.
CCACGGTGTCCGCCATCCGGCAGGCACTGCAGGCCAACCATTCCGTCCTGCTGCGGGTCGTGCGCAATGGGCAGAGTGTTTTTGTGGCCGTCAGCCCCAACAGCGATGATTCGGATACGGCCAGCAGCGAGGAAGACGACCAGTAAGCCATTTCCATTACCGGATGGCAGGGGGCCGGGGCAGGAATGCCCCGGCCTTTTTTGCATCCGGACGGGAAAAAGCCGGTTTTTTTACGGTATGGGTCAGAAAACTGGCGGGGGATGATTGTCGCACCATGGTTTCTTGCCTTATCTGCTGGCATCGCCATGTTCGTTTCCGGAGGGATGATGACCGGTCCAGCAGTATCCGATGCACAGGAACACCCTGCCGCGCGCCTGATTGACGGCAAGGGCTTCGCGGCCCGCATGACGCAGGATATCGCGATCGATGTCAGCGCTTTCTATGACCGGTATCACGTCACCCCCGGCCTTGCGGTGGTGCTGGTGGGCAATGATCCGGCCAGTGAGGTCTATGTGCGCAACAAGGCGCTGCAGACCCATCGCGCGGGTATGCGCTCATTCATGCACATGCTGCCTGCCACGACATCGCAGAAGGAACTGCTGGGCCTGATCGAACGGCTGAATGTTGATCCTGAAATCCATGGTATCCTTGTGCAGCTGCCGCTGCCGGCGGGGCTGGACCCGGTTGCGGTGACCAATGCGATCATTCCCGAAAAGGATGTGGACGGGCTGGGCGTGGTCAATGCCGGTCGACTGGCGCTGGGGCTGCCGGGTATCGTGCCGTGCACGCCCCTGGGTTGCCTGCTGCTGTTGCGTCATTACGTGGGTGACATGCGTGGCAGGGATGCGCTGGTGATCGGGGCATCTAATCTGGTGGGCCGCCCCATGGCGGAACTGCTGCTGCGTGAAGGCTGCACGGTGACCGTGGCCCATATCGATACACGCGATACCGCATCCCTTGCCCGGCAGGCGGATATCGTTGTGGTGGCGACAGGCGTGCGCGAACTGGTGCGTGGCGACTGGATCAAGCCTGGTGCGACAGTGATCGATGTCGGGATATCCCGCGTGACGCTGCCTAATGGCAAGACGCGGCTGGTCGGGGATGTGAAGTTTGATGAAGCCGTCAGGCGCGCGGGCCTGATTACGCCTGTACCCGGCGGGGTCGGGCCCATGACAATCGCCTGCCTGCTGCGCAACACCCTTGATGCGGCCCGCATGCTGGTGGAGGGCAAGGCGCATTCAGGAGAAAACACATGACGCTGACATCCGTTGAACTGATTCCGCGCGACCAGGAAACGCTGCTACGCGATGCCGAGGATGTCCGCCGGCTGTTTCCCGATGCGCAGATGCTCAATATTCCCGACCTCCTGCGTTTTTCCATCCGAAGCTGGGAGGCGGCGGCCCTGGTCCGTCCAATTTTCCCCCGTGTGGTGCCCCATATCCGCGCCATCGACATCGCGCCCGACGCGCCGCTACCGGGTGCGGATGACCCGGACCTGAAGGAAGTGCTGGTGGTGAAGGGGGATCCGCCATCGGACCTGAAGCACCGCACCTATCCCAATACCAGCGAGAGCATGATTGCCCGGTACCGGCGTGAAGCGCCGCATCTGACGGTCTATGCCGCTTTCGATCCGTACCGCCGTGCGCCGTACAAGGAAATGGAGGCCATAGCCCGCAAGAAGGAAGCCGGCGCCGCCGGTTTCTTTACCCAGCCCATTTTTGACATGCGCATGCTGGACCTGTGCATGAACTGGCTTCATGGGGAAAATGTGTTCTGGGGCATTTCCCCCGTGATTGGCCCGAAGTCACGCTCATACTGGGAAACGACGAACCACGTCATTTTCCCCCATGATTTTGAGCCGACGCTGGACGCCAACATCGCTTTTGCACGGCAGATGATGGAGACCGTGGCGCAGGCGGGCGGCAATACCTATCTCATGCCGCTGCGCGTCAAGCTGGAGCGTTACCTGCCCCCGCTGCGCCGTGGCCATGCGCAGGATCCGTTGACCTGCTGAACCGCACGGGATCGTTTTTGTGGTCCGGAACGGTCTTCAGGGGAAAGTGCCCTGCCAGGATAGGGTCCATGCAGGGGCCCATGTAACAGTTTCATCCGGTGGGGATGCTGGAGATCTGACCGGATTTCTGCGGCCCTTACGCAATGGTTGGCCGATCAAACCTGTCTGGCGGATGATGTGCCTTCCCAAAGCCCATCGGGCCGCAGCCGTATTGTTCAAAAAGGGCCGTTTCCCCGGCATGTCGTGCGGACAGCATGCAATCTGAACCCGGGGCCGCCGCGACGATCGGGGACTGTCCGGCCGCCTTCATCTTCTCTCCCGGAACAGAACGTCCCGGGGTTGGCGCCCGAACAGCGAGTCCCGGCCCGGTCAGATCCAGCCGCGCGCGCGGATCATGCCAAATGCCGCGATTGTGACCATGCAGGTGATTCGCCCGTCCACGATCATGGCTTCCATCTCCTTCAGCGTGACGACGTGGCAGGTAATGTCCTCTTCCGTTTCCTCACGCTGGTGCGGGCCCTGCCGCAGGCCGGTGGCCAGATAGGCGCGACCTTTCTGGGTGGTGTATCCAGCACCCTGATACAGCAGGCCGGCTTCGCGCATATGCTCGGCAAGCAGGCCGGTTTCCTCGCGCAGTTCGCCGCGCGCCACGTCTTCGGGCGTGGCGTCGGGACGGTGTTCCCACATGCTCATGGGCAGTTCCCACATCCGTTTGCCGATGGGATAGCGGTACTGGCGGATCAGGGTGACGCGTGGGCCATCCGGTCCGTCCCACAGGGGCAGGACCACGACGAAATCCCCCCGTTCCACCACGCCGTACAGCCCCTTTTTGCCATTTGGGCGGATGATGATGTCTTCGCGCACGCGGGTCCATGGATTTTCATAGGCGGTGCGGGTGGAAACGGTTGTATAGCCACCTGCGTCCGGGGTGGGGGATTGCGTCATGGGGTCCTGCATCCTTCCTGATCACGCCTGCATGCATCCCGCACAGGGCTGTCGTGCGGGAACGAATGGTCATGGGTTGGTTTTTTCACGTTTTCCCATAAGCCCTATGGTGCCTCGGCTCCACAATGATTTTGTGGGGTTGGCCGTATTGCTGGTATCCGCGTTTGATCTGGGCGTTTGTTTTTTATTTACGGAGTTTATGCGTATCATGACCGGGCCGCAGGCTGTATCGGGGTCTCCTACACGGCGGATACTTCCCGTCGTGCTGTTCAACCTCCTCTGTTACATCGATATTGGCCTGCCGATGGCGGTCATTCCGGTTTTTGTGCACCAGGTGCTGGGATATAACACGGTGCTGGCGGGGTTGGCGGTATCCGTGCAGTACCTTGCCACCTTTGCCTCCCGCGCGGGGGCGGGGCGGCAGGCGGACCGTCGTGGGGCCAAGCCCACGGTGGTGACCGGTCTTGCGGTCTGTACCCTGTCGGGACTGGCGCTGATGCTGTCGGGCGTACTGCTGCATTTCGCGGCCCTGTCCATCATCCTGCTGATCGCCAGCCGTATTTTTCTGGGAATAGGGGAAAGCTGGACCGCGACTGGCGCCATCATGTGGAATATCGGACGGGTGGGTGCCGCGCGTACCGCGCAGGTCATTTCATGGAACGGGGTGACGTCGTATGGCGGCATCGCGCTGGGCGCGCCAATCGGTCAGCTTCTGTCGGGCCTGCCGCTGCCATATGGTGGACTGACGGTGGTTGGCATGCTCTCGGCGGGGCTGACCCTGTTCGGTTTCCTGCTGGCGCGGCAGTACGCCCCGGTGCCGCCCGTGCCCAGCAAGGCACCGCCAATGCCGTTCCATGCCGTGTTCCGTCGTGTCCTGCCGCATGGGGCGGTTCTGGCATGCGGGTCCGTAGGGTTCGGGACGATTTCGGCCTGCCTTGCCCTATTCTATGCCCATAACCACTGGAACGGGGCCGCGACGGCGCTGACCGGATTCGGCCTGGCGTTTGTGCTCATGCGGTTCCTGTTCGCCCGGCAGATTGACCGCCGGGGTGGACTGGTGGTCACGTTCATCTCGCTGCTGGTGGAAACGCTGGGGCTGGTCGTGCTGTGGCGGTGTTCCTCGATCAGCGGGGCGGCGCTGGGGGCGGCGCTGACCGGGGCGGGGTTCTCGCTGGTGTTCCCGGCCATGGGCGTGCTGGCGGTGGCGCGTGTCGGGCCGGAAAACCGGGGGGCCGCGCTGGGGGCGTTTTCCGTGTTCCTTGATATTGCCGTGGGCCTGTCCGGCCCCCTGCTGGGGCTGGTGATCCAGACCATGGGTTATGGCGCGCTGTTTCTGGTGTCGGCCCTGTTTACGCTGGCGGGTGTGGGTGTAACCATTATGTTGAGATTCCTGCCACGCTGACAGGCGTGGGGAAACGATAATCCTGTGGGGAGCTGAGCTGGATAGATGCAGATTTCATCCGTTGCTGTTTTTTGTGGATCGCGTTTCGGTTCCCGGCCGGAATATGCGGCGCAGTCCCGCGCGCTGGGCACCGCGCTGGGGCGGGCCGGGCTCCGGCTGGTCTATGGTGGGGGGCATGTTGGCCTGATGGGGACCGTGGCGGACGCCGTGCTGGCTGCGGGCGGGGCGGTGACGGGGGTCATTCCCGCCTTTCTGCATTCTCGTGAGATCATGCATGAAGGTGTCACCGACCTGACCGTGACCGACAGCATGCATGACCGCAAGGCGCGCATGTTCGCGCAGTCCGATGCCTTTGTGGTGATGCCGGGGGGACTGGGCACTTTTGACGAGACGATCGAGATCATGACGTGGCGGCAGCTGCGCCAGCATGACAAGCCGATCTATATCGTCAATGTGGCGGGGTGGGCCGATCCGCTGCTGGCCATGGTGGACAGCTGTATCGCGGATGGGTTTGCCTCCCCCTCCGCGCGGAACCTGTTTGAGGTGGTGCCCGATGTGGCGACACTGATGACGGCGCTGGCTGCCCTGCCGGTGCAGGCGGATGCACGCGACAGGGTCACCACGCTGTAAATCTTTCATCTATCCCCTTGCCTAAAATGCAGCAGCCCTGTATAGCCGCCTGCAACGGAGTGTAGCTCAGCCTGGTAGAGCACTGTGTTCGGGACGCAGGGGCCGGAGGTTCGAATCCTCTCACTCCGACCAGATTTGCAGGCCGGTTGCCTTTTGGTAACCGGCCTGTTTCTGTTTCTGGCTGCATATCCGCTTATATTGCAGCCGTAGGGGAAATCCTTTACGCATGACCTCTTGTAATGGGGGGGCTGCCTGCGGTACGTCCTGCCGCGTCGCCATCCATGTAAAGCCCTAGGAATTTTTACCGACCATGCAAGCTTCTTCAGTCCCCTCGCAGTCTGAGTCGCATGAAAAAGGTATATCCCGACCGGGGCCGGTCCTGAGCGTCATCATCCCGTGCTATAATGAACGCGGAAATGTCGAGCCCCTGTTTCACGCGGTGGAGCAGGCGCTGGTGCATCTCGATTGGGAACTGATATTCGTTGACGATGCATCGCCTGACGGCACCATAGATGAAGTCTGGCGGCTGGCGCAGGCTGACAGCCGGGTGCGTGGCATCCTGCGGGTGGGCCGTCGTGGCCTGTCTTCCGCCGTGATCGAGGGAATCCTGTCGTCATCGGCGCCGGTTGTGGCGGTGATGGATGGCGACATGCAGCATGACGAACGGCTGCTGGGCCAGATGTTCGATGCCATCCGGAACCAGGGGTACGATGTGGCGATCGGCAGCCGGCATGTGGAAGGTGGCGACAATAGTGGCCTGGCCAACTGGTGGCGGCTGTTCCTGTCCAATGCGGGCATCCGGATCGCGCAGCTATGCCTGCCCGTGAAGGTGAGCGACCCGATGAGCGGTTTTTTCGCCGTGCGGCGTGATCTGTTTGTCAGATCGGTGAGCGACCTGTCGGGTACCGGGTTCAAGATCCTGCTTGACCTGCTGATGGTGCAGAAGACCGCTCCGCGTGTGATTGAACTGCCCTTTGTTTTCCGGTCGCGTCATGAAGGGGAAAGCAAGATGGGCCGCAAGGTGCTGATCCAGTTCGGGCAGATGATTGCCCACCATATGCTGACGCGCAGAAAGACATCTCTTCCAACAGCATCAGGTGGTGGCACGGCAGGCTGACATGCCACGCCCCATGCACGGGAACTGTCCCATGCGGGAGGTCGCTCATATTTCCGTTGTCAGATCTGCGATGTCTTTATCGTGATGATGAAGTGGCCTGCCCGACGCATTTCGCAGGGGGGCGCCACGACCTGATCATGCACGATACAATGAAGTCTGTCCCGACGGGGACGACAGATGTTCCCCGTCTGTCCGCGCGGGGGGCCATTTTGCGCAGGCAATCCCTCAATGCCGCACTCCCCATAGATTATGCGTCGCCTGAACAGGAGGCGGGGCGGAATGACGTCTGTACCCATATCGCCCCCATGACTGGCCGGGAAGGCCGCACGATTACAGTGGGTACTTCCTTTATAATGCCGAATGTCAATGATATACTCTCGGGTTATTGTTGTTATTTTGCAAATTATAATATTATTTCATAATGGGCATGGCGGCATGAACGCGGGCAGAAAATTTATTACTGTTATACTATCGATTATTTTGTCGTTTCTGGGTGGTGCCCTGTGTTATCATTTTGGTCTGCGGTTCCTGCCGGATTCAGACCAGGCCAATGCGTGGTTCGAAGCGCAGGACATGGCGCGGGGGAATTTTTTTCTCAAGGGGTGGGTCAACTCCCCTGACAATTTCTGGCTGATAGATCTGCTGGGCATGGCCGGCCTGCTCAGGCTCATGCCCGGCAGTACGGCGGTGCTGCATATCCTGCCTGCCGTATGGTGGGGCGGCATTATTGGGGCTGCCTGTTATCTTGCCCTGGGCGGAGGGCGCAACCGGTCCTGGCGATGTCTGCTGCCTGTCATGGGTTTTATTGCCCTTGTGCCGCTATATGAGCAGGCAGCCATCGCGTTCATTACGTACGCGCCCTATCACGTGGGTACGATGTTCGTGGCCCTTCTGGGCATTATCGCAGCCGGACGTGTGCTGGATGGAACAGGGGGAAAGCTGGCACAGGCCAGCCTGTTCGTGTTTGTCAGCATAATTTTTATCAGCGACCCGTTTGCCGTCTGCTGCTTTGTCATGCCCGCCTGTCTTGTCAGCCTGTGGCGGATCTGGACGGATGATCATCCCGAACGGGGCGTGCGCTGCTTTGTGCCTGTGATCATGGCTTTTGTAGTGGCCACGGTCATCAAGACTGTTATCCACGTGGATGGGGGATTTCATTCCCTGCATGTGGTAGCCCATTTCATGGCACTGCCGGAACTGCCTTCACATCTGCTGCTGGCCTTTATGTCGGTGCTGGACCTGTTCGGCATCAATTTCTGGGGCAAGACCGTTATCGGCCATGCCAATCATAACTCCCTGACAGATATCGTGCGTCTGGTGCCGTTTGTGTTCATTGCGCTTTATGTCTGGCGTTATGTCCGTCAGCGGGTGGATGACGTAAGACGGAACCAGTGTTTTGCCGGGGAAGATTCCGTTTCGGATATGCTGGTCATCGGGCTGGTCATGGACGCCCTTGCGGCGTCGATACTGGATTTTCATATCCCCGGCGAAGACATCATCCGTTATTTCCTGCCTGTCCTGCTGTTCGCGACCATTGCCTATGCCCGTTCTGACAGGGCGGGGGATACATCCGGCATTTTCCTGGGTGCGATCGTGTGGTCATTACTGGCCTGTGTGCTGACATGGCACCCCCGTACGGAGCAGGACGTGGATATCGATCCGTATCACGTCGGTCACCAGCTGGATGTCCGGCCCCTGATGGCTGTGCTGCATCAGCAGCATCTTACGTATGGTTATACGGATTACTGGCACGCTTCCCTGACGACGCTTGCCAGCGGGGGCGAACTGAAACTGCGTTCGATCATGGTCAACGAGGATGTATCCGCCGCAGATAAAGCGGCATGCCATCTTGCATCCCGTCCATGGCTGAGCAAAAGGGACTGGTACCTGCCTGCTGACCTGCAGGGCACGGAGCGCATCTTCTTTCTGGTCTATTCACCACCCTTTCCCAAAAATGATGAGTATCTGAAACAGGCCGCGGTCATAAGCAATATGGGCGCGCCGGACCAGATTGTTCCGGTGGATGATCAATTCTCGCTTCTCATATATGATCGGCAGAAGGTCATGTCGTGTCACGGTCTGTTTGAATGGGAAAAGAAAAAATAAAAGCCGCTGCCCCATGCCGCCCTGTCAGGTGGGTGGGGAGGCCGGGTTCTTTTGCATTTTTCTTATGTGAGATGGTCCATGAATAATAAAAATATAATGGTGGTCTTGGGGAATATATTTAAAACTACCAATAGAAAATAGAAGTTCTTATTGCGAAAGATGATGCTGTGAGAGATTTGAATAAAAAGAATATAATTGTTTTATGTTGTATTCTGGGGCTCATTTTTCGCGTTGTTATCTGCTTCTTCTATCGGGGGGGATGGCGACCGGACGAAATTTTCCAGAATCTTGAACCCGCCCATCATCTGCTGACGGGCCATGGTGTCGTTACATGGGAATGGCAGGCGGGCGTCAGGAACTGGGTCCTTCCGGGGGCGATCGCCGGGATATGGGAAATAACCCGGGCCATGGGCCTGGGCCTGCCAGTTGTGGCTGTCAAGTTGGTGTTCGCCGTCCTGTCCGTATCGATTATTGCCGTATTCGCAACGCTGGGCGGAATGCTGTACGGGCGGGCAGGGGCATGGACATGCGGTGTCATGGCGGCCCTGTGGCCTGACCTGCTGATTGGCGCAGACCGAACCGCCGGGGAATTCCAGGCAGGAAATACAATGGGGCTGGCCATCGGGCTGGCCATGATTGGTCGGCAATTACAGTTGCAGGGACGTGACAACCTTAAACTCTATCTGGGGTGTGCCGCGTTTCTCGGCCTTACGGTTGTCCTGCGTTTTCAATTGGCGCCTGCAGTCGCGCTGTCCATGTTATGGGTTCTGTTCTGGCTGCCGACATGGCGTGACCGGATTGCGATTGCCCTGACCAGCCTTCTGCCGGTTCTGGCACTTGGCATTGTGGACGGCATGACCTGGGGCGGGTTCTATCCCTCCATTGTAAACAATTTCTACGTCAATATATTTAAATCAGTATCAAAAAATTACGGAGTGATGCCGTTTTACTATTATGTAGAAAGTATCATCTCCTTCTGGCAGTTTGCCTTTCTGGCGTTTGTTTTTCTGTTTGTGAAGGGGATGAAGCGGGCATGGATGCCTGCCGTAATCGGAACCGTAATCATATTTTATCACAGCCTGATTGCGCATAAGGAGACATCCTTCATTTACGCGGCAATGCCGCCGCTTGTTCTTGTGGCCAGTCTGGGCCTCTCTTCCATTCTTGAAAAACTGCAGCCCAAGGCTTTTGCGGCGGCCATAGCTGTTGTTGCCATGTGCTGCTGCATGGCGGCGTCTCCGTTCAAACAGCATATGAACATGGTCAGTCGCATACCGGCCCTGCTGTACAAGGTGTCACGGCAGGAAGATTCGTGTGGCGTTGCCGTTTTGGTCGGGTCGGATGAATGGGGGGATACAGGGGGATACAGCCAGTTCACGAAACGCGATATTCCGCTTTATTTCTATTATGACAAAGCCGATATCCAGAATGCGTCGCACCAGTACAATTATGTCGTTTCGTATAGAACTTACAGGCTGATCGGTGATGCACTCCATGCCGTAGCGTGCAAGGGGTACTATTGCCTGTACAAGACGGCGCAGACCTGTAGCGGTGCGCCCGATTACAGCCAGTTTGAAAAGATGGTGACCAGAGCAGAAAACCAGCGGGTCAGCGGACAGGATCCGTGGCTGGTGAAGCCCTGATACGGACGGACCTGATGAACAGGCCTGTCCCGTAACCCAATGTGGACAGGCGGCTTTCTCTTTCGTTTTTGATCGGTTGTGGCAGGAACAGCAGCATGAAACCGTACTTCGACAAACTGCGCGGTGGTGTAATCCTGCCACTGGTGGTCTGTGTATTCGTGGCGCTGGTCGTCCGGATCCTGATGATATTCCTGTCTCCCGGTCCGTTACGGGCGGACGAATTCTTTCAGTATATGGAGCCAGCCTATTATAAGTTGACGGGCCATGGCGTCCTGACATGGGAATGGCAGGCCGGAATCCGGTCATGGCTGCTGCCGGATATGATTGCGCAGATACTCAAGGCCGGTCACGCGCTGGGGCTGGGATATTCCACCATTTTCGTCAGGATTGTCTTCGCGCTCTGCTCGTTGGGTCTTGTCGCAGGTTTTGTTTATGCCGGCTGGGTGACGGAGGGCATAAGCGGCGCATGGATCTGTGGCATGTCAGCGGCCCTGTGGCCGGATATGGTCAATGATTCATTCCGTACGTTGGGTGAGACCGTCAGCGGTAATATAATGGCGCTGAGCGTAATGCTCATTTACATAGCAATGAAGAAACAGGGGAAGGCACATGTCGGTTTTCCCATATTGTTTGCATTCGGACTGCTGACCGGCCTGTCATTCGCATTCCGGTTTCATCTGGCCCCGGCGCTCTGTCTCGAAGTCATGATTGTCGTGTGGCTGACGGGCGCGCGGTCCGTGCTGCCGGTTGCTGCCGGGCTGCTCCTTCCCGTGTGTATGCTGGGACTGGTTGATTACCAGACGCTGGGCCATCCTTTTCAGTCCATATATAAAAACTTCTATCTGAACGTGAATGAAGGCGTTGCCCTGCGTTATGGCAGCATGCCTGCCGTCTTTTACCCGTTCGGCCTGTTTCATCTGTGGGGGGCGGCATTCCTGCCGCTGTGCTGGCTGTTCTGGAAAGGTATGCCAGAACACAGGTATATGGCGTCCATCCCCTTATTTATATTGTTATATCATTCGATGATATCGCATAAGGAAATATCATTCGTCTACGCAGCCATTCCGATACTTGTTCTGGTTGCATCGTTTGCTCTTTCAAAAATGGCCCGGTCAGGTCGTGCGATACATCTGTCACTACTGGTCGGAAGTCTGGCCATTGTTGAACTGGGTGTCCTGGCGTCGTCCTATGCTGACGCGATACATAAGAACAACCGGATCATGGCGCTACAGGTCAAGGCAAATAAAATGCCAGATATGTGCGGTCTTGCCCTGGTTGGACAGGACGGGGGCTGGTGGCTGTCAGGTGGGTACAGCCATATGAAACCGAACCGCGCGCTTTATCTGCTGACCGATACGACAGAGGGCGATGTCCCATCTACGAAATACAATTATGTTATTGGTGGCGATGGGTATAATATTTTCAACAAGGATTCACAGAAGATAATCTGTAAAAATGATGTCTGTCTGTACCACGTCAATTCAACATGTGACGGGGCGCCGGACTATACCCAGTTTTCCCGTACCGTGGTCAGAATGAACAGATAAAAGGCACCGGGTTTCCATCCATTCTGTCTGCCGGGTGGACAGGATGGATGCCCTGATTGTCTCAGCGATGTAACGGCAGCGGTCATGAACGCCCGGACCTGACGTCAGGAAACCGGGAGCCGCGCTGACATGGCGGCTTCCCGGATGGCTCCCTTAATGGGTTGCAGGCGGATTTTCGCCTGTCACCGTTTTGTCGGTGGACCCGGCATGCGTGTCTGCCGGGGCTGGCTGTGCGGGTTGGGCTGTTGCGGGCGCATCCTTCGTCGCAGGTGTCCCGCTATCGTGCGCCTCACTAACGCCCTGTGTGCCGCCTGTTGCGGGCGGAGCCGGGGTTTCCGTCGACTTCGTTTCAACGGATGCCGGGGCTGGCGGCGTTTCTGTTGCCGGGGCATGATCCGCTGCTGGCGGCTGCGCGGCCTGTGCGGATTGCGCTGGCTGCCCGTCCGCCGCCGGTGACGGCGTGTCCGCATGCTGCTCCGTGCTGGCGGCTGCGGCCGGGGCCGCAGGGGGCGTGCCGGATGGCGCGTTCACTGCAGGTGCGGCAGGGGGGATCTGCGTGGCCGATGACGGTGCGCTGGCTCCCACGGTCGACATCTGCGGCAGGATCGGGGTCGGGGCAACCGGGCGCGGGGTCAGGGTGACCGTGGGCTGGCTGTAGCGGCTCAGCGCATCATTATCACTCTGCACGCCATAGGGATTCATGGGCGGCAGGGGCTGGGGCGATGGCTGATCCGCCGCCGGGTTGCGGTCAAGTACGACACGCGTGTTCTGCGGATAGCGGTTCATCAGGCCAAGCAGCGTGCCGTTGGTCCAGCCAAACCCGATCTGCATCGGGTATTCGCCGCCACCCTTGCCGCCCTTGGGGCTGATGAACGGATTGACCACGTCATATTTTTCCAGCAGCACACCGGATTTTTCATACGTACCGATCACGCGGCCCATCCACCGTGCCGCGATGTCACTGGCCAGTTCGTCATAGCCGTACTGGTTCAGGCCCTTTACCGCCATCCATTGCAGGGGCGCCCATCCGTTGGGTGAATCCCATTGCTGTCCGCTGCCGCTGCGTTCGGTGGCGATCAGTCCGCCCACCTTGAGCAGATTTTTGCGCACGGTCTCGGACACGGCCTTGGCCTGTTCCGGTGTCGCCATCTGCATGAACAGGGGCACAACGGTCGCACCCGACAGGATGGAGGTCGATTCCCCCTTCTTCCAGTCGTAATCGATGAAGGCGGCCCGGCGTTCATCCCACAGGATACGCTGCACCGCGTCGATACGCTCCTGCGCCAGGCGGTTGTAGCGGGCGGCCGCGTCCTTGTTGCCCTTCAGGTCATAGGCATGGGCCAGCGTCTGTTCCAGATGCGGGATCATGCAGTTCAGTTCGACCGTCAGCAGGTCGGTGGTGTGGATGGTGGACAGGGTATGCCCGTCCGCCAGCCAGCGGGACGAGAAATCCCACCCCGTTTCCGAACCCGCGCGCAGGTCGCGATAGACCTCTCCCTTCGGGCGTCCCGACTGGGCAGCCGTGGCGATGTCCTGCGGGTAGCTTTCGTCACGCGGGGTATCCAGATCATCCCAGTGGCGGTTCATCAGCGTGCCATCAGGCAGGCGCACCACATGACGGTACGCGCCACCGGGCGGGACGGAATCCTGCCCGTCCATCCAGTAATCATATTCCGCCTGCAGTTCGGGCAGGAAAGTGGTGTAGGCAACCTGCCCGTCATGCATGGCCAGCAGGTCAACCATCAGCGAGAAGAACGGAACCTGCGACCGGCTGAGGTAGTAGGTCCGGCTGCCATTGGGGATATGGCCGTACCGGTCGATCATGGACGCCATGTCGCGTACCATGTCGCGCATGAGGTCGATCTTCTGGTTTTCGTACAGCCCGATCATCGTGAAATAGCTGTCCCAGTAATACAGTTCACTGAAACGCCCGCCGGGTACGACATAGGTATAGGGCAGGGGAAGCTGCGATGAATACGCCACCTGCATGTCGGGCGGCCGGCTGAGGACTTCCCACATGCCGTTGATGTAGTCGCGCACGTTTTCATCCGGCGTGCGCTGGTAGGACACCGTCTTGCGCTCGGGCAGGGTGAAATGCCGCGCAACGAAGTCCTTCAGGGAAAAATCGGGTCGCTGCTTGGCGACATTGTATTCCGCCAGCAGGTCCGCCGGTGCTTCGTCGGGAATGGCGTCGGCCGCCGTCTTGGCGTCGGTATAGATATGGGCTTCCCCGATCGCCTGGAACAGTCCGTCCAGCACGACCGAAGGTGGCCGCAGATCCTGCACCAGTGCCGCGGGCGCGCCCGCATCCGACATCAGGGCGTCGGCTGGCGGTACGGGGCTGCTGCCGGTCGATGCGGGGCCGTCCTTGTGGACCGTCTGCACGGGTTCCGTACCCGGCGCGGGCGGAGGGGACGCGGCATCTGCATGATCGGAACCACCCGCCGCAGGCATGCCCGCGGGCGCTGGCGGGGTGATGGCGGGGCCGGATGTGCCGGTGCTGGCGGGCGGGGTGTTCGTGTCGGGTGTGGTGGCCGGGGCGGTGGCCTGCTGCGGTGGTGCGCCCTGATCGGCCGTCGTGGCAGGCGACGGGGGTGTGGTCACGTTGCCGGCGGGTACCGTCTGGGCTGCGGGCGTGGCGGGAGCCTGCGCAGGTGTGGCCTGCGGCGCTGCATCCGGTGTCACGCTGGTTGGGGCAGGCAGCATGTTTCCGCTCCCCGACAGGGGTTCAGGCGTTGGTACGGAATAGGTCTGGTCCGCCTGGTCCGGTGCCTGTGCGGCGGGTGTCGCACCAGCAGCGGAGGAGGACGGCGCGGCTGTTGTCCCATCCGTGCCCGTGGGGGGCGAGGAGGGGACAGCAGCGGTCGACGGCGTGGGAGCCACCTGTGATGCGGTTGGCGCTGTCTGGGCCAGGGCGGGTGTACCCGCGTAAAGAAGGCTGGCCAGCAACAGCCCGGCCTGACGGGGCGCGGACCGGGACAGACTAGAACCGCACAGGAGGGAAACTTTCACGAGACGACATTTCTCCAAACAATGAAAACCTGATTTTTGCACAATGCCCTGCCTTGCGTCCCTACCACAAAGGGAAACCATCCAGATGGAGGGAAGTTCATTTTCACGCATGGTACCTGTCATGAAGACAGACCAGCTTTTCCCCTGGGGGCAAAACCGTCTATGCTGCGTGCCCTTCCGGCCCGCAGCGGCCTGATCGTGCCCGTCTTCAATCCTGTTCCGCCAACCGGAGTCACCATTTCATGCCCTTATCCCTTCAGGGTCTTTCCCCGCTGGCTGCAACCGATACCCTGTTCTTTGAACGCGCGGGCGCGCGCCTTGGCCGTCCCGATGCCGAACGTCTGGTCCAGCATGCGCTGGAGGGAATGGATGATGGCGAGCTTTTCCTGGAATATCGTGAAAGCGAAGGGATCTCGCTGGATGAAGGGGTGATCCGTTCCGCCACCTTCGACACGTCATCCGGATTCGGCCTGCGTGCCGTGCTGGAGACGGAAACCGGTTTCGCCCATTCCGATGACATAAGCGAAAGCGCCATCCGCCGCGCGGCTGAAACCGTCAGCCAGATCCGGGCCGGGCGGTCGGGCACGCTGGCGGCAGGCCCGCGTTCGACCAACCACCGTCTGTATCCCGACATCAACCCGCTGGAAGAAGGGGCGTTTGCATCGCGGGCTGCCATGCTGTCGGAACTCGATGCCTATGCACGTGCGCGTGACCCGCGCGTGGTGCAGGTCATGGCGTCGATTTCCGCGGAATGGCAGGCGGTCCAGATCATCCGCCCCGATGGGCAGCGCATGGCCGACATCCGTCCGCTGGTGCGCATGAACGTGTCGGTGGTGGTGGAACACGATGGTCGGCGCGAAAGTGGCGGCCATGGGCTGGGTGGCCGGTATTCCTACACCCGCCTGCTGTCGCCTCAGGTGTGGAAGGGCGCCGTGGACGAGGCCCTGCGCATGGCGCTGGTCAACCTTGACGCCCGGCCTGCGCCCGCGGGGGAAATGGAAGTGGTGCTGGGGGCCGGCTGGCCCGGCATCCTGCTGCATGAAGCGGTGGGCCATGGGCTGGAAGGGGATTTCAACCGCAAGGGCACGTCCGCCTTCGCCGGGCTCATGGGCAAGCGCGTGGCGGCCCCCGGTGTCACGGTGGTGGATGACGGCACCCTGCCCGAGCGCCGGGGCAGCCTGACCATCGATGATGAAGGCACGCCCACAGGACGTACCGTGATGATCGAGGATGGCATCCTGACCGGCTATCTGCAGGACCGTCTCAATGCGCGCCTCATGGGCGTGGCCCCCACGGGGAACGGGCGGCGGCAGTCCTATGCCCATGCGCCCATGCCGCGCATGACCAACACCATCATGCTGGGGGGCGACGCCACGACCGATGACATGATCCGCAGTACGAAGCGCGGGCTGTACGCGGTCAATTTCGGCGGGGGACAGGTGGATATCACCTCGGGCAAATTCGTGTTTGCCGCATCCGAGGCCTATCTGATCGAGGACGGGAAGATCACCACCCCCGTGCGGGGGGCTACCCTGATCGGCAATGGCGCAGACGCCATGACCAGGGTCACCATGATTGGCGGTGAACCCGCGCTGGACCCCGGTATCGGCACCTGTGGCAAATCGGGGCAGGGCGTGCCGGTGGGCGTGGGCCAGCCGACCCTGAAAATGACCGGCCTGACCGTAGGCGGCACGGGTGGCTGATGGATAAAAGCTTTCGGGCGCCGCCTTTTTGAAAAAAGGCGGCGTGCTTCGAAGCTTGAAGCTTTACCGAAAACGTCTTTTTTACGTCCGTGCCGCGGCGATGACCGCCTTCATGTGACGGATCACGGCAGGCAGCCCGTCAAAAATGGCCTGCCCGATCAGGAAATGCCCGATATTCAGTTCCATGACCTGTGGCAGGGCGGCAACCGGGCTGACATTGTCATAGGTCAGCCCATGGCCTGCATGGACCTCCAGTCCGCAATGCGCGGCATGTGCCGCCCCGGTGGCCAGACGGCCCAGCTCCACGGCGCGGGCTGCCGCATCCATGGCATCGGCATAGGCACCGGTGTGCAGTTCCACCACGGCCGCCCCCAGTTTCGCCGCCGTCTCGATCTGCGCCGCATCGGGGTCAATGAACAGTGAGACACGAATTCCCGCGTCCCGCATGCGCGCAATGCGGGGGGCAAGGCTTTCGGCCTGTCCCCGCACATCCAGCCCGCCTTCGGTCGTGACCTCCTGCCGCCGCTCGGGCACCAGGCAGCACGCATGCGGGCGCAGGCGGGTGGCAATAGTGGTCATTTCCTCGGTCGCGGCCATTTCCATGTTCAGCGGGATCGACAGTTCCGCGCGCAGGCGTTCAAGGTCGGCATCGCGGATATGGCGGCGGTCCTCGCGCAGGTGGGCGGTAATGCCGTCGGCGCCCGTTTCCTGCGCCAGCAGGGCTGCCTTGACCGGATCGGGATGCGTGCCACCGCGTGCGTTACGTACTGTGGCGACGTGATCGATATTCACACCCAGCCGGATGGGGGCGGGAAGGGATGCTGTCATGACCTGTTCCTGTGTTCGGCCATCTGCATGGCCATGTGCAATGCCGCGACAAGGCTGGAGGGATCGGCCAGGCCGCGTCCCGCAATGTCGAAGGCGGTGCCGTGATCGGGCGATGTACGGATGATCGGCAGCCCGAGCGTGGTGTTGACCCCCTGCGTCATGTCGATGGTCTTGAGCGGGATCAGCGCCTGATCATGGTACATGCACATCGCCACGTCGTACCGTGCGCGGGCGGCGGGGGTGAACATGGTATCGGGCGGCCACGGGCCGGTAATGTCCATGCCATCGGCGCGCAGGGCCGCGATGGCGGGAGCGATGATGGTCTGCTCTTCCGTGCCCATGCTGCCGTCCTCGCCCGCATGGGGGTTCAGCCCGGCAATGGCGATACGTGGCGTCATGATGCCGAAATCCCGCTGCAGGGCCGCATGGGTGGTGCGGG
Source organism: Komagataeibacter oboediens (assembly GCF_018491655.1). Lineage (NCBI taxonomy): Bacteria > Pseudomonadati > Pseudomonadota > Alphaproteobacteria > Acetobacterales > Acetobacteraceae > Komagataeibacter > Komagataeibacter oboediens. The sequence goes on along the minus strand of NZ_JABLUU010000002.1, from coordinate 189,649 downwards.
TTGCGGTGATGATGGCGTCGGTATCCAGTTCATCCAGCGCGCGGCGCAGGCTGACATGGATGGTAATGGGCACGACCCGCAGTTCGGGGCAGGCCAGCATCATGACCTCGCGCCCCGGCACGTTGCACAGCGCGGCCAGGTATTCGGTATGACCGGGATAGGCAAAACCGGCTTTTTTAAGCACGATCTTGCTGATCGGACAGGTCACCACGCCGGCCGCCTGTCCGTTGCGCGACAGTTCCACCGCGCGCGCGATGGATGTGGTTATGGCGTTGGCATTGCGGCTGTCCGGCTGTCCGGGCCGCACGGGGGCGGCCAGGTCAACCGGCAGTACCGGCACGGCATGGACGAACGTGTCCGCCGCCTGTGCAATGGTCCCGATTTCGCGCACCGGCACGTCGTGGCGTGCGATCAGCGCCGCATCGCCCAGCACGGCAAAACGCACCGGGCCGTCCCGCAGGGCCCGCCACGCGCCCGCCGTGATTTCTGGCCCGATTCCCGCCGGGTCGCCCATGGTCAGGGCAAGAGGCGCATCAGTCATCTGTGCGTGCCATGGCGTGCAGGATGCGGACCCATGACCGTATGCCCTTGTGGAAGGACGTCAGGTCATACTTTTCATTGGGGGAGTGGGCGCGGTCATCATCCAGCGCGAAGCCCACCAGCAGCGCTGACATGCCCAGTATGCGCTGCATGTCGCCCGCGACCGGAATCGACCCGCCACAGCCAATGGTCACGGCGGGCGTATTCCATTCCGCACCCAGCGCGCGCAGGGCCGGTTGCAGGCCAAACGCATCATCGGGCACCGTGCAGGCCACGGATCCGCCACACGGCGTAAACGTAACCGTGCAATCATCGGGCAGCATGGCGCGGACATGGGCGCAGAAGGCCTGGCGGATACGTACCGGGTCCTGTCCTGCCACCAGCCGGAACGAAACCTTGGCCACGGCCTCACCGGGCAGCACGGTCTTGAATCCTTCACCGGTATAGCCGCTGGAAATGCCGTTGATTTCAAAGCTGGGACGGCACCATGTCTGTTCAATGGCGGTATAGCCCTGCTCCCCCGCCGGGGTGGACAGCCCGACCTCGCCCAGGAATGCGGCGTTGTCGGGGGCGATGTCGCGCCACCGCGCGCGCAGTGCCGGGGCGGGGTCTTCCACGCCCGCGTAGAAACCGGGCAGCACGACGCGGCCCGTTTTGGCATCACGGATGGAGGCCAGCACGCTGCACAGCAGTTCCGCCGGGTTGCGCGCGGCATTGCCATATATGCCCGAATGCAGGTCGCGGCTTGCGCAGCGCAGGTGGATTTCCTCCCCCAGCATGCCGCGCAGCGTGGTGGTGATGGCGGGTACGCCGGGCAGCATGGCGGTATCGCAGATCAGCCCCACATCGGCGCACAGTTCCTCGCGATGCGTTTCCATGAAGGGAACAAGGCTGGGACCGCCGCATTCCTCCTCGCCCTCGATCAGCAGCGAGATGCGCACCGGCAGTGTGCCGGTCGTGGCGCGGATGGCGCGGATGGCCTCAATGAAGGTCATGACCTGGCCCTTGTCGTCCGACGCCCCGCGCGCGACGATGTGCGTGGCCCCATCGGCACCGGTAACCAGTTTCGGCTCGAACGGGCCGCTGTCCCACAGGTTCAGCGGATCGACGGGCTGGACATCGTAATGACCATAGAACAGCACATGCGGGCCGGCAGGTGGCGTGCGGTCATGGGCGACCAGAATGGGGTGACCGGGCGTCGCGTGCAGGGTCACATCAAACCCCAGTTCGTCAAGCTGGTCACGCAGCCACAGCGCCGCCTGCCTGCAGTCATCCGCATGTTCGGGCTGGGTGGAGATGCTGGGGATGCGCAGGAACGCGAACAGTCGCTCCAGCGCCGCATCAAGTGTGCGGTCCGCCTGTTCCAGGATGGGAGAAAGGGAAGAGGGGAAACTGGTCATGCATTCTCCGTCATGTGACAGGCATCGGGCAGCCCGGAGGGGATGATGGGATTTTGCCTGTTATGGAAGCAAAAGCAACGTGTCCCTGCACCACAGGCTGCATCCACCCGACCATAAGAAAATGTACCGGCTATTTCTGCAGAAATATTTTCAATCGACCGGGTCACGATCGGCAATGGAGGAATTGATCGTTCCCGGTGAATATCTATTATGTAGTCAGGATCGGAACAGGGTTTTAAACCGCCAATATGACATTATGGAAAAACGTAAAGTACCTATCGCTTTCTTTTAGTGCGACTGTTATTTCATACTTTTTTTATACCAGAATATTTTATAATGCCCCAGGCATCCTGAATATGATCATCAATTCGGACAGTCTTGTCCTGCCCCGGATGGGGTGGGAGATGTGGCATGTGCCGCACGCCTGGCAGCATTTCCAGTGGCCGCGCGTTCCCAGCCTGTTCCCGGACATGCTCTGGTTCTTTCTGGCCGAACGTGTCGGGCTTGACTGGCGTGCCGCTCTGGACGGTTTTTTCCTTCTCTCGCTGTGTCTGATGACTGTCTGCATGGCGTCCGTTATCTGGCGCATGGGCAACCTGTTCTGGCTGCAGTCCCTGTTCCTGTCTTCCGTTACGCTGACGGCCTATGTGGCATGCGTTTCCGCTGGCGTGTACGTAAAGGGATTCAGGGACATGTCCGCCCTGCTGGAACTGTTTCTGCCCGCCTATCATGGCAGTTCATTCATGCTGTCGCTGCTGGCGGCGACAATGGCAAACATGGAATATGACCGGGGCAGCAGGATTGCGAATTTCTATCCTGCAGCCTGTCTGTGCCTTGTCGCCACCTTCAGTGATCCCCTGTTCGTGACAACATTCGCGGTTCCCTTTGCCCTGTCGACCCGCGTGTTCGCGCTGGTGCACAGGAAGGACACGACACCGGTGTGGAACGCCCTGAAGGAAGGGATTGCAGGCCCCGTGTTCCTGCTGGCGGCCTGTACCGTCGGGTTTATGGGGCAGGAACTGCTTTACAAGCAGAACCTGGGGGGAATGTTCAAGCACTTCCCGCTGGTTGCCCTGCCGGAAATTATATATTCCGCATGCTTCAGCATGCGGGCCTTCTGCTGTCTGGTCCTGTTCGCGCTTTCCATCATCCCGTTCAGCAGGATATGCGCGAAAATATCAAAACATGAAATCGAGCCGTATAAAGAACTGTTATTTTACCAGGGCTATATGGCATCGGTAATAGCGTTATGTATATTGTCGATAACGTATGTCGACATATCACTTTACAGATATGCCCTGCCGCTTACCTGGTGGTCGATCGTCTTCCTCGTGTCATGCATTGATCCTGTTTCCGTCAGGAAATTATCAGATTATGTCATGGTGGTCCTGCCCTGCGCGGCCATGTATTTCGTGTTGACCGGCAAACATGAAAACAGACTCTATGGATGGCATTCCCCGCTTGAGACCTGCCTCTCCCAGAACCATGACAGGCTGGGCCTGCAAGGTGGGCTGACGCATTACTGGCTGTCCAGAAAGGTGGCGGCGTCCTCGAACTGGACATTGCAGGTCGAGCAGGTGGCGGGCGGAAACCATATTTTCATCTGGGGCAACAATCCCGACCTGTACACGCATGACGTGCATGGTTTCGATAAGATGCCCGTATTCAATTACTTTATTGATGATGGGACGGAAGACCTGAAGGCGCTGTATAGCGACATGGGGCCGCCTGCCCATGTCCTGCACTGTCCTGAAGCGGATATCCTGGTGTTCGACCAGCCAATCAGGCTGCAGTAATCCTGCATATCGGGGCTGCCGGCTTTCCATACGGACTGCGACCGGGCCCTCCTGTCGTGCCGGGTGGCATGCGCGTCTAACATTGCCCGTGCAGGAACCCCAGCGCGGGCAGGGGGCGCCACGCGCGCGGCAGGTCCGCGCGGCGATAGGGACGGATGGTATGGCGGGGGATTGCGATTTCATTGCGTTCAAGGAAATTGCGGTAGGCGGCGACCTGCCGGTTCCGCCATTCGCAATCCGCCTCGGCCGCGGCGCGGGTGGGGTAGATGCTGGCGATGCGCGTCCCGCGCCCGCTGAACGCCACGACCGCCCACGATTCATCACGGCGTGCAGTGGTCCGGAATGTGACAACCTTGCCCATTGCTCTGTCCCTGTTCCGGTTTACGGTGTCTGTCATGCACGCAAGCATGGCTGTGGCCCGCAGCGCAAGCGGCACGCCGCATGAATTGATTTTCTTGCAGGTGTCGGGTGTTGGGGGTAGGGAACAAGGATCATGATACGTCTTTTCATCACCCTGCCCGTGATTGTGGCACTGATCATTTTCGCGGCCTGTAATCAGGCGCCGGTGGAACTGTCATGGCTGCAATGGAAATGGACGTCATCCCCCGGCGTGCTGGCGCTGCTGGTCGCTGCCCTGCTGTACGCCACGGGGTCTGCGAGTGTCTGGGTCGTGGTACTGCGCCAGATGCGCCGCGCCCGCCGCGCGGAACAGGAAGTGCGCACCCTGCGCGCCCGCATGCCTGAAAATGACGTGGCCGCGCCCCGCGCCCCCGGTCTGACATCCGCCCCGGCCAGTTCCCCCATGGTGAAGGCATATGAGGCCGAACAGGCGGGGGCACCGCCCGCCGCGTCGGAACCCGTCGTGGTGACGCCACCTGCGGGCACGACGGAAAAACCACCGGGCATCTGATCCCTTACGCCCCGAAACCTGTCATTACCTGCATGCCTGACCATGGAGCACCGCCAATGTCCGGACGGTCCACGCGCCTGATTGTTGCCCTCGATACCAAGGATACGGCACAGGCCATGCGCTGGCGTGCCGAAAGTGCCGGGCATGCCGGAGCGGTCAAGCTGGGGCTGGAGTTCACCTATGCCCGGGGGCTGGAGGCTGTGCGCGACGTGGCGGGGGACAGCCCGCTGTTCCTGGACCTGAAGCTGCATGATATTCCCAATACGGTGGCGTCGGCCATTGGCAGCCTGAAGGCCGTGCGGCCCGCCATGCTGACCATCCATGCCGCAGGTGGCCGGGCAATGATCGCCGCCGCCCGACAGGCGATTGACGGGACCTTTCCCGACGGCGCGCGTCCCCTGCTGCTGGCCGTGACCGTGCTGACCAGCATGGATACGCAGGCCATGCATGAAATTGGCGTGGAGGGCAGCGTGGAGGCACAGGTCGTCCGCCTCGGGCAACTGGCCATGGAATCCGGCGCGGATGGTCTGGTCTGTTCCTCGCACGAGATTGCGCCCCTGCGTGCGGCGCTGGGCGAGGCGCCGGTGCTGGTCGTGCCCGGTATCCGCCCTGCGGGAAGTGCCGTGGGGGATCAGAAGCGGATCATGACCCCCGCACAGGCGCGTGCGGCAGGGGCGGACTGGATCGTGGTGGGGCGGCCCATAACCCGTGCGGCAGATCCGGCTGCCGCTGCCGCCGCGATTGCCGCCGAACTGTCAGACTGATGGGAACGGGGATATGACGGTCAGGGTCAAGATATGTGGCATCCGCGACCAGATGGGGCTGGATGCCGCATGTGCGGCCGGGGCGGACTGGGTCGGCTTCGTATTCTTCAGCCGTTCGCCGCGCTGTGTCACGGCACAGGTGGCCGCCCCCCTTGCCCGCGCCATCGCGAATGACGGTCCCGGACGCATTGGCCTGTTTGTGCGCCCCACGGATGACGAGATCCGTGCCGTGCTGGATCACGTCCCGCTTGACGGATTGCAGATATACGATGACGCGTCCCGGGCGGCAGCCATCCGCGATAGGTTCGCCCTGCCGGTCTGGCTGGCCGCCGGTATTGGCAGCACGGTCGACCTGCCTGCCTTCTGCGCGGTGGATGGTCTGGTCATTGAATCACGTGCCCCGAAGGGATCGGACCGCCCCGGGGGCAATGCCCATGCCTTTGACTGGACCCTGACCGCAGGCTGGACCGCCCCCGTGCCATGGCTGCTGGCGGGCGGGTTGCGGCCCGATAACGTGCGGCGCGCCATTGAATGCAGCGGGGCTCGGGGGGTTGATGTCTCCTCGGGGGTGGAATCCGCCCCCGGTGTCAAATCGCCCGAGCTGATCCGCCAGTTCGTGCAGGCCGCGCGCGCCTAGCGGTAATAGCCGTAATAAGGCGGCGGTGGCGGCGGCGGATACCCGTAGACGTAGGGCGGCGGCGGATAGGCATAGGCAGGATAGGGATAGCCATAATACCCGTAACGATAGGGCGACATCGCGAGGCCCATGGCCGTGCCCGCGGCAAGGCCCATGCCCAGGCCGCCCCAGCCCCAGCCCCAGCCACCGCCGCGCCAGCCGCCTCCGTGCCAGCCGCCACCCCAGCCGCCACCGCGCCAGGCATAGGCGGCGGGAGCGGGCATGACGCCGACCAATCCCATGGATACAGCCAGCAGAAGAGCTAACTTGCGCATCGGGTCGGTTCCTTTCCCGTAACAGTGTGCCAACAGATATTGGCACGTTCAGGCGGAATATCCAGCCTTCCCCGCTGGCGTGCACATGACAAAAGGGAAAGCTGTCCGTGTGTCACCCCGCCTCGTTCCGGGGAATGACAGCTGGCGGATGCCAGAAGGTTGCGCAAGGCAACCGCGTGCTGGAAATAAAAGTTTTTGGGTGCTGCCTTTTTTAGGAAAGGCGGCGTTCAGCGCAGCTTTTTGGAAAACGCTTCACCAGAAATGTCCTTGCAATGTGCCGGGCATCTCATCGGCGGCCGGGGCCACGCGGTGCAGTCAGCCAGCCACCAAGACGAGCAAGGGCGTCCTTGAGCGGACCATCAGGCATGTCATCAATCTGCACGGGTGCGGGGGCGGCCTGGCGGCCTGGCGGCGGGGTGGAAGGACGCGGTGGGGCGGTCAGGTCCTGGACCATTTTCAGCCGCCTGACCACGCCCTGTCCGCAGGTGGTGTTGATGCGCGCGATGACGGTGGGGGCCAGGTGCTGCAGTTCCATGGCTACGGGCCCGCGACACCCGACCGTCAGCGTGCCGGCGGACAGCCTGCGCGGCACGGTCATGCTGGCAAGGTGAGGGCCGACGATATCGGGCCAGTCCGTCATGACCTGAATGGCGGCGGGGGACTGCTTGCGAAAGACAGGCCGGCTGATATGCGGCAGCAGGGCCGCCAGACTGCGCGTGCGCATGGCCCGGCGGGGTGGTTCGGGGGGCGTGGCGTCATTCTTTCGCTTGCTGCGGGTCGGCGGGTTCGTCATAAACGGGTCCGTGTTACCTTCTGCTACCGATCTGTTACGCTGGTATGACCGGCATCGCCGCACTCTGCCATGGCGCGTGCTGCCGGGCCAGAGCGCAGATCCCTATCGCGTGTGGCTGAGTGAAATCATGCTGCAGCAGACCACGGTTGCTGCGGTCATTCCCTATTTCGAGCGTTTTCTGGACGCCTTCCCCGATGTGACGGCCCTGGCCCGCGCGCCGCAGGACCGGGTCATGGCGTTGTGGGCCGGTCTTGGCTATTACGCCCGCGCGCGCAACCTGCATGCCTGTGCGCAGGCGGTGGCGGAAAATGGCGGCCGCTTTCCCGATACGGTGGCGGGCCTGCTGGAACTGCCGGGAATCGGTCCCTATACCGCTGCGGCCATTGCCGCCATCGCCTTTGGCCGCCCGGTCGTGCCGGTGGATGGCAATGTGGAGCGGGTGACGGCGCGGCTGTTTGCCATGACCGATCCGCTGCCCGGATCACGTAAGGCCATTGCCCGGCAGGCCATGACGCTGAATGCGGACAGGGCGGCCATCGCCCGTCCGTCCGACTTCGCGCAGGCCCTGTTTGATCTGGGTGCGGGGGTCTGTACACCGCGTACCCCGGCCTGCGTGCTGTGCCCATGGCGGGAGGCATGTGCCGGAAACCGGCAGGGAATCGCCGCGACACTGCCATGCCGGGCGCCAAAGGTGGCGCGGCCGGTAAGGCATGGCGTGCATTTCTGCATGGTGGATGCGGCAGGCGGCATCCTGCTGGTCCGTCGGCCTGAAAAGGGGCTGCTTGGCGGCATGATGGGCCTGCCCGGCCCGCACTGGCGTGATGCGGCATGGCCACGGGCGGAGGCACTGGACCATGCGCCTACCGCACCCCGGCTACGCGCGAAATGGCAGCAGGTCGGGCAGGTGAAGCATGTCTTTACCCATTTCATGCTGATCGTGGATGTCTATGCGGCGCGCGTATCTGCCTTTCCCAATAGTCTGGTCGGACAGGGCGGGCTCATTCATTACGGGAATGATGTGGATGTGGCGCTGCCCACACTTATGCGCAAATGCGTGGAACTGGCACGGGACAGCAATATTTTTGATTGACGCGGGCATGATATGCGCGGTTGACTGATCATTGTCCGATCAGGAAAGGGACCGTGATGTTCACTTTTGTCCAGATGCTTTCCCCTGTTGTCGCCCTGCTGGGGCTTGCTGGCATTGCCTGTTACCTGCGCGCACCGGCGCGCGCGTTGCAGCCGGTCCGTGTGCGGACCCGCCGCTGATACGTGGCATGCGCGGGTTGGCGGGGGATGACGCCCGCCTGTTTCTTTGCATCCCGGCACGGCTTCATGTAGCAGCCGTTTCATGACATTCATTACCGTAAATCGTGCGGCACGGCATGAAAATGCCCCGTCGCGTGCCGGGGTGCTGCTGAGCAATCTGGGCACCCCGGATGGCACCGGTTATGGCGCAGTGCGCCGCTATCTGGCGGAATTCCTGTCGGACCGACGTATTATCGAAGCCAGTCCGCTGATCTGGAAGCCCATTTTGTACGGGCCGGTGCTGACCTTTCGCCCCCGCAAGTCGGGGGAGGCCTATCATCGCATCTGGCACCATGACCGTAATGAAAGCCCGTTGCGGACATACACCCGTGCACAGGCCGAGCAGCTTGGGGCGCGGCTGGCGGCGGATGATGTGCCGGTGGCGTGGGGCATGCGGTATGGCCAGCCATCCATAAAACAGGCGCTGCATGACCTGGTGGGGCAGGGATGCGACAGGATCCTGCTGGCGCCACTGTACCCGCAGTACAGCGCCACCACGACGGCAACCGCCAATGATCAGGCATTCCGCGCGCTCATGCGCATGCGCAACCAGCCAGCCATCCGCACACTGCCCCCGTTTGCCGATCATCCCGCCTATATTACGGCCCTGGGCCGGTCCATTTCGGCCCGTCTGGCCACGCTGGATTTCAGACCGCAGATGATTGTGGCGTCCTTTCACGGGCTGCCCAAAATCTATGTGGAAAAAGGCGACACCTATGCCGCCGAGTGCCAGCGCACCATTGAGGCACTGCGTCAGGCCATGGGGTATGACGAGGAGATGATGCCGCTGACCTTCCAGTCACGTTTCGGCCCGGCGAAGTGGCTGGAACCCTATACGGCGCCCTTTATCGAATCGTTGCCCGCGCGCGGGATCGAACGCATTGCCGTCATCACCCCCGGCTTCATTTCCGACTGTATCGAGACACTGGATGAAATCGGCAATGAGGCGGGGGATGCCTTTGTCAGGGCTGGTGGCAAGGAACTGGCGTTGATCCCGTGCCTGAATGATTCCCCCGATGCCATCGACCTGCTGGAAACCCTTGTGCGGCAGGAACTTGGCGGCTGGGTGCCCCGGGCGGGTACGAATGTCGTCCCGCGCCAGGGCGCTGCGTCCTGACCACGGGCCTTAGGGCCGGTCGCAGCTTTCGGTCAGGGTGTTATAGACCTGACCCTTCGGGCAGGTGACGGACCTGGCGGGTGCGGGCTGGCCCGTTGCCGGCTGTCCCTGCTGTGCCGGGGCAGTCTGGTCGGTCAGGAGCGTGGACAGGTCCTTGTCATAAACGGAATCATCTTCCGGTGCGTTATTGCCCGTACCGTTATAGATTTCAGGCGCGGCCTGATAGCTGGCGCCGGCTGCGGCCGCCCCCATGGCGGCGCCCATACCATAGCCCATGCCGTAGCCGCCCCAGCCCCAACCCCAGCCGCCCCATCCACCCCATGGATAGCCCCAGCCGACATAGGCGGGGTAGTAGCCGCCGCTCCATCCACCCCAGCCCCAACCGCCGCCTCGCCAGCCACCGCCCCGGCCACCACCGCGCCAGTCACCGCCACCCCGGCCGCCGCCGTGCCAGCCATCGCCGCCCCGGCCGCCGCCGAAGCCGCCACCGCCACCATGGAAGCCGCCGCCCCCACCCCCGCCATGCGGTTCGGCATGGGCGACCGGTCCGCATGCGATCAGTGCCAGCAGCGCACCTGTCATGACATGTTTCAGCTTGAGCATGTTCCATTCCTGCATATCTGAATGCGATGTATCGCAGAAAATCACCCGTCCGGAAAAGACGTGGCCTGTCACGTGGCCGGATTGCCCCATGGTAACCGGCGTCATGGTGGGCTGCCTGATACCTGCCGTCCGGTTCCGGGCAGCGTGTGCTCCATATAGGTATTTTCCGTCCGGTTTGCACCTGTACGCAGGTCAGGGCATGACACCATAAAAAATGGTCAACGTGGCATATGAAATTATTGCAGCCTGTTCTAACGGTATCCATCGGACCCGGTTCGGGTCAGCATGAGGCACGCATGCATCTGTCAGGATATCGGGATCAGGACATTGTCACCGTGGGGTTACAGAAATATCCGGATGCGCCACATTCCCTCCGTTTTCTGCATTCATATGTATTTAAAGTGCCATGAACAATAAAAACCATATAGAAAATATGAATCGTGTTGTAGAAAAAACAAGAAACAAGAATTCTATATGGATTTTTCTTGGCGTATTTTTTGTATGTGTTCTTCTTGCCCCGCATGTGGCGTTTATTACCGCGCATGTCTCGTTATCCAGCAATGAAGGGTGGAATGCCTATCTGGCGCAGCGTGCCATAGGGCTGGACCACGCGCCGCTATACCCGCCATCGGACCAGATGGTGTTCAATAATTACCCGCCCAGCTCGTTCTATGTCGTCGGCCTGTTCGGCTGGCTTGTGGGGGACATGATCGTGGCGGGGCGGATCATCTCGCTTCTGGCGCTGCTGTATTGTGCCTGGGCTACGGGACGCATCGTTCTTGCCTGTGGCGGAACACGGGCGGGGGCGTGGCTGGCCGGTCTGCTGGTCATGATCTATTCCGCCGTGTTCTACAGCGATTATGTCGCCATGGATGATCCGCAATGGCTGGGGCAGGCCGTCATCATGACGGGCTTCATGGTGCTGCTGGGCAATGGCCGCGAACTGGGGCGGTCTGGCGCGTGGCGGCCTTTCTGCGCGGGTTTCATCATGGTGGCGGGACTGACCTTCAAGCACAACATACTGGCCTTGCCCGTGGCGGTGCTGGTGTGGCTGCTGCTGACCGACCGGCGTCATGCCGTGGCGTGGATGGGGGGATGCCTGCTGTCGCTATGCCTGCTGGGGGGGCTGTATTACGCCAGTTTCGGCCCGGATTTTGTACAGGGCGTCCTTGGTCACAAGCGCATTTTCCGTGCGTATGGCCTGCTCAAGGGACTGGGTAACGTGCTGGGGCTGAGCGGCATGGTGGTATCATGTGCATTCGTGCCCTGGCGGCGTCTGAGGCATCGGTACGGCCTGCTGCTGGGGCTGTATCTGGGGTTGGCGGCGGCATCGGCCATCGTGCAGCGCACGGGCATGGGTGTATCGCATAATGCCTGTTTCGAGGCCCTGATCGCCGCCAGCCTATGCGCGGGGCTGGCCATGTCGTCCCTTGCAACGGGGGCACGGATGACTGGCCGCGTCCCCGCCCGCGCCGTCCTTGTCGGCATGGTGGGGCTGAACCTGCTGCCGGTCATGGTCAGCATGCCAGCCTATGTCCCCTATTTGTACCGCGTCAGCGTGACCAGCATCGCAGAGCATATCGACGCATCGAACGAAACGGTCGCCGCCGTGCGCGCCATTGATGGCAATGTTGCGTGTGAGACGCTGGCCCTGTGCTATTGGGCTCACAAGCCGGTGGTGATGGATTTCTTCAATTATTCCCAGCATGTCGCGGTCACGCATGACGCCACGGCGCTGGAGCGCGTCGTGGACCGGCATGATATCGCGGCGTTCGTCAGCAATTCACTCTTTGATACGCAGGAAGACGTCTGGGAGTTTACGGACCTGTGGCGCATTATCCGCGCGCGCTATACCCATGCACGGCTGCAGGGCGTGGCCTACATCGTAACGCCCTGATCGTGGCGGTGGTGGCGCGGCATGCGCGCCGCCACACACGCGGTGTTACGGGTGGCCTACCCCCCGCAGGCGATGCAGGGTGATGATGGCTGCCGTCAGCACGATGGCGGCACAGGTCTGGTGCACCGTTCCCGCCCATACCGGCACCACCAGCAGCAGCGTGGTGATCCCGAGTGCGTACTGCAGCAGCACCAGCCACCCCAGTACCGCCAGCGCATTATGGACATCCTGACCCAGTTGCGGCGTGCGCAGTCCCAGCACGATGGTACCGCCAATGACCAGCGCCGTGGTGGTGGCCAGCAGCCGGTGGTCGAACTGGACGGCCGGGATGTTCTGGAACCAGTTCAGCCAGAACGGGTGCAGCCGCGCATAGCCCTGCGGGATCAGGTGCCCGTCCATGAGCGGGAAGGTATTGTAGGCAAAGCCCGCATGCGTGCCTGCGGTAAAGCCGCCCGCGATGACCGTGATGCCCACCAGCAGGCAGATGGCCCAGACCAGACGGTGAACACGCACGACCTCGGGCGTTGCAGGAATGAAGGCGGGACGCGGCGTGCGCACGGACAGCGCCGTCCACAGGATGGCGATGTACAGCGCGAAGGCGCAGCACAGGTGCAGCACCAGCCGCACGGGGGCGACCGCCGTGCTGTCGGGGTTGAAGCCCGACGCCACCATGAACCAGCCGATGGCGCCCTGCAGGCCGCCCAGCACGAAAAACAGGACCAGCCGCAGCGCCAGCCCACGGTTCAGCGCGCCGGTGATGGAAAACCAGACCAGCGGCACCAGCAGGACCAGCCCCATGAGCCGCCCCCAGAACCGGTGCGTCCATTCCGCCCAGAATATCTGCTGGAACCCGGACAGCCCGAATCCGTCATGCAGGATCTTGTACTGCGGAATGGTTTTGTACAACGCGAACTGCCGTTCCCATTCTGCGTGGCTCAGTGGCGGGATCATGCCGGTAATGGGCCGCCAGTCCATGATGGACAGGCCCGATCCGGTCAGGCGGGTATAACCACCCAGCGCAATCATGCCGACCAGCATGAAGCAGATTGCAAACAGCCACGTCGAGATACGCTGCCGGTTGCGCAGCTCCTGCGCGGACGGGGGCGTACGGCCCATCAGGGAGCCATTTCGGGAATATGCGGACATAACCGGATTTAGACCGCCCTTGCAGTCCGCCGCAAGGCGATGCTAGGCGCGAAGAAGCAAATCGCAGTCGGAAAACGGGACGCACGCATGACATTATCGCACGCCGCACGGCCTGCACCCCCTGCGCGGCCCGCGTTGCGCGCGCTGGTCCGGCCCATCGTGCTGCTGGCGGCCTTTGTCGGGCTGGCCGTGGTCCTGGGCCGCCTGCCGGGGGTACGCACCATGCTGACGGCTGGCCCCGCCATGCATGCGGGCGGAGAAGGGGTGGCGATATTCGTGCTGGCCGCCAGCGCGTTCTGTGCGTCTGGCCTGCCACGTCAGGCGGTGTGTTTTGCCGCGGGTGCCGCCTATGGAATCGGGGCGGGCTGTGTGCTGGCCACGCTGGCGACTGTTACGGGCTGCCTGTTCGGATACGGCTGGGGACGGTGGGCGGGACGGCCGCGCATGCCCGCGCGGTTTGCGGCAACCATGGCGCGGCTGGATGGTTTCGTGCGTCAGGAACCCTTTGTATCCGTGCTGACGTTGCGGCTCATGCCGGTGGGGTCGGCGCTTGTCCTCAATCTGGCTTCGGGCATGCTGGGGGTGCGGGTCGTGCCGTTCGTGCTGGCCACCATGCTGGGCAGCCTGCCGCAGACCGTCGTGTTCGTGCTGGTGGGATCGGGTATCCGGCTGGAGGGGCCATGGCGCATCGGGGTGGCTGTTATGCTGTTCGCCCTGTCCGCGTTGCTGGGGTTGTGGCTTATGCACCGCATGCGCGCGCGCCGCCCTGACACCGCATGGGTATCGCGATAGCGAATTGCAGTAATGTCGTAATTAGATGGTGAAAAAGTGGACCCTGCTGGTCTACTAGTCTGCACGATCTTTCAATATGGAGTGCCTCATGGGCTCATCCGCAACGGCGGGCCATTCAGCGGAAAAGCCCGTGCCGGAAACGACTGTCCGCCCATTGGGGTGGATTGCGATCCTGCTGGGGTTCCTGACCGCGGTCGGCCCTGTTTCCACCGACATCTACCTTCCGGCCTTTCCAGAACTGGAATCGACGCTGCACGGACGCGCGGGTTCGGCGCAGATGACGCTGGCCATATGGTTCGTCGGGCTTGCGATCGGGCAGATCACCATGGGGCCGCTGTCGGATCGTTTCGGTCGGCGCAGGCCCATGCTGGTGGGGACGCTGGTCTATACGCTAGCATCGGTCGGGTGCGCGATGGCGCGCGACATTCCCACTTTTTCGTTTTTCCGCCTGATCGCGTCGCTTGGGGCATCGGCCAGCCTGATCATTCCCAGCGCCTGCGTGCGCGACATGTCGCATGGCAATGAATCAGCCCGCCTCATGTCGCGGCTGGTGCTGGTGATGGGGGTCGTGCCCATTCTGGCGCCCACGTTGGGGGGCATGGTGCTGTCGATTGCGTCATGGCGGTCGATCTTCTGGGCATCGGCGGTATATGGGCTGATCTGCATCCTGCTGATCTGGCGCGTGCTGCCTGAAACGCTGAAACCCGAAAACCGCAGTGAATTTTCGCCCGTCACCCTGTTCAGCCGCTACGTGATGCTGGCGCGTGACCGCGGGTTCATCACGCATGCCATGATTGCCGGTTTCTCGTGCTTCATGTCCTTTACCTACCTGTCGGCGGCCCCGTCGGTGTTCCGTGGCCTGTTCGGCCTGTCGGCAGCGCATTTTGGCATGCTGTTCGGCGTATTCGCGGTGTGCATGATCGGGGCGTCGCAGCTGAATGGCATGCTGGTGGGGCGGATCGACGCGACCCGTATCCTCGGATTTACGGTGGGGATCGCGTTGGTGGGGACCATCGCCATGACGGCCATGGCCATTGTCATCGCCTTCGCCATGCAGCACGGCGGCCATGCGCCGATGTGGATGATGGGGTGCCTGATCCTGACCATGATGGTGTCGCTGGGCACCACGGGCATCATTGGTCCCAATGCCACGGTCGGCGCGCTGGCCGATCACCCGCGTTTCGCGGGCAGTGCCTCTGCATTCGTGGGCACGTTGCAATACGTGCTGGGCGCGGTGGCCGGGGCCTTCGTCGGCATGTTGCCGACCAATTCCCCCATTCCCATGGCCGGCGTCATGCTGATGGGGGCTGCGATCATGCTGGTCATGGCGCTGCTGCGTCCCGCACGCCCCCCTGGCAGCACGGTGGCAGGGCAGGAATAAAGTCTTCCCCGTCTGCAACGGCCCGGGCGTGCGCGCCTAAGCATGTGCCCCGCGTCCGGTTGGGGTTGTCGCCCCGCCGTGTGGCGGCTACAGCGGGGGGCCGTCCGCAGGGGCGACATTTTCGTGAACGGGGCAGGCATGTCCCGGATCTGTATGACCACGCAACGGGGACTGCGCACCGATCATGACGACTGCCAAGATCGACCTGAAACAATATATCCGTAACATCCCGGATTTTCCCAAGCCGGGTATCCTGTTCTACGATATCTCGACCCTGATGCGGAATGCGGATGCGTGGCAGATTGCCATGGGCCGTCTGGCCGCGGCGGTCGCCCCGTGGGCGCCGGACATGCTGGCCGCCATCGAATCGCGCGGGTTCCTGACGGCGGCCCCGCTGGCCAGCCGCCTTGGCTGCGGGCTGGTCATGCTGCGCAAGCCCGGCAAGCTGCCCGGTGAGACCGTGTCCCACAGCTATGACCTGGAATACGGTTCCGATTCGCTGCATATCCAGTCCGATGCGATCCAGCCGGGGCAGCGCGTGGTGGTCATGGATGACCTGCTGGCCACCGGTGGCACGCTGGTGGCATCGGTTGCGCTGCTGCGTAAGGTAGGGGCCGATGTCGTGGGGGCCGCCACCATGATCGAACTGACGGGGCTTGGTGGCCGCGGCCGGCTGGATGTTCCGGTCAAGACCCTCGTTTCCTACGACGAGTAGACCGGCAGCGCCGGGCACATGGTATGCGGCATGCGCTTTCTTCCATGTTGCCAGCGGGTTGTTGGCCTGTGCGCCGGGCCGCTATGATGTACAGTGTGGATGGATTGTATCTGAACAGGGGAGCCTGATGCCGGGATGAAAGGTCTTGAGCTTTCCCTGATCCGTTTTCAGAATCAGGTCCGTGATTTTTTCAGGCGCCTGTGGCCGCCGGGCATGACCCTGCGGCAGGATCACCTGCGCTGGCTGTACGCGCCCGGCATCTTTACCTTCGGTTACGCGCTGCGGACCACCATTACCTCCCTCATCGCGCTGGGCATTGCCCTGTGGTGGGAACTGGGCAGCCCGCAATGGGCGGCGCTTACGGTCTGGATGGTGGCGCAGGGCACGCGTGGCAAGAGCGTCGCCAAGGCGCGATGGCACCTGTTTGGCATGGTGGTCGGCACGATCTGCGCCGTGCTGCTGGTGGCAGCCTTTCCACAGGCGCCGCTCATGTTCATTCTCCTGCTGGCGATCGGGATCGGCACGTTCTGCTTTATCGGGACATTGCTGCCCGGTCCCGCGACCATGACCAATTACCGTATCCACGGCATGCGCGCGAGCGGCTTTACCTACGCCATCATCTCGCTCGACGGGATTGCCGATCCCGAGCATATCTTCATGACGGCCATGGCGCGCGCGACCTATATCGTGCTGGGCATCGTTCTGGAGAGCACCGTCTCCTCCCTGTTCCAGTTCAAGCTGGAGGAGCGCGCGCAGGATCGCCTGGCCGCCAATTTCCTGACGGCCATCAACGGGGCGGCCCAGACCCTTGCTTCCCTGCTGTCGGGGGATACGCAGGTGCTCAAGAAGGCGCGTGGCGTCTTTTCCAATATCACCACCCTGAGCGACCAGATCGAATTCGCGGAAGTGGAGATGGGATCCCACCGTGGGCATGAAGGCGACCATGCGCGCGCCGCCCTGGCCCGGGTGGCCATGCTGCTGTCACGCGGTCTGGACCTGGCGGCCCTGATGCAGGGACCATGCGGCATGCCCGATGCCGCTTTCTCCGCAACATCAAGCAAGGTGGAAGCCTTCCTCAAAGACATGGCGTCACAGCTTGAAGCCAGTGATGACATCCATCCCGTCCTTGCCCGCCTGGCAGCACTTCAGGCCGCATGCCGGCAGAGCGTGGCTGACTCGCTGGATGAGGAAATGGGCAGTCCCGGCAGCGCGCCCACCGATCCGCAACTGGTGCAGATCCTGTCGCAGCAGCGCATGCTCAATTACGCGCTGGGCGAGATACTGGATGAACTGGAACAGGCGCTGATCCAGTTCGATGCCAGCCGCCATCCACTGCTGCATGACCATTTCCACTACCGGCTCAAGACCTTCCGTGACTGGCAGCAGGCATTTACCAACAGCCTGCGGGCGTCGGTCACCATTTTCGGGTCGGGACTAATCTGGGTCACGACATCATGGTCATCGGGGCTGACCTTCATGATGTTCGTCTCCATTGTGTGCAGCCTGTTCTCCACGCTGGAAAAACCGGCACTGGCCACGCGGGCGTTCCTGGGTGGGGCGATCATTGCCTCGATCGTGGCGGGGATACTGGTGCTGTGGCGCCTGGCTGAACCCACTACGTATGAAATCATGGCCGTGTGCCTGTTCCTGCCCATGCTGGCGGGGGGGCTGGCCTTTGCCTATCCCGCGCTGGTGCTGGGGGCGGTGTCGTACAACCTGTTCCTGCCCATCCTGCTGGGACCGGGCAACCAGTCGCGACTGGATGAAGTCGCATTCTTCAATACCGCCATGCCCCTTGTGCTGGGGCTGTGGTACGCCATGTGGTCGTTCCGGCTGGTCCTGCCGTTCGATACGAATGACATGCGCTGGCAGATGCGTACCGGCATCCTGCGCGGGCTGCGTTATATCGCGCGTGCGCGCAACCTGCCCACCACGCTGTATGTGGTTGAACATAACGTGGACCGTTTCGTTCGCCTGCTGACCAATGCCGAAAATACGCCAGATACGATTATCGACGCGTATCTGCAGGGTATCCTGTCGGCCATGACCATCGGGCTGAATGTCATCCGGCTGCGCGCAATCCTTGAACGTCACCTGCTGCCGCCCGAGGCGCAGCGTGCGGTCAGTGACATGATGGGCCGCATGGCGCAGTTCAGCGGCCGGTATGGTGGCCATTATGGCCGCACGGCGCGATCCGCCAAATTCGCCATTTTCCACCTGCAGCAGATGGCGGGACAGGCGGATAATCTGGGCGTGCGGCTGGAAATCGACAGTGCGCTGACGTGCCTGTACGTGATTTCCTATGAACTGGATCACAATCAGAAGTTCTTCGATGCATCCAGCCCCTATCTTGATCCGGTCATGGCCTGACGCTGGCCTGCCGTGATGTACGCGTGCGGGACGTGGGCATGACTGGCGCGGGGGTTCGCCGGGTGACGGGAGAATAAAAAAGGGGCGGCACCGGAATGGTGCCGCCCTTTTCTGTCGTGTCTGCTTGCAGGTTTGGACCGGTTCAGTTCGTTTCCTGCTGCCGGGCCACGAAGTTTTCCAGCCAGTGAATGGTGTAGTCACCCTTGCGGAACTGGGGATCTTCCAGAATCCTGCGGTGCAGCGGAATGACCGTCTTGACGCCTTCGATCACGAATTCATCCAGCGCGCGGCGCATGCGCTCGATGGCTTCAAGCCGCGTGGGCGCACGCACGATCAGCTTGGCGATCATGCTGTCGTAATAGGGTGGCACACGGTAGCCCGCATACAGCGCACTGTCGATTCGCACGCCCAGCCCACCCGGCGGGTGATAGACAGTGATCGTGCCCGGCGTGGGCATGAAGGTCTGCGGGTCTTCCGCATTGATGCGGCATTCGATCGCATGACCTGAAAACGTGATATCCGGCTGGCTGTAGCCAAGCGGCTCACCCGCCGCGATGCGGATCTGTTCGCGCACCAGGTCCACGTCGCACACCATTTCCGTCACCGGATGTTCCACCTGCAGGCGGGTGTTCATCTCGATGAAGCAGAACTGTCCGTCCTGGTACAGGAACTCCAGCGTGCCGGCGTTGCGGTAGCCGAGCTTGGTCAGGGCGGAGGTGGCGATCATGCCGATTTCGTCACGCTGCTTTGCCGTCAGCGCGGGCGAGCCCGCCTCTTCCAGCAGCTTCTGGTGACGGCGCTGGAGCGAGCAGTCACGTTCGCCATAATGCACGACGTTGCCATGCGTGTCGGCCATGATCTGCAGTTCGATGTGGCGCGGCTTGTCGAGGTATTTTTCCAGATACACCTCGTCATTGCCAAAGGCGGCGCGGGCTTCGGTGCGGGCGACGCTCCATGCTTCCTCAAGGTCGGCCTCGGTGGGGGCGACCTTCATGCCGCGACCGCCGCCGCCGGCAGCCGCCTTGATCAGCACGGGATAGCCGACCCTTGCCGCCACTTCGCGTGCCTGTTCAAGGTTTTCCAGCGCGCCATCCGATCCGGGGACCAGCGGCACGCCCAGCGCCTTCATGGTGGTCTTGGCGGTGATCTTGTCACCCATCATGCGGATATGTTCCGCCGTCGGCCCGATGAAGGTGATGCCGTGGGCTTCGACCGTTTCCGCGAAATCGGCGTTTTCCGACAGGAAGCCGTAACCGGGATGGATCGCATCCGCACCGGTAATGGTGGCGGCCGACAGGATGGCCGCGACATTAAGATACGAGTCGCGGCTGGCTGGCGGCCCGATACACACGGCTTCATCCGCCAGGCGGACATACATGGCGTCCGTGTCGGCCGTGGAATGCACGGCAACGGTCCGGATACCCAGTTCGCGACAGGCCCGCAGGATGCGCAGGGCGATCTCGCCACGATTGGCAATGAGGATCTTGGAAAACATTACTCTATGATGACCAGCGCTTCGCCAAATTCGACCGGGTCGCCCGACTGCACCAGAATTTTGCTCACGGTGCCGGCGCGCGGGGCCTTGATCTGGTTGAAGGTCTTCATCGCCTCGATCAGCAGCAGCGTCTGGCCCGCGCTGACCTGCTGGCCTTCGGTGATGAATGGCGGGGAAGACGGGTCGGGCGCCAGATAGGCGACACCCACCATCGGGCTGGTTACGGCGCCGGGGTGCTTGGCCGGATCGGTGACCGTTGGGGTCACGGGCGTCGCAGGTGCCACGGGGATGGGCGCGGCGGCCACGGGGGCCGGGGCCGGCACGGCGTGGGCGACCGGTGCTGCCGCGCGGACAACACGGATGCGGTTGTCCTTTTCCGCGATCTCGATTTCGGTCAGGCCGGTATCGGTCAGAATTTCAGCCAATGCCCGAATGGCATCCGCATCCACGAGCAGTCGGCTCATTGATCGTCCTCGTCCAGAATCATGTCTGTCATGGCCTGAAGCGCAAGAGCATACCCCCGTACGCCCAGCCCGCATATGACGCCAATGGCGGCACGGGAGACGTAGGAGTGATGACGGAAGGCTTCACGGCGGTGAATGTTGGAAATGTGCACCTCGATCACAGGCAGATCAACGGCAAGAAGCGCGTCAAGGATTGCAACCGAAGTGTGGGAATAGGCCGCCGGGTTGATGATGATGCCGCGTGCGCGGCCCCGGCATTCCTGTATCCATGAAACGAGTTCCCCCTCCCCATTGGTCTGGCGGAAGTCGATGGCCACATCCAGGCGTTCGGCAGCCTGGACACAGACCTGTTCCACGTCATCCAGGGTGGCGTGACCATAAACCTCGGGCTGTCGCAGTCCGAGCATGTTCAGGTTGGGGCCGTTCAGCACGGCAATGAGAGGGCGCTCCATGATGCACGCGCCTAGCACGCCCGCCGCCCGGTTCCAAGTCCGATCATGGCAGGTGTGGCGTACATGCCCCCC
Source organism: Komagataeibacter oboediens (assembly GCF_018491655.1). NCBI lineage: Bacteria > Pseudomonadati > Pseudomonadota > Alphaproteobacteria > Acetobacterales > Acetobacteraceae > Komagataeibacter > Komagataeibacter oboediens. Next base: position 168,683 of record NZ_JABLUU010000002.1, on the reverse strand, counting down.
TCAGCACCCGTGCCGGGGTGGTATCGGGAGATATGACGCTATTGGTATGATATCGGCGTCCCACATGTTATGGGGGGGCATGACAGGATATCCCGATCAGCCGCATGCTGGCGTGGGGATGGGTCGCGGCGCGGCGCGGTTTGCGTGGCCGGTGGTTGTGGCGTGTCTCATGCTGGCGGCATCCGGCGCCGTCCAGGTGGCCTGTGCCGCGGTCAGGCATGGCGCGGTCATGGGGCGGCACGGTGGGCGTGGCGTCGTGCGTCGGCCTCCTGCCATGACACACGTCCCCGCACACTGGAGCCAGCACGGGCTGGCCAGCTGGTACGGCACCGGCCGGCAGCTGGGCCACACCACGGCATCGGGCGAAATGTTTGATCCCGGCGCGCTGACCGCAGCCCATCCCCAGCTGCCACTTGGCACGCGGGTGCTGGTGTCCTCGCGCCAGACGGGGCGTTCGGTCGTGGTCAGGGTGAATGACCGGGGGCCCTATCACGGCCACCGTATTCTCGATCTGTCGCCCGAGGCGGCGCGCCAGCTGGGCATGATGGGTAGGGGGACCACGCAGGTCGATGTCCGGCCCCTGCCGGGTGATGAGGAAGAAGTGGCCAGCGCGCCGCGCTGAAGCTGTCCCGGCCTGATTACAGGCTCTGGTGCTTGGTCCAGCCTTCCATGGTCTTTTCGGGCGCGCAGCGCAGCTTCATCTCGATTTCCAGCCCGGCATTCAGTTCGGCGCCGAGCAGCACGACATATGCCGAGACATAGAACCACATCATGATGGCGATGAACGCGCCCAGCGGCCCGTACGTGGCGCTGTAGCCCGCGATATGGCTGACATAATAGGAAAATCCCGCCGACGACAGCAGCCACAGCAGCGTCGCCCCCACCGATCCGGGCAGGATGCAGCGCCAGTATGTATGGGGCCGGTTGGGGCCGAAGCGGTACAGCAGGGAACACAACGACAGCACGAACAGCAGCATGAGCAGCGGCCCGCCCATGCGCACCAGCAGCTCGACCGACCCCGGCGGGGGAGCAAGCGACAGCCGCTGCGGCAGGTAGTCCAGCAGGAACGGCAGCGCCACCATTAGGGCCAGTGTCAGGATCCCGCCGCAGATCGAACAGAACGTAAGCCCCATGCCCATGGCCTGGAACCGCAGGAAGCTGCGTGTTTCCGGTGTGTTGTAGGCGACGTTCATGGCCATGATCAGCGACCGCGTGGCGGCCGAAGCCGACCATGTGGCGATGGTGGTCGATATGATCAGGTTGAGCGTAAGCGATGAATGCGATTCGGCCACCAGCAGGTGGATGCGGTCCCCGATCATGTCATAGGCGGATGGCGGCAGCAGGTTGCGCAGGACCACCAGCTGGGGTTCCACCGTCTGCGGATCGAACAACAGGCCGTACAGGGAGATAAGCGTACTCATGGCCGGAAACAGCGACAGGGTGGCATAGAACGCGCACCCCGCCGCAGCCAGCGTGATCTGATCGGATACGATGTTGCGGGCGACCTGTTGCGCCACCTTCTTGACCTGCTGCATGGAAAACTGCGGCAGGCAGTGCGCAGGCGGTGGAATGTCCGTCATATCGATTTCGGGAGAAGAGGAACCAATCAAGGGGCGCTTCGTGTCCTGTTTACGGTCATGAATGGGCAGGCCGGCCATTGGGGCGGCATGTGTATATTGTGCCACGATCATGTGACCTTAGATGAAAAACTTCCCCAGGGGATGATTTTTCTATTGCGTCACGCGCGTATTGTCCGCATATGCGCTCCCTACGCAACAACGCACGTGCCACTGGCCCTCTGAGGTTACGCAACGACGTCAAGCGTTCTGGCAATCGGGCCACCACAGGGTGGGGGTCCTTAATTGGTCGCTGGTCCGTTAGACCGTTTCGCAACATCTGTCCGTTTGTGCAATTCCAGAATTGTGTTCATCCGGGCGGCAGTACAGAAGGGATTTGGGTGCGATGACTCCCAAAATCGCTCGTTATCTGGCTGAGCAGTCTCCTGCTACGCCATGCCTTGTCGTTGACGTTGACCGGGTGGAGGAACGCTATCGCGCACTGCGCGAGGCGCTGCCGCTTGCCCGGATCTATTATGCGGTCAAGGCCAATCCCGCCCGGGAAATCCTGACCCGCCTCGTGGGGCTGGGTTCGGCGTTCGACGCCGCGTCGTGGGAAGAAATCTCCATGTGCCTTGACGCGGGTGCGCGTGCGGCGGACATTTCCTTTGGCAACACGGTCAAGAAGGCATCCAACATCGCCCGCGCCTTTTCTGCTGGCGTGGATATGTTCGCCTTCGACTGTGTGGAAGAACTGGAAAAGCTGGCCCGCCATGCGCCGGGTTCGCGTGTCTACTGCCGCCTGATCGTGGAAAACGAAGGTGCCGACTGGCCGCTGTCGCGCAAGTTCGGCACGACGCTGGACAATGCGCGTGACCTCATGCTGCGCGCCCGTGACCTTGGTCTGGACCCGTATGGCCTGTCCTTCCATGTGGGCAGCCAGCAGACGGAAACCGGCGCGTACGAAGCCGCCATCGCACGGGTGGGCATGCTGTTCACCGATCTGAAGGCGGCGGGGCTTGACCTGCGCATGGTTAACCTGGGCGGTGGGTTCCCCATCCGGTACCGCGACGACGTGCCGGGCATCGACAGCTTTGCGCTGGCGATCAGCCACGCCATGACGGAGCATTTTGGCAACGACCTGCCGGAAATGATTGTCGAGCCGGGCCGCTTCATCGTGGGTGACGCCGGTGTGGTGTCGTCCGAGGTGGTGCTGGTCAGCCGTCGCGGCATCGATGACGGTGTGCGCTGGGTCTATCTTGATATCGGGCGTTTTGGCGGCCTGGCAGAAACCGAGGGTGAAGCGATCCGCTACGGCATCCGCACCCCGCATGACGGTATGGCGACCGGACCTGTCGCCATTGCCGGTCCGACCTGCGATGGCGCGGACATCATGTATGAAAAGACCCCCTATGACCTGCCGCTGGGGCTGGAGTCGGGGGACCGGATCGAACTGCTGTCCACCGGGGCGTATGTCTCGACCTACTGCTCGACCGGGTTCAATGGCCTGAAGCCGATCCAGGAACATTATATCTGATACGCCATTTCCCTGACCGGGGGCTGGCAATGCAGGGCGGCAGGATGAAGGTCTTGCCGCCCTTCGCATATCGGGGGAATACACACGGCAGGTTCAATCATGCCGGAGGTGTCGTTCCCGTGTCCTTTTTCCCAATGCTGCGCATGCTTGGCCTGTCCGCCATCCTGTCCGGTGTGGCTGTGGCGCAGGCCTGTGCTGCGCCTGCGCTGGTGCATTCCGAACCTGCGGCCGGGCAGCGGGTCGCGGCGGGCAACGTTGCCCTGAAACTGTCGTTCGACACCGTGATCGACCCGTTCCGCGCGCGCCTGCTGCTGCTTGGTCCCAGCGGCGTGCCACAACTATTGCCCGCATCGCCCATTGATGATGAACAGCAGTCCATTGCCACGAACGTGGCGCTGACGCCGGGGCATTATGTTTTGCACTGGCGCATGCGGGCCAGGACCGGCGACCCGGTGCAGGGGACGCTGCCGTTTGATGTGGGCGCCCCCGCAGCACCCGTTACGGCCAGATAGGCAAGCCAGCATGAAAGATTGATAAACAGGAATAAAAGTTTTTGGGCGCCGCATTTTTTCAAAAAGGCGGCGTTCTTCGAAGCTTTTTGAAAAAAGCTTCACCCAAAAACTTCTCTTTTTTTATTCCACAGCGGCCCGCAGCCCGGCCCCTGCCGCCAGCGGGCATAGGGGAATCGCCGCCGCCAGAAAGGCGCCCAGCAGTTCAAGGTCCGGCCCCCATGACAGGCCGGTCTGGGCCGCATCCAGCGCCGCCGCGCCAAAAATCAGCGCGGGCGTGGTCAGCGGCAGCACCAGAAGCGGCAGCAGCACGCCGCCCCGCCGCGCGCCCAGCACCACCGACGCCGCCATCCCCCCGATCAGCGACAGGATCAGCGTGCCAAGGAACAGCCCGGTCAGCAGCACCACCATGCTGCCCGAAGGCATGCCCAGCATGATGGCCAGCGGCCCCGCCGCCAGCAGCAGCGGCAGGCCGGTGGTCAGCCAGTGGGCCATCATTTTCGCCAGCGCGATGAGGGAGGCGGGCAGGCCGGTCATGAGCAGCTGGTCCAGTGACCCGTCCTCCAGCTCCGCCCCGAACAGGCGGTCCAGAGGTAGAAGGGCGGCCAGCAGCGCGCAGACCCAGACAATGCCCGGCGCCATGCGGCGCAGCAGTTCGGGCGAGGGGCCAAGCGCCAGCGGGAACAGCGCGCCCGCAAGGATGAAGAACAGCACGGCGCCCAGCGTATCTGCCCCATGGCGCAGCGCAAGCCGCAGGTCACGTTCCAGAATGGCCATGATGAGGGAGGGAATCTGGAATTTCACAGCAGGTCGTCCTCGGGGAAATCCTCCATCGGTTGCGGGATGTCGGATTCGTTCAGGCCCGGCAGCGCCAGCGTGCGGGCATTGGGAAGGGGCAGGGGAACGTGGGTGGTTGCAATCACAATTCCGCCAGCCTGCCGATGTGCCGCGAACAGGCCGCCCAGCAGGTCCATCGTGTTGATGTCCAGCCCCAGGCTGGGTTCATCCAGCAGCCACAGCGGCGCCTGCGCCAGCAGGACGCGCGCCAGTGCCGCGCGTCGTTTCTGTCCCGCCGACAGCATGCGCGCGGGCAGGTCGGCCAGTCCGGAAATATTAAGCGATTTCATGCACAAATCGGGATTCCCGCCACTTGCGCGGGCCGCTAGCGTCAGGTTTTCGCGCAGTGTCAGCCCCAGCTTCAGCGCGTCCTGATGACCCAGATAGGCCACCCGTCCGGCATGCTGGCTGCGATCGGCCAGCGCATCGACGCCGGACCACAGGACATGGCCGCCTTCAGGTTTGCGCAAACCCGCAAGCACACGTAGCAAAGTGGACTTGCCCGCGCCATTTGGCCCGGTCAGGAGCAGCGCATCACCCGCATCCAGTGTAAAGCCGACACGGTCCAGAACCAGCCGTTCACCGCGGAAAACCGATATATTTTCCACTTCCAGCAGGGGGCGGCCGGGGGGAGTAAAGGCAGGAATGACAGAAATCCTCCGATCGGTGGGTGATGGGACAGGCGGGCGGAAAAAAACGCCTGCTCCCGCTTTCTTGTTACCGGCTCCAGCTTGTGTCGCAACCGCGTCCGGGTATGTTCTACCCCCGTTGGGAGATCAAGCAGGTTGTCCCCGACAAGGCCGCAAATCCCGCGCCATGGAAGTGGGGCAGGGAAAAACGGTCATACGGGACGATCCGTTGCTGATGCCTCGGAGGAAACAAAGCCAATGAAGACGGTTGGGCACGACTCAATGAAAACGGGCCGCACACTGAATGTGGACGGCAAGACCTACCATTATTTCTCGATCCCGGAAGCTGAAAAGACGATCGGCTCCGTCAGCCGCCTGCCGGTCAGCCTGAAGGTGCTGCTGGAAAACGTGCTGCGATTCGAGGACGGACATTCCTACTCGGTCGAGGACGCCAAGGCCATCGCCGGATGGCTGAAGGAAGGGCGCAGCACGAAGGAAGTTCCCTTCAAGCCCGCACGTATCCTCATGCAGGATTTCACCGGCGTTCCCGCCGTGGTCGATCTGGCCGCGATGCGCGACGGTATCCTGAAGCTGAAGGGCGACCCGCAGAAGGTGAACCCGCTGGTTCCCGTCAACCTGGTGATCGATCATTCGGTCATGGTGGACGTGGCGGGTTCTCCCGAAGCGCTGCAGGACAACGTGACCATCGAGTTCGAGCGCAACGGCGAACGCTACGCCTTCCTGCGCTGGGGCCAGGAAGCGTTCGAAAACTTCTCCGTCGTTCCGCCGGGCACGGGGATCTGCCACCAGGTGAACCTGGAATACATCGCGCAGGCGGTGTGGACGGCAAATGTGGATGGCAAGGACTATGCCTATCCCGATACCCTGTTCGGCACAGACAGCCACACCACCATGGTCAATGGCATGGGCGTGCTGGGCTGGGGCGTTGGCGGGATCGAGGCGGAAGCCGCGATGCTGGGCCAGCCGATCGCCATGCTCATCCCCGACGTGATCGGCTTCAAGCTGGTTGGCAAGCTGCCTGAAGGTGCGACCGCCACTGACCTGGTGCTGACCGTCACCCAGATGCTGCGCAAGAAGGGCGTTGTCGGCAAGTTCGTCGAATTCTTCGGCCCCGCCCTTGATCATCTTCCGGTTGCCGACCGTGCGACCATCGCCAACATGGCACCGGAATATGGTGCGACCTGCGGCTTCTTCCCCGTAGACAACCTGACGCTGGATTACCTGCGCCAGACCGGCCGTGAAGAACACCGCATCAAGCTGACGGAAGAATACCTGAAGGCGCAGGGCATGTTCCGCCATGCCGAATCGGCGCATCCCGTGTTTACCGATACGCTGGAACTCAACCTTGAGACCATCGTGCCGTCCATCGCAGGCCCCAAGCGCCCGCAGGACCGCGTCGTGCTGAAGGGTGCGGACAAGGCGTTCGAGAAGGAACTGACCGGCAGCCTGGGCGTGCCCGAAGCCGACAAGGACAAGAAGGCCAAGGTTGCTGGCACCAATTACGAGATCGGCCATGGCGATGTCGTGATCGCGGCCATCACGTCGTGCACCAACACCTCCAACCCTGCCGTGCTGATCGCGGCTGGTCTGGTGGCGAAAAAGGCACGTGCGCTGGGGCTGAAGCCCAAGCCGTGGGTCAAGACCTCGCTCGCGCCGGGATCGCAGGTGGTGACCGACTACCTCAACCGCGCCGGCCTGCAGGCCGAACTGGACGCGATGGGCTTCAACACCGTGGGTTATGGCTGCACGACGTGTATCGGCAACTCCGGCCCGCTGGAAGATCACATCGTCGATGCGATTGAAGGCAACAAGCTGGTCGCGGTTTCGGTGCTTTCGGGCAACCGTAACTTCGAAGGCCGTATTTCGCCCAACGTGCGCGCCAACTACCTGGCCAGCCCGCCGCTGGTCGTGGCGTATTCCCTGCTGGGCACCATGCGTGAGGACATCACCACCACCCCGCTGGGCACCTCCAAGGACGGCAAGCCGGTGTACCTGAAGGACATCTGGCCCACCAACCACGAAGTCGCCGCCCTGATGGGCACCGCGATCACGCGTGAGGAGTTCATCAACCGCTACAAGCACGTCAGCCAGGGTACGAAGGAATGGCAGGCGCTGAAGGTCGCCACCGGTTCCGAGACCTACAAGTGGGACCCGTCCTCCACCTATGTGCAGGACCCGCCGTACTTCCAGGACATCACGCCCGAACCCAAGCCGCGTGGCGACATCATCGGTGCCCGCCTGCTCGCGCTGCTGGGTGACAACATCACGACCGACCACATCTCGCCTGCTGGCGCGATCAAGGAAAGCTCGCCTGCCGGGCAGTACCTTGAGGCACATGGCGTCGCGAAAAAGGACTTCAATTCCTACGGTTCGCGTCGCGGCAATGACCGTGTGATGGTGCGTGGCACGTTTGCCAACATCCGCATCAAGAACGAGATGCTGCCCGGCACCGAAGGGGGCGTGTCCAAGCACTTCCCGGACGGCAAGGAAGGCTCCATCTACGATGTCGCGATGGAATACAAGAAGGAGGGCGTGCCCCTGGTCGTGATCGGCGGCAAGGAATACGGCATGGGCTCCTCACGCGACTGGGCGGCCAAGGGCACCCTGCTGCTGGGCGTGCGTGCGGTGATCGCTGAAAGCTTCGAACGTATCCACCGCTCCAACCTGGTGGGCATGGGCGTGCTGCCCCTGCTGTTCGAGGAAGGTACGACGCGCAAGACGCTGGGCCTGAAGGGTGACGAGACCTTCGAAATCCGTGGTCTGGACAAGATCACGCCACGGATGACGATGACCATGACCATCACCCGCGCCGATGGCTCCAAGCAGGACGTGCCTCTGCTGTGCCGCGTCGATACGCTGGATGAGGTGGAGTATTTCCGCAATGGCGGCATTCTCCAGACCGTGCTGCGTGGCATGACCAAAGCCGCGTAATCATGGTGCCTGTCCCGGCCCTGACCGGGATGGAATGAAAAGGACGGCGGCCCGTATCTCGTGGGCCGCCGTTTTTTATGGGCAGGGCATATATGCATGATCGGCATAGGTAATCGGGATTACCTTTGCATTTTACACATATCCGTGGTGCCTTTTCTCTATATTGTGCATAAATGAGATGCCGTTTAGAACAATGACTATGTAATAACATAGTTAAGGGTGCTGAGGCTTCATGGATCTGCTTTCTGCCTTGCATAGCTTCGTCCGTGTGGCCGCCACGGGTTCATTCTCGGCGGTATCAAGGGAGACGGGGGCAAGCCAGCCCACCATTTCCCGCCATATTGCGTTGCTTGAAGCCCATTACGGCGCGACGTTGTTCGCCCGGACCACCCGCAGCCTCATGATGACCGAAGACGGGCGCAGCCTGCTGCCGCACGCCTATGAAGTGCTGGAAATCCTTGAAACGGCGGAAACGGCCCTTGGTCGCCGTCGTGCGTCGGTGTCCGGCCTTGTGCGCCTTGGCGTGACCACGGCGTTTGGCCTGTATCTGACCAGCCGGCTGGGCAGCCTGCTGGAGGAACATCCCGATCTGTCGGTTGAACTGGTCATGCGTGACGGTTTTGGCGACCTGGTGGAAGAAGGGCTGGATCTTGCCATCCGCATCGGGTCCATTGCCGAAGGATCGCTGATTGCCCGCAGGCTGGGTTCGGTCCATCGTTGCGTGGTGGCGTCGACCGATTACCTTGCCCGCCGTGGCACGCCGGAACATCCACGCGACCTGCTGAACCACCCCTGCATTGCCTACAGCTATGGCGGCACCCGTCATGACTGGCAGTTCGGCCGGAAGGGTGAAGCTGAAACCACTGTCGCGGCCAGTGGCCCGTTCCGTGCCAATAGCAGCGAGGCCGTGCTGCAGGCGGTACGCGCAGGACTGGGGATTGGCATGCTGCCGACATTCCAGGTGGAAGAGGACATCGCTGCCGGTCGTCTCAAGCACCTGCTGCCGGAATGGACAATTCCGGAACTGCCGTTTTATGCCGTGCACACCGGGCCGCGTACGTTGCCGCTGCGCACCCGTACCGTGCTGGACTTCCTGATCGAGATTTCAGACGTATTGCGGCAGAGCTAGGCCACGCACGCATTGCGTCTGCCCCGGCTGGGTCATGACAATTGCCGGGTACCCCTTTTTTCAGAAAGGTGGCATTTTCTGAAGCGTTCTGAAAAAAGCTTTACCAGAAACTTCTGTTTTTCATCACAGAACTGTCTGTTCTCAGTCCAGTGGGCTGCCCCGGCCGGGCTGCGGGGCTGCGGGATCACGCGCAAGCCGTTCACGCTGTTCCTCGCTTGAGGCCAGCATGTCGCTGTTGAACCCGTCATGCAGGACCTGCGCCCAGCCAGCCATCCACGTATTCGTGCGTTTGACGAAGTCGCTGGCGGCAGGCTGCTGGCCCAGCGTGTCCTTGACCCAGTAATCCGGTGTGCGCAGCATCTTGGTGCTGTCGGTATTCACGGGATTGAGGAAGATGGTTACCGTTTCGACATTGACGTTGTGATCACCTGCGGGCGTGCTGTAGCTCCACCCGGCCTTCAGCAGCACGGGCGGCAGGACGAAACCTTCTTCACGCAGCCGGTTGGCGATGATGGCCGTACGGTTGATGGAAGCGGGATAGACCGCCGTGGTGAACCAGCATTCCATGGCGGGCGGATGTGCGGTCAGCACGCGGGACATGTAGTTCCGGTCGTCATGGCAACTGGAATCAATGGAGGAAATGGCCGTTTCCGGCACGGGCTGGGTGCTGCCTTCCGCCCCGATCATGCCGGTCACCACATGGCCTTCCACGCGGATCAGGACGTTTTCCAGCACTTCCCCGTGCGGACCATTGATGATGTTCATGACCGGGTGCCATGTGCCCGCAGGTAGCGGCAGGATACGGCCTGCGAACGGGATTGCCTTGGTCAGCCGGTCGGTAATCGGCATCATTGTAATGACACCGTCTTCCCCATTGCTATCCCCGCTGCCTTCACCTTTTGCAGGGGCATCATGCATGCCCAGCCGATTATGGATATTCGCAGACAGCGCAGCCAGACGGGGCACCAGCCGGAGCAGGTAGGCTGGCGGGAAAATCAGCGTCAGCACCGTAAACGGCACGATCAGGTACAGGCAGAACCGCCATAACGGCGCACGATGCCACAAACGCGAGAAAGCAGACATTCAGCAGTCCATGCCGCAGGCGGTCATGCCTTTCCCCACCTGGGAAACAGGCAGGGCACCGTGGTCCGTCAGGGCTGGCCGGGACTGGAAACGTGATACCACCCGCATGGATCAGGAACTGATCCGCGCGCGCTGGGCATCGCGTTCTTCGTCTGCGATTTCGGCCACTATGCCGTCTTCACTGGAGACAACGCGCACCAGTTTCGCCCCCTGCTGGCGGGCGGTGATGAGCGAGTCGCTGATCATGTCCTCAATGGATCGGGCCAGGTCACGCGCACTGGCGGCGGGCCCCATGCGGTCCTGCCTGCGCATGACTTCAAACAGCAGCGCGGGATCAATGCCGCCGGTTTCGACCTTCAGGCCATAGCTGTCGATCATGGCCTCGATCTCAAGGGCGGAGACACGCGCGATGTCGAGTCCTTCCAGCGGACGGAAAATGAAAATGCGGTCCAGACGGTTCAGCACTTCCGGCGCGAAACCGGCCTGGCGCAGGGCCTCGACCGATTCGGCGCGCATCTTGTCGGGTTCATCCGCCAGCCTGTCCGCAATTTCGGTCAGGGCTTCGGTGGCGATGTTGGATGTCAGGATGAAGATGCTGCGTACGGTGGAAATCTGCTGCCCGGTGGAGGCCTCGGTCACGTGTCCGTCGTTCCATGCGGTCAGGAATTTCTTGAAGACGTCGGGATGCGCCTTCTCGATTTCATCCAGCAGGACCACCGCGTCGGGCTTTTCCTTCAGCCCGCCGGTCAGCTTGCCGTACGTATCCGACCCCACATACCCCTTGGGCGAGCCGAACAGCTGGGTCGCGGCATGGGGGGAACTCATCTGCGTCATGTCGAAATTCAGCAGCGGACGGTCAAGCTGGCGGGCCAGCTGCTTGGCAAGATAGGTCTTGCCCGTGCCCGGCGGGCCTGCCAGCAGGAAGATGCCCACTGGCTTGCCGCGCACCTGCAGCGCCAGACGGCGGCGCAACTGTGTCGCCACGTCCTCGCATACCTGGTCCTGCCCGATCACGCGGGCACGCAGGCTTGCGGCCAGTTCCTCCGCGTCGATCACGGTTTCTTTCTGTTCGCGCGCCAGCATTTCCTCCAGCGCGCTGCGATTGGTCAGCCTGGCGAGTACGTCCATTATCCATCCCCGTCTGCGTCGGATCCCCTTGCGGGCCAGTTTTTCGGCCCGGTTCTCAAACCACAGCCCGGTCAGCGCCAGCAGGGCGCTGGCCGCTGCCACGACCGGATAGGCCGGGGCACACCATTCCATGAAATGCCGCAGGCTGGCGAGCGAAAGATGCAACGCCATTGCGGCCTGAAAGCTGCCCAGCACCAGGAAAATGACCATGATGAGGGGTACCAGCCGTTCCATCAGGGCCGGATAGAGCGGTTTCATTGCACAACTACCCCGATCACGATTTCCGTGTCACGCGTCAGCACCGGCAGCGCGGTGGGGCCCGGCACGAAGACCGCGCCCGCGTGGATACCCGCAGGACCCGGATCGCCCGCCGCGGTAATGGACACGTTGCCCGCCACGCGGATGGGCAGGATCACGCTTTTGGGCTGCGGACCCAGATGCACGGTCTGCACCAGCCCCAGCGACTGCACGTTCACCACCGCGTTGCTGCCGGTCATGTCATACATGGGCATGTCGGCCAGGATAATGTCCCGCCGTTTCAGCGCGGCCAGGATCTCGGCCTGCTGCTGTATGGAATAGGACGTCTGGCGCAGCATGTCCGCCGCACGGTCGGGGGAGATCATGGGCATCTGGCCCATCATGTCGGGGCGGTTCTGCACCGGGGCGTTCAGCATGAGGTGCGTGCCATCGCTGGTGCCACCACCGCCCGCCTCGGCCGCGACGGGGGGTGTCTGGCTGCTGCTGCCCCCTTCGCGCGCGGCCATGAAACCGCCCGTGCCCAGGCCGCCGCCCGCGACGACGGCAGCGATCAGTCCCACTACAACCAGCCGGCGGCTGGATGAGCGTTCACTGCGTTCCCGAGCGGGCTCCGGCGGTGAGTTCAAGGGCGTCATGCGTGCATAATGTGGGTCACGGGTGTGATCTGGCAAGACGTTAAGATGCAGGAATTGTAACGCCCGGTCCGATATATAGTTCTTGCGGTCAGCGTGGGCGTGACCTATGTTACGGGCAATTCCTTCATCTCTGGTTTTTCTTTGGGGGGTGGCCGCAAGGCTGCCTTTTTTGCATTGGACGCTGATCTGCCTTTCCTGACGGGCCTTGATGCCCGTATTGCCGAAATGATCGCGCCTGCGCTGGCCGACATGGGCTTTGACCTTGTGCGCGTGGCGGTGCTGGGGCGCGAATCCCCCACCGTGCAGATCATGGCGGACCGTGCGGATGGCACGCTGATCGCCATCGAGGACTGTGAACAGATCAGTCATGCGGTGGGCGCGATACTGGATGTCGAGGATCCGCTGCCGGGTGCCTGGACACTGGAAGTGTCCTCCGCCGGGATCGACCGGCCCCTGACCCGCGCCAAGGACTGGGAACGGTTCGCGGGGCACCTCGCCCGGGCCGAGATGAACATGCCCGTCGACGGCCGCAAGCGTTTTTCCGGGATCGTGCTGGGTGCGCGTGACGGCCACGGCCTGATGCGGCTGGATGACGGGACCGAGGTCGCGCTGCCTTTCGCTGACATGCGCAAGGCGCGTCTTGTCCTGACCGATGAACTGATCGAGGCGAGCGCCCGGATGATGAAGCCGGACGCCGCCAGCGACGAAAACGGGCCGGAGGAGGATGCCTCCCCGGCCGGAACGCAGAAGGCCCCTGGCAAGCCCGACCGCAAGCCGGCGCGCAAGGCCAACTGAACGATGTTGTGGAGACACTGATGGATACGTCCGTTGCCCGTCCCGAACTGCTGCTGGTGGCCGATGCCGTAGCGCGGGAAAAGTCGATCGACCGCGAGGAAGTGCTGGAAGCGATGGAGCAGGCCATCCAGAAGGCCGGCCGCGCGAAATACGGTCATGAAAAGGATATCCGCGCCACCATCGACCGCAAGACCGGCGATGTTCGCCTGTCACGCTGGACCGAAGCGGTCGAGACGGTGGAAAACGAGGAAACCCAGATCCCGCTGTACATCGCGCGCAAGTTCAAGCCCGAGATCCAGCTGGGCGAATACCTGATCGACCCGCTGCCGCCCATCGACTTCGGCCGTATCGCGGCGCAGACGGCAAAGCAGGTCATTGTCCAGCGCGTGCGCGAATATGAACGTCGCCGCCAGTTCAATGACTTCAAGGACCGCGTGGGCGAGATCATCAACGGCACCGTCAAGCGCACGGAATATGGCAACCTGCTGGTCGAAATCGGGGATGCCGAAGCCCTGCTGCGCCGCGATGAACTGATCCCGCGCGAAAGCTTCCGCAATTCCGACCGCGTGCGCGCCTATATCTATGACGTACGTGATGAGCCGCGTGGCCCGCAGATCTTCCTGTCCCGTACGCATCCGGCGTTCCTCGCCAAGCTGTTCGCGCAGGAAGTGCCCGAGATCTATGATGGCATCATCGAGATCAAGGCCGTGGCCCGTGACCCCGGTTCGCGCGCGAAAATGGCCGTGATCTCCCGCGATGCGTCGATCGATCCGGTCGGCGCCTGCGTGGGCGTGCGTGGCCGCCGCGTTCAGGAAGTCGTGAAGGAACTCCAGGGCGAAAAGATCGATATCATTCCGTGGAGCCCGCAGGCAGCGACCTTCGTTGTCAACGCCCTTGCCCCGGCGGAAGTCAGCAAGGTGGTGATGGACGAGGAAGCAGGCCGGGTGGAGGTCGTCGTGCCTGATGACCAGCTCAGCCTCGCCATCGGGCGGCGCGGGCAGAATGTCCGCCTCGCCAGCCAGCTGACGCGCTGGGACATCGACATCCTGACCGAAGCCGAGGAATCGGAACGCCGGCAGGAAGAATTCCGTCGCCGCAGCAACCTGTTTGTCGAGGCGCTGGACGTTGATGACGTCATCGCGGGCCTGCTGGTGACCGAAGGGTTCCATTCCATCGAGGAACTGGCATTCGCCGATCCCGAGGAACTGGCCAGCATCGAAGGCTTTGACGAGGACGTGGCCAGCGAACTGGTCCGCCGCGCCGAAGGCTACCTCGCGGGGCAGGAAGAGGAACTGGATAACAAGCGCAGGGCGCTGGGTGTCACCGATGACATCGCGGGCCTGGGCGTGTTCACCAACCAGATGCTGGTGACGCTGGGTGAAAAAGGCGTGAAGACGCTGGATGACCTGGCCGACCTGGCGGGTGATGAACTGGTCGAGATCCTTGGCAGCGATGCTATTGACGAGGATGCGGCCAATGAAATCATCATGGCGGCGCGTGCGCACTGGTTTGATGAAGACGACAAGGCTGGTGAGCAGGAGACGTCCGACGTCTGAGCAGGAAGATCCCAACGCGGAAGGCACGGGTGACATGGAGCATGAAGAGCGCGGTCCGCTGCGCCGCTGTGCCGTGACCCGCGTGCGGCTGCCAAAGGAGGAAATGATCAGATTTGTCATTTCCCCCGATGGAGTCGTGATCCCTGATCTTTCCGCACGTCTGCCCGGACGGGGAATTTGGTTGAGCGCGCGTGCGGATGTGTTAGAAACAGCACGCACACGCGGCGCATTCGCCCGCGCGGCACGGGGAAGGGTTGTTATTCACCCTGACCTGACCCATCTTGTAGAAGACGGGTTGCTGCGGCGCATGATGGATGTCGCAGGGCTGGCACGGCGGGCAGGACAGATTGTCTGTGGTTTCGCCAAGGTGCGTGAGTGGGTTGTGGGCGGTCGGGCCGGTCTGGTTATTCAGGCCGCTGATGGCAGCCCCGACGAGAGGAAGAGAGTTTTGTCCGGTGCACGGGACCTTCCGGTTGCGGTTGTTCCTACGGCATCGGGTCTGGGTGCGGCATTTGGCCGCGACCATGTTGTTCATGCGGCGATGCTGCATGGTGAACTGGCGCGCCGATTCCGTATCGAGAGTGAACGTTTTGCGGGTTTGTCCGGCAGGGCTAGCCCGAATTCGGCGGAGCGGTCCGCCGGACGGTGTGAACAGGCGGGTACATGAGCGAAGGCAACGATCAGGATCAGGGTAAGGGACGCTTGTCCCTGCGGCCGGCGGGCCGTAGGGAAGTCGGACGGACGGTGGATGCCGGTTCCGTGCGACAGAGCTTCAGCCATGGTCGTTCAAAGGTGGTTCAGGTCGAGGTGCGCAAGAAGCGCGGGGCCGGGGCCGCAGGTAACGGATCGGGGCCGGCTGGCGGTCGCGCCGGAGGACGGGGCGGTCGCGCGCTGACGGCAGCCGAGCTGGCAACCCGCCAGCGCGTGCTGGATGAACAGCGTCGCGCCGCGATCCAGCGCGAAAAGGAAGCGCGCGAGCAGGAGAAGATCACGATCCTCTCTGCCGCGGAAGAAGCCCGTCGCCAGGAAGAGGAAAATGCCCGCCGTGCCGAAGAAGAGGCACAGGCAAAGGCAGATGCCGCAGCCGAGGCCGAGGCACGCAAGCAGGAAGCCCGCAGCGCGGCTGCTACAACGCAGGCGAAGTCCGAACCGGTCGAGCCGGAAGGCCCAGTCGTGTCGTCCGTGCCGATTCCGGGTGAAGTGACGCTCGCGCCGCCGATGCAGCGCCTGCGCCCGCTGGCCGAACGCGCGATCATGCCGGCACAGCCGCTGCGTCCGTCGCGTCCGGCAGGTGGTGGTAATGCTGCTACCGGCCGTACTGCCGCCGGTGCGGGTGAAACGCTGCGCCTGCGTACCGGCCGTGCGGATGGGGGCGAGGAAGAACGTCGCCCCAGCCGCCGTCCCGGCAATGCGGCGCCGGGTCGTCGTCCTTCGGGCGGCGCAAAGAAGAACAATGACAGCCGCCGCGCCGGTCGCATTGACGTGCAGGCCGCGATTGAGGGAGACGACGACAAGACTCGTTCGCTCGCCTCGGTCCGTCGCCAGCGTGAGCGTGAGCGTCGCCAGGCCGAACTCGAACGCCTGCGGTCCGATCAGGTCCGCGTGGTGCGTGACGTGGTCCTGCCTGAAACCATTACGGTGCAGGAACTCGCCAACCGTATGGCCGCCCGTCAGGGTGAGGTCATCAAGGCGCTGATGAAAATGGGCGTCATGGCGACCGTCACACAGTCGCTGGATGCGGATACGGCTGAACTGATCGTGCAGGAATTCGGCCACCGCGTGCGCCGTGTGTCCGACAGTGATGTTGAAATCGGGATCGAGGGAATCGAGGACAGGCCAGAGGATCTCAAGCCCCGTCCGCCGGTCGTGACCGTCATGGGTCATGTCGATCACGGCAAGACCTCGCTGCTTGACGCGCTGCGTACCACCGATGTGGCCAATGGCGAAGCAGGTGGCATCACCCAGCATATCGGCGCGTATCAGGTCACGCTGGCATCGGGTGCGAAAATCACCTTCATCGACACGCCGGGCCATGAAGCCTTTACGGCCATGCGCGCCCGCGGTGCATCGGTAACTGACGTTGTCGTGCTGGTTGTCGCAGCGGATGACGGCGTGATGCCGCAGACGATCGAAGCCATCAAGCATGCCAAGGCGGCTGATGCCCCGATCATCGTGGCGATCAACAAGTGCGACAAGCCGGGTGCGAATCCCGACCGCGTGCGCCAGGAACTGCTGAACCACGAAATCGTGGTGGAAAGCATGGGTGGCGACACGCAGGATGTCGAAGTCTCGGCGCTCAAGCGCACCGGGCTGGACAAGCTTGAGGAAGCGATCCTGCTGCAGGCCGAAATCCTTGACCTGAAGGCGAATCCGGATCGTGTGGCCGAAGGTTCGGTGATCGAAAGCCGTCTTGACCGTGGGCGTGGTCCAGTTGCGACCGTGCTGGTCCAGAAGGGCACGCTGCGCCGCACCGATATCGTTGTGGCCGGTGCCGAATGGGGCCGCGTCCGTGCTATGATCGACGACCGCAACCGTCAGCTGAGCGAGGCAGGTCCGTCCATGCCGGTTGAAATCCTGGGTATTACCGGGGTGCCGGGCGCGGGTGAGCCGTTCGTGGTGGTGGAAAACGAGAACCGCGCACGCGAAATCTCGGAATTCCGTCAGCGCGTGATCAAGGAACGCATGGCTGCTGGCCAGACCGCCGCACGCGGCACGCTGGACCAGATGCTGGCCCGTATTCAGGCTGGCGCGCAGAAGGAAGTTGCCGTCCTGATCAAGGCGGACGTGCAGGGTTCGGCGGAAGCGCTTGAAGCCACCGTGCAGAAGCTGGAGCATGAGGAAGTCAAGATCCGCGTGCTGAACGCCACCGTCGGGCAGATTACCGAAAGTGACGTGCAGCTGGCCAAGGCGTCCGGCGCTGTCATCATCGCCTTCAACGTCCGCGCCACGGCGCAGGCACGTGAACTGGCACAGCGTGAGGGTGTGGATATCCGCTACTACTCCATCATCTATCAGGTTGCTGATGATGTGGAGCAACTGGTCCGCGGCAAGATCGCGCCGAAGCACCGCGAGAAGTTCCTTGGCTATGCCGAAATCCGCAAGGTTTTCGAAATCACCAAGGTTGGCAAGGTCGCCGGTTGTTATGTGACCGAAGGCGTGGTCAAGCGTGGCTGTGGCGTGCGTCTGCTGCGTGATAACGTCGTGATCCATGAAGGCGAACTGAGCCAGCTCAAGCGCTTCAAGGATGACGTCAAGGAAGTGGCGCGCGGTTACGAGTGCGGCCTGTCCTTTGCCGGGTATAATGACCTGCGCGAGGGTGACGTGGTTGAATGTTATGAAATGGAACTCGTCCCGGCATGAGCCGTAATTCATCCAGAAAAGGGATGAGCGAGAGCGGGCCGGCAGGGAAACTTGCCGGCCATTCCGCATCTGGTCCCTCGCAGCGCCAGTTGCGTGTGGCGGAAGAAGTCCGCCGTGTGCTGGCGGAAATCTTTTCCCGCACTGAATTCCGTGACCCGGATCTGGCGGATGTGCGCATTACGGTGACCGAGGTGCGTATCTCGCCCGATCTTAAGCACGCGACCGTATTCGTGGCGCGTCTGGGGCGTAGCGACGTGGCGGAACTGCTGCCCGCACTCAAGCGGGTAACGCCTTTCCTGCGGACGCGGCTGTCCCATGCGCTGCGGCTGCGCGGTGTGCCCGACCTGCATTTCCAGCCTGATACGGCGCTGGATTACGCCATGGAGGTCGATAACATGCTGCGACAGCCGGAAGTCAGGCGGGATCTGAAGGAAGACTGATCCATCTGCTTAGCGTATGTGTTCTGAATAACAAAAAGGCCGGTCGGGTTATGCCCTGACCGGCCTTTTTGCGAAAAAACGTTTCTACAGTCGGATCAGTTACGCCGTCCCATCAGCAGTAGCTGCGGATTGCGTTCCACATCGGTTGCGAACCCGCGCAGGGCGGCGGCGGCGGCGGCAAGATCACGCAGCGACGAGTCGATATTGGACCGATCGGCAGAACTTGGCGCGGTAATGTCATGCAGCCCGGCCAGCGCGCCCCTGGCTTCCGTGACCGTTTCATTGGAATTGACCAGCAGGGTGTGCAGTTCGCCGCCACGCGCATCCAGCTGCGCCGTGCCGGTATCGGCCAGACGGTCAATGGATGCCAGCGTCGTATCCATATGGTGGTCCAGGTCGCGGATCGTGTCGGTCGCGGTATCAACCGTTATCCGGGTGTGGTCGGACGTGGCCCGCACGCTGTCCACCAGCGGGGGCAGGTCCTTGTCCAGCTTGTCCGCCAGCGTGCGGATGCTGACCAGCATGGCGTCAGCATTGTTGGCGATGTTTTTCAGCGGCAGGGCGGTCAGGGCATCGGTCAGCTTCTGCATTTCCGATTCACGTGCCGGGATTTCCGGCAGCGGGCTGATTCCCGGATGCAGGTGGGCCGGCACGCTGGGGTCGAACGTCAGGTCGATTTCTTCCTGACCGGTCACGAAGCTCTGCATGTGCAGTTCGGCGCGCAGGCCGTTTTCAACCAGCTTCGGCAGTTCGCTGCTGTCCAGTACCTTGCCATGGCTTCCCGCCATGTGCGCGCCATTTGCCTGCAGTTCCAGCGTCACGGGAATATAGGCCTGATGGGTCTGGGGATCGAACTGAACGGCAATGTGGTCCACATGCCCCACCTGCACCCCGTCGAAGGTCACGGGCGCACCCACGCCCAGTCCGTTGATCGGGCTGTCAAACACCACCACGGCCCGGCTGGATGGGGAAAAGGGATGAAACTGTCCGAACAGCGCTATGGCCGTCACACCAAGCAGGGCTCCACCCAACACAAATGCACCGACCGTGGTCTGCCGTTCAGCCATGGTGTTCAGGTCTCCCTAGACGCAGAATAAAAAACGGTTGCGGACACATTTGTCCATGTGTCCGTTTGCTGCAAGATGACACTACATCCACAGCAGGCAAAGCGGGCTGCGGGGATGGCAGGCATGTGCCCGCTTCGCCTTTTACCATGTGTGGCGCAGGCGGCCAGCCCCCCAGACGGAATGGGGCATTGCCGTGCATGCGTGCCTCGTCTAAACGCACGGCATTCCCCCCTCATGACGCAAGGTGCCTGCAATGGGACGCAAACGTGGACGCCCGCTGGACGGCTGGCTGATAGTTGACAAGCCATCAGGAATGACCTCGACACAGGTCGTGGGCCGTGCGCGTTACCTGTTTGATGCGGCCAAGGCGGGCCATGGCGGCACGCTGGACCCGCTGGCGACGGGACTGCTGCCCATCGCCTTTGGCAGGGCGACGAAGACCGTGCCTTATATAATGGATGGCACCAAGCGCTATCACTTCACCCTGCGCATCGGGGAAGCACGGGACAGTGACGACGCGGAAGGCAGCGTGACCGCCGTATCCGACGTGCGCCCCGACAATGCCGCGTTCGAGACCGCCCTGGCTGCCTTTCGGGGCGATATCATGCAGGTGCCACCGGTCTTTTCCGCGCTGAAGGTGGGGGGAAAGCGGTCCTATGACATGGCGCGCGCGGGCAATGCGCCGGAACTTTCCCCCCGTCCCGCGCGGATTGACCGGTTTGAACTGATCGCGCGCCCCGATGCCGATACGGCGGTGTTCGAGGTGGAATCGGGCAAGGGCGTGTACATGCGCGCGCTGGCCCGCGATATCGCGCTGGCCTGTGGCACGGTGGGGCATGTGGCCGCGTTGCGGCGGCTGAACGTCGGGCCTTTTGATGAATCCCATGCGATTCCACTGGACAAAATTGTCGCAAGCGCCGACAACGCGCCTGCTCCACCGGATCTGCTGCTTCCGGTCGCGACCGCGCTGGCCGACATCCCGGCGCTGGCCCTGACCCGTGAGGAAGCGGATGCCCTGTCATATGGCCAGGCAATAGACCTGAACCAGCTGGCGGACCGGATGCCTGAGCACACCGACCCCCGTTCGGGTGTCGTGCGTGCGATGGACGGGGCGCGTGTGGTCGGACTGTGCCGTCCCGTGGACGGCTGGCTGCGATCAGTACGCATGCTGTGAACTGAATTGTCTGTAATGGAGAAAGACGATGTCGATTACCGCTGAACGCCGTACGGCGCTGATTAGTGAATACCGCAATGCCGCGACGGACACGGGCTCGCCGGAAGTGCAGGTCGCCCTGCTGACCGAGCGGATCGTGAACCTGACCGACCACCTCAAGACCCACGCGAAGGATTTCCATTCCCGCCGTGGCCTGCTGATGCTGGTTGGCCGCCGCCGCCGCCTGCTGGATTATGTCAAGCGCAAGGACCAGGCCCGTTACGAAACGCTGATCAAGCGCCTCGGCCTGCGTCGCTGATTTGCGACCACGCGGGAAGGCAGGCAT
The DNA here is from genome assembly GCF_018491655.1 of Komagataeibacter oboediens. Lineage (NCBI taxonomy): Bacteria > Pseudomonadati > Pseudomonadota > Alphaproteobacteria > Acetobacterales > Acetobacteraceae > Komagataeibacter > Komagataeibacter oboediens. Next base: position 147,713 of record NZ_JABLUU010000002.1, on the reverse strand, counting down.
AATGCCTTTCCGCATGGCCCGTACGGGCGCGGCGCATGCTTCTGCCTGCCCGCGCCCCGTCGGGCCGCTACTTTTCTGGTGCCCCTGACGGGCGCCATCAACACGCTGCCGACGCCACGGCGGAGATATCCGGACCGGATCGCAGCGTTTCAGGCCACATGGTGTTCTGGCGGTATGTGCCGTCATCGCTCCATGCCGTCCGAGGCGCTGCCATCAACGTTCCCATGTCCGGCCCGCCTGCATTGCGGCAGTCAACGGACAGGGTTTGTCTGGATGTTCAATTATTTTCGCAAGGAAATCGAATGGGGCGGCCGCCCGCTGGTGCTGGAAACGGGCAAGATCGCCCGTCAGGCCGACGGCGCGGTTGTCGTAACCTATGGCGACACGGTGGTGCTGTGCACGGCCGTTGGCGCCAAGAGCGTGAAGCCGGGACAGGATTTCTTCCCGCTGACGGTCAACTATCAGGAAAAGGCCTATGCCGCGGGCAAGATCCCCGGTGGCTTCTTCAAGCGTGAAGGCCGCCCGAGCGAGGCTGAAGTCCTGAACTCGCGCCTGATTGACCGCCCGATCCGCCCGCTGTTCCCCGAAAACTTCCGTAATGAAGTGCAGGTCGTCGCCACCGTGCTGAGCCACGACATGGAAAACGACCCCGCCGTTGTGGCGCTGATCGGCTGTTCGGCGGCGCTGACGCTGTCGGGCATTCCGTTCTTTGGTCCGGTGGGTGCGGCCCGTGTCGGTTATTCCAACGGCAAGTACGTGCTGAACCCGACCATTTCCCAGCTCAAGGAAAGCGAACTGGATCTGGTTGTGGCCGGCACGTCCGAAGGCGTGCTGATGGTCGAGTCCGAGGCCGTGGAACTGTCCGAAGAGGTGATGCTGGGTGCGGTGACGTTCGGTCACGAAGCCTTCCAGCCGGTGATCGATGCGATCATTGACCTGGCCGAAAGCGCCGCCAAGGCCCCTTGGGACCTGGCCGAGCCGACGGCTGAGGAAATCAAGCTGCGCAAGAAGGTGGACAAGGTCGGTCGCGCCCTGATCGCCGATGCGTACAAGGAACGCACAAAGCAGGTGCGTTATAAGAAGGTCGCAGCCGCGCGTGACGCCATCCTTGCCAAGATTGGCGAGGACGATGCCGATGCCGCCAAGCCCATGATCAAGGATCTGGAAGCCGATGTGGTCCGCACCGAGGTGCTGGACACCGGTTTCCGCATCGATGGCCGTGATCTGGAAACGATCCGCCCGATCGTGTCCGAAGTCGGTATCCTGCCCCGCGCGCATGGGTCCGCCCTGTTCACCCGTGGCGAGACGCAGGCCCTTGTGGTCGCGACGCTTGGCACCGGTCAGGACGAGCAGATCGTGGATGCGCTGGAAGGCGAATACCGCAACAACTTCATGCTGCACTACAACTTCCCGCCGTTCTCGGTCGGGGAATGCGGGCGCATGGGATCCCCTGGCCGTCGTGAAATCGGCCATGGCAAGCTGGCATGGCGTGCGATCCACCCGCTGCTGCCGGGCAAGGACACCTTCCCGTACACCATGCGTGTCGTGTCCGAGATCACGGAAAGCAATGGTTCGTCTTCCATGGCGACCGTATGTGGCACCTCGCTTGCGCTGATGGATGCCGGTGTGCCGCTGAAGCGTCCGGTGGCGGGCATCGCCATGGGCCTGATCAAGGAAGACGAGGACTTCGCCGTCCTGTCCGACATTCTTGGCGATGAAGATCACCTTGGCGACATGGACTTCAAGGTGGCGGGCACCGAGCAGGGTGTGACCGCGCTGCAGATGGACATCAAGATCACGTCCATCACGCCTGAAATCATGAAGATCGCGCTGGGTCAGGCCCGTCAGGGTCGCCTGCACATTTTGGGTGAAATGGCCAAGGCGCTGACCGAAGGCCGTTCGGATGTGTCGTCTTCCGCGCCGAAGATCACCACGATCTCCGTGCCGAAGGAAAAGATCCGTGATGTGATCGGTCAGGGCGGTAAAGTCATTCGTGAGATTGTTGAATATTCGGGTGCGAAGATCGACATCAACGATGACGGCACGATCATGATCGCGGCGTCGTCCGACGATCAGGCCGAAAAGGCCATCGAGCGGATCCGTGGCATCACGGCGGAACCCGAAGTGGGCCACATCTATAACGGCAAGGTCGTCAAGACCGCCGATTTCGGTGCGTTCGTCAACTTCCTCGGCCCCCGTGACGGGCTGGTTCACATTTCTGAACTGGCGCAGGGCCGTGTCTCCAAGACGACCGATGTCGTCAAGCAGGGAGACGAAGTGAAGGTGAAGGTGCTGGGCTTTGACGATCGCGGCAAGGTCAAGCTGTCCATGCGCGTGGTCGATCAGGAAACCGGTGCCGATATCACCGAGACAGTGGGCGCCAAGCCCGGCCGGGCGCCCGCGCGCTAAGACGCGGCTCCGGCCTGTATGACACCCGGTGGCGGGCTGCGTCCGGTATGGGCGCATCCTGCCGCGCGGGCAGACACATGACGATGGAATGGTGATGAAGCCGATCAATGCGATCCGTATGGGCGGGACGGATATTCTGCCCCTGGTCGAAGGGGGGAAGGGCGTCTCGATCTCAACCGGCGTATCCGCCGGGCACTGGGCGGCAGCCGGGGGGGCTGGCACGGTCTCGATCGTGAATGCCGATTCCTATGACAAGGATGGCAATGTCGTCCCGCAGATCTATCATGGTAAAACACGACGTGAGCGGCACGAGGAACTGATCGACTACGCCATTCGTGGCGGAATCGCGCAGGCCCGCATCGCGCATGAGATCGCGGGCGGCAAAGGCCGGATCCACGCCAACATCCTGTGGGAAATGGGTGGGGCGGAACGTGTCATACAGGGCGTGCTGGAAGGCGCTCCGGACATGATCCAGGGCCTGACCTGCGGCGCGGGCATGCCGTACCGCCTGTCGGAAATTGCGGCGCGTTTCGGCATCCATTATTATCCTATCGTATCGTCCGCCCGGGCGTTCAACGCCCTGTGGCGGCGTTCTTACCACAAGACGGCCGAACTGCTGGGCGCTGTGGTGTACGAAGACCCGTGGCGTGCGGGTGGCCATAACGGCCTGTCCAACACTGAAAACCCGCTGGCGCCGGAGGACCCGTTCCCCCGCGTGCTGGCGCTGCGCAAGCAGATGCGTGCCTTCGGCCTTGATGACACGCCGATCATCATGGCTGGCGGCGTATGGTGGCTGGAGGAATGGCAGGACTGGATCGACAACCCCGAACTCGGGCCGATCGCATTCCAGTTCGGTACCCGTCCGCTGCTGACGCGTGAAAGCCCGATCCCCGATGCGTGGAAGCGGCGCCTGCTGACGCTGAAGAAAGGGGATGTGTTCCTCAATCGTTTCTCCCCCACCGGCTTCTATTCGTCCGCGGTGAACAATTCGTTTCTGCGTGAACTGCGTGGCCGTGCGGAGCGGCAGGTGCCCTTCTCCCCCGAAGTACTGGGCGAACACACGGCGGCGCTGGCCATCGGTGCGCGTGGGCGGCAGGTTTTTGTCACCCCTGCGGACGAGCAGCGCGCGCGGTTGTGGATGGAAGAAGGCCATACCGAGGCCATGCGTACGCCGGATAACACGCTGGTGTTCGTGTCCCCTGAGAAGGCGCGTGAGATCCTGGCCGATCAGGGGGCCTGCATGGGCTGCCTGTCGGAATGCCGCTTTTCCAACTGGTCCCAGAAGCCGCCCGCCTATTCCAACGGGCACAAGGCGGACCCGCGGTCCTACTGCATCCAGAAAACGCTGCAGGCAGCGGCCCATGCACACGGGCCGGATCAGGATGCGGTGATTGACCACAACCTCATGTTCGGTGGTACGAACGCCTGGCGTTTCGCGACCGATCCGTTCTATGCCAATGGTTTCGTGCCTACCGTGGCGCAACTGCTGGAGCGGATCATGACCGGGCGGTAAGCCGGTCATGAAACCCGTGCAAAAGGCCGCCTCCCGTAAGGGAGGCGGCCTTTTGCATGACGAAAGGGAATAAAAGTTTTTGGGTGCCGCCTTTTTTTTAAAAGGCGGCGTTCTTCGAAGCTTTCTGAAAAAAAGCTTCGTCAGAAACCTGCCCTTTATTCTGTTGTGGGCAGACAGGTATCGCGAAACAACGCGAAAGCCAGCGCGCGGTGGCTTATGGTGTTCTTTTCAACATCACTCATGTCGGCAAAACTGCGGGTGCCGCTGCCGGGGGCGAAGATGGGGTCATAGCCGTGGCCATTTTCGCCATGTGGCGGCCAGATGACATGCCCGTCAATCCGCCTTTCGAAAGTCTCGGTCCGGCCATCGGGCCATGCGATGCACAGGACGGAAATGAACCACGCGCTGCGGTCGGGGTTGTCGCCAATCTGGTCATGGATGCGGCGCATGGCGTCGGGATAATCCTTTTTCGGACCAGCCCAGCGGGCCGAGAAAATGCCGGGACCGCCATTGAGTGCCGCGACGCAGAACCCCGAATCATCGGCCAGCGCGGGCAGGTTGGCTGCCTTTGCTGCCGCAAGGGCCTTGATGGCGGCATTGCCGGCAAAGCTTGTGGCCGTTTCCTCCGGTTCGGGCAGGGACAGGTCGCCTGCCGATACGACACGGATGCCATATCCCGCCAGAAGAGCCGCGAATTCTGCGATCTTGCCCCGGTTATGGGTCGCCAGCACCAGCGTGTCGCCACGGTTCAGACGGGTAGGGAGCGCGTTCATGCCTTCAGTGCCTCTTCCACAATGGCGGTCTGGATACGGAACAGTTCAGCCGTGCCGGTGCGGGCAAGCCGCATGAGGGTGTTGAACTGGGCTTCGGTAAAGGGATCCTTTTCCGCCGTGCCCTGTATTTCCACAATGCCGCCATCGGCGGTCAGGACAAAATTGGCATCGGCGCTGGCGGCGCTGTCCTCCCGGTAATCAAGGTCAAGAACCGGGCCGTCATCCGTCAGCCCGCATGAGATGGCCGCGACCTGCCCCTTGATCGGCAGGGCGGGCAGGGTGCCCGCGCGTACCAGTTTTTCCAGCGCCAGGCGCAGCGCCACCCATGCCCCGGTAATGGCGGCGCAGCGCGTGCCGCCATCGGCGTTCAGCACGTCGCAGTCCACCGTGACCGAGATTTCCCCCAGTGCCTTCAGGTCCACCACCGCGCGCAGCGCGCGGGCGATCAGGCGCTGGATCTCCTGCGTGCGGCCGGTCTGCTTTCCCTTTGCCGCCTCGCGCTGGCCCCGGCTGTGGGTGGCGCGTGGCAGCATGCCGTATTCCGCCGTGACCCAGCCCTGACCCTTGCCACGCAGGAAGGAGGGCACGCGGGTTTCGACCGTGGCGGCGCACAGGACCTCGGTCCCGCCCATGCGGATCAGGGCGGACCCTTCGGCATGGCGGGCGAAACCGGGCTGGATGAAAACGGGACGCAGGGCGTCAATGGCACGGCCGGATGGGCGCATGGGCGTAAAACTCCGCAAGGTGATGGTGCGGCATAGCCTGCAATCCGCCCCTGTTTCCAGTCCCGCGTGGGCATGACGGGACAGGATCTGCTAGGATAAGGACGCGGATGGTCCGCATGGTGAATGGATACGTGCAATACGGGAGGCATGGCGATGGAAACACGACCACTGGTATCACAGCCAGCGCTGCTGTCCGGTCTTGATGCGCGTTCTGCCGCGATTCTGCGTGAGATCGTGGAGCAGTATGTCGAAACGGGTGAGCCGATGGGCTCACGCACCCTGTCGCAGCGCCTGCCGCTGTCACTGTCACCGGCCACGATTCGCAATGTGATGGCGGACCTGACCGATGCGGGGCTGCTGTTTTCGCCGCATACATCGGCGGGACGCCTGCCCACGGAAAAGGGCGTGCGGCTGTTCGTGGATGGCCTGCTGCAGTTTGGCAGCCTGAGCGAGGACGAACGCAAGAGCATCGCGGGCATGCTGGATGTAAAGGGCCGTTCGCTGGAGGACATGCTGGCCAAGGCGTCGTCCATGCTGTCGGGCCTGTCATCCGCGGCGGGGCTGGTCATGGCCCCAAAAAGCGATGGCACCACGATCAAGCATATCGAATTCGTGGCCCTTGGCCCGGGGCGCGCGCTGGTCATTCTGGTCAGTGCGGACGGGCAGGTGGAAAACCGCGTGATCGAGACACCGCCCGGCCTGCCGCCTTCGGCTCTGGTCGAGGCGGGGAATTACCTCAATGCCCACCTGTCGGGCCAGACGCTGGACCGCCTGCGCGAGACGGTCAGCACCGACATGACCGCCAACCGCAACGAACTCGACCACCTGACGGCGGAAGTGGTGGCCAGCGGGCTGGCCACATGGAGCGACGCCGATGAACGCGGCGGTACCCTGTTCATACGCGGGCAGGGCCGCCTGCTGGCCGATGTGACCGAAATCGAGCGCCTGACCACCATCCAGATGCTGTTCGAGCGGCTGGAGACACAAGAAACCATGCTGCGTCTGCTGGATCTTGCGCGTGAATCCGAAGGAGTGCGGATTTTCATTGGGGCCGAAAGCGGGCTGTTCGGCATGGCGGGCATGTCGGTGGTTGTTGCCCCGGCGCGTACGGATTCCAACCGCATCGTGGGGGCGATTGGCGTGATCGGGCCGACGCGCATCAATTACGCCCGCATCATTCCCGTGGTGGACTACACCGCGCGGGTGATCGGCCGCATGCTGGGCTGAACTGCGGCGGTTTCATGCAACCGGACTCGCGGGGGTGGCCTTATGCTGGGCAGACAGCAACCGCACGTCCTGATCACGATGATCCCGGCGTGCCCGCACCATGCAAGGAGAATGGCATGTTTACACCCGATGCAAGGCAGTCCGGATCGTTCATGATTGGAGGCGACCTGGAGGTCACGCGGCTGGGCTTCGGGGCCATGCGCATTACGGGACCGGGCATATGGGGCGAACCCGCCGACCGCGATGCGGCACTCGCCACCCTTCGCCGCCTGCCCGAACTGGGTATCAACTTTGTCGATACGGCGGATGCCTATGGCCCGTTTGTCAGCGAGGATCTGATCCGCGAGGCGCTGCATCCCTACCCGGACACCATCATCGCCACCAAGGGCGGCCATACGCGCCATGGCCCCAATATCTGGAAGCCGGTGGGCAATCCCGATTACCTGCGGCAGTGCGTTCTGATGAGCATGCGCAGGCTGGGCGTCGAGCGCATCGACCTGTGGCAGCTGCACCGTGTGGGAGCCGACTGCACGCCCGAACAGCAGTTCGAGGCCATCGCCGCCATGCGCGCGCAGGGGCTGATCCGTCATGTCGGCCTGTCCGAAGTGACGGTCGAGATGATCGAGCGTGCGCGGCTGTATTTTCCGGTGGCGACCGTCCAGAACCGCTTCAACCTCGTCAATCGTTATTCCGAGGATGTGCTGGATTACTGCACGAAGGAAAACATCGGCTTCATTCCGTGGGCACCGCTGGCGGCAGGCAGCCTGACGAAGGGGGACACGCTGCTGACCCGGCTGGCGGGCGAGAAGGGCGTGCAGCCCGGCCAGATCGCGCTGGCGTGGCTGCTGCGCCGTGCGCCGGTCATGCTGCCCATTCCCGGCACCAGCAACCCCGCGCATGTGGCCGATAACGCCGCCGCCGCCGCGATTGAGCTGAGCGATGAGGAATTCCGGCAGCTTGATAACGACGGCCGCGCGGAATGGGCCCGCCAGAACGGCGCATAAGGCACCAGCACGGCCACGGGGCGGCGGATCGGGGGCGACGGCGGCGCGGGACAATGCTAGACAGGGGACCTCGACACAGAACGGCCCCTTTCTTTCCCTATTGGATACCGGATGACGCTTGCTGACGGATCAGGCCGCGATGGCCGGATTGATGGACCCTCACGCCCCGATGCCGGTGGCCCGCGCCGGCCACGCTACCGCATGGTGCGCTGGCTTGCGGGCAGCACGCTTGCTGTCCTGCTGCTTGGCGGTGGGGCTGCGGGCCTTGTGGCATGGGGGGAATATGAACGCCTGAGCGAAGGCCTGCCCACGGTTGACGGCCTGCGCACCTACCAGCCGCCGGTGATGAGCCGCCTGTATTCCGGCGAAGATCAGGTCATGGCCGAACTGGCGGCGGAACGGCGCATATTCGTGCCCTACAGCGCGATACCCGAGCGCGTGCGCAGCGCCTTCCTTGCGGCCGAGGACCAGAAATTCTTCACCCATGGTGGTGTTGATCCGCTGGCCATCATGCGTGCGGGGCTGACCGACATGATGATGCACGGGACGAAGCACCGTCCCATCGGGGCATCGACCATTACGCAGCAGGTCGCGCGGATCATGCTGCTGGGGTCCAATGCGGTGTCCATCGACCGCAAGATCAAGGAAGCGCTGCTGGCCATGCGGCTGGAGCAGACGCTGAGCAAGGAACAGATCCTTGAGATCTACCTGAACGAAATCTACCTGGGCGAAGGGGCCTACGGCATCGGGGCAGCGGCCCAGACCTATTTCAACAAGCCACTGGACCAGCTGGATAATGCCGAGGCCGCCTTCCTTGGCGCGCTGCCCAAGTCGCCCACCAACTACAACCCCCACCGCTTCGTGCAGGCGGCGACCAACCGGCGCAACTGGGTGCTGGACCGCATGGCGGACCTGAAGGTCATTACGCCCGAAGAGGCGCGTGAGGCCCAGCAGGAACCCCTGGTTCCCGCCAACTTCACCCGTCCCGGGCCGGTTCCCGGTTCCGAATGGTTTGCTGAGGAAGTGCGCCGTGAACTGATCGAACGCTACGGCATCGGCACCACCATGGAAGGGGGGCTGTCGGTTCATACCTCGCTCGATTCCCACCTGCAGCAGGTGGCCACCACCGCCCTGCGTGACGGGTTGCTGCGCTATGACCGTGCGCATGGCGGCTGGCGTGGCGCGTTCACCCATATCGATGCTGCCGACGCGGCAGGGGACTGGGCCAATGCGCTGGCCCGTGTCACGCCGCCCGCCGCCATGCTGGAACAGTGGCGGGTGGCGGTCGTGCTGTCGCCCGCAACCGGGCGCGTGGGCTGGCTGGAGGGGCGTGACCCCGTCATTCCCCATACGGGCGAATTGCTGGCGCGGGACCGCGCATGGATGCGCACCGGCAAGGGGCTGCAGGCAGGTGACGTGGTGCTGGTTGAACCGCAGGCCGATGGCGGCGGCGTGGCCGTGCGACAGGTGCCGCGCGTGGAGGGTGCGCTGGCCACGGTGGATGTGCATACCGGGCGCGTCATGGCCATGGTGGGTGGCTGGTCGTTCAGGGAATCGCAGTTCAACCGCGCGACACAGGCGGCGCGCCAGCCGGGATCGTCGTTCAAGCCCTTCGTCTATCTGGCCGCGATGGAGCAGGGGATCTCGCCATCGCAGAAATTCGATGACTCCCCCGTCAGCTATGGCGAATGGCATCCCAATAACTATGAAAAGGATTTCTGGGGACCAACCACGCTGCATGACGCCCTGCGTGAATCGCGCAACCTCGTCACCATACGCCTTGCCGCCCAGATCGGCATGAAGCCGGTGGCGGACCTTGCCCAGAAACTGGGCCTTGTCCATTCCATGCCGCTGGTGCTGCCCGCCGCCCTTGGCGCGGTGGAAACCACCGTCATGCGTGAAGCCGCCGCCTACGCCACCATTGCCAATGGCGGCCGGCTGGTCACGCCCACCCTGATTGATGACATCAAGGATCGCAACGGCAACGTCATATGGCATCCCGACGGCATTGCGTGGCAGCCCGGTGGCACGCCCGCCGATGGCCCGCAGATGGTCGATACCCGCCCGCAGGTGGTGTCGGCCACATCGGCCAGCCAGATCGTGGCGATGATGCAGGACGTGGTGCGGCGGGGCACCGGCGTGCGCGCGGGGGCGGGCATTGACCGTCCCGTTGCGGGCAAGACCGGCACCAGCCAGGATTTCAATGACGCATGGTTCGCGGGCTTTTCTCCCGATCTGGTGACGGTGGTATGGATCGGGTTCGATACCCCGCAGTCACTGGGCAAGAACGAGACCGGCGGCGTGATCGCGGGTCCGATCTGGAATCAGGTGATGAAGGCGGCGTTCGCCACCCGTCCGCGTCTTGACTTCCGCATACCCGACGGGGTGCAGCTGGCCCGGTATGATACCGGGATGGGCATGGCGATTGACGCCTTCAAGCCCGGGCAGGTGCCCGGCGTGAGCGTGGACCTTGGCGCGGGGTCGGGCATGGCGCTGACGGCGGCGGATACGGGTGCTGAAAACATGCCTGATTCTGAAAATGACATGGGCACCATGCCGGGCAGTCCGGCAGCGGCCAGTGATGGCACGACATCCGCAGGTCACCCCGCAGCGCCGTCCGGCGCGGCCCCGTCCCAGCCTTCCGGGGGTGACATTGGCATGGGCGGCCTGTATTGACGCCCCGTATGCCGGGCCGCGCGCGTGCCCGCATTGTTTACCGTTGAGCGAGGAGCAAGCCCATGTCTGCCGAGACAGAGGCCCTGAACGACCAGATCAAGCAGTCGGTGGCACTGCTGAGGAGGCATCTTTGACTGGGATGTCGCAATCGACCGCCTTGCGGAGCTGAACAACCGGGCCGAAGATCCCGATTTGTGGAATGATTCCGAAGCCGCCCAGAAGCTCATGCGCGAGCGTACGCTGCTGGCCAGCCAGATCGAGGGCGTGCAGCGGCTTGAAGCCGATGTGAATGATACGCTCGAACTGGTGGAACTGGCGGAAATGGAAGGCGATTCGGCTGTCGTGGCCGAAGCGCTGGCCAGCCTGCGCGCCCTGGCGGAGGAAGCCAAGCGGCGCGAGACGGAAAGCCTGCTGTCGGGCGAGGCGGACAGCAATGACTGCTACCTGGAAGTCAACGCCGGCGCAGGCGGGACGGAGGCGCAGGACTGGGCCGAAATGCTGCTGCGCATGTACACCCGCTGGGCCGAACAGCATGGTTACAAGGTGACCATGCTGGAAAGTTCGGAAGGGGAGCAGGCCGGGATCAAGTCCGCCACCATTCAGGTCAGCGGCCCGAATGCCTATGGCTGGCTCAAGACCGAGGCCGGGGTGCATCGCCTCGTCCGGATTTCGCCCTTTGACGCGGCGGCACGGCGGCAGACATCGTTTGCATCCGTGTGGGTCTATCCCGTCGTTGATGATTCGATCGAGATCGAGATCAACGAAGCCGACCTGCGGGTGGATACGTTCCGGGCGTCGGGTGCTGGCGGTCAGCACGTCAACAAGACGGAATCGGCCATCCGCATCACGCACATCCCCACCGGGATCGTGGTGGCGTGCCAGACCGACCGTTCCCAGCACCGTAACCGCGCCACGGCCATGACCATGCTGAAGGCGCGCATGTACGAGCAGGAACTGCAGAAGCGCGAAGCCGCCGCCGCCCAGACCGAGGCGAACAAGACCGACATCGGCTGGGGCCACCAGATCCGGTCCTACGTGCTGGCCCCTTACCAGCTGGTCAAGGATCTGCGCACCAACGTGGAAAAGACCAATCCGGACGCCATCCTTGATGGTGACCTGGATGATTTCATGGCTGCAGCCCTTGCGGCCCGCGTGGGGGCGACCCGGTCGGAAGCCAGCGCGCAGGCGCAGTAATCCGCTACGGCCCGTCCGTATGTGATACCCCGCGGTTTCCGGCCGCGGGGTTTTTTCATGTCGGGACGGGACGCCTTGTTCCGAAACGGAAAAATTGTTCCGTACCTGTTGCATATCATGCTTGACACATACGCCCCGACCACGCCCAATCAGACCCTGGCACTTAATGGCGCGCAGGCCGGGCAGGGATCCCTGCTGGCGGCGTCTGGACAGGAATGGCATGTGGTCTGACGAAGTCATGGGATTGGATTATGCCGCCCGGCAGCGACGGCGGACGCCGTACCTGCGCGTGGTGGGCGTGATCATCGCGGTCCATGTCATTGTCCTGTCGGTGCTGGCCTATGGGTTGCGGCCAAAGGCCAAGCCCATGTTTCCCGAACCCTACCGCCCATTGCCGCCGGTGACGCTGCGGATCATTCCCGAACCGATGCCACCCGTTCCCCCGGCACCACCCCCTGTCCGCCCGGTCATGCTCCAGCCGGAGGTTTTCCCTGTCCCCGCGCCTGTCATTGGTCGCGACAGAAGGGTCCATATGCCGGAAATTGTTCCGAAAACGATACAGGCGGATTGATTTTCAGTTTCCGGACTGGTCAGATAACAGTCATGAAATGTGTTGCAGGCCAGACCCATGGCCCTATTTGTCAGAGGATTTCAGGTAAATGACCCGACAGCATCGTAATCAAGTCATCGCGGCCGCGCTGCTGACCGCATTGCCGGCCCTTGCCTACGCCACGCCCGCGGCTGCTGCCGACTCCAATCCCTATGGCCTGGGTGCGCTGTGGTCGAACGGTGACTTCATTGCCCGTACCGTGCTGATCATCATGGTCGTGATGTCTGTCGGGACCTGGTACATCATGATCACGAAATTCCTTGAACAGGCACGCATGTTCAAGGACGCCAAGGAAGTGAAGGCGAAGTTCTGGCCTGCCCATGACATCAAGGAAGGCGCGGCCCTGCTCGATACCGCATCGCCCTTCCGCTACATCGCTGATACCGGCATCAAGGCCGCCGAACACCACGAAGGCACGATGCAGGAATCCATCGATCTGCATTCCTGGACCACCATGTCCATCCAGCGTTCGGTGGATTTCATCCAGAACCGCCTGCAGGGTGGCCTGGCCTTCCTTGGCACCGTGGGGTCGACTTCCCCGTTCGTGGGTCTGTTCGGGACCGTGTGGGGCATCTATCACGCGCTGACGGCCATTGGCATCGCGGGTCAGGCCTCGATCGACAAGGTTGCCGGTCCGGTTGGTGAATCGCTGATCATGACCGCCATCGGTCTGGGCACCGCCGTGCCTGCGGTTCTGGGCTACAACATGCTGGTCCGTCGCAACAAGGGCGCGCTGGATGAAGTCCGCAACTTCGCCGCTGACGTTCAGTCGATCCTGATGGGCGGCTATCGCCATGAAACGCACGAGCCTGCTGAATAAACCTGCAATCCACGCATGATCTGATTTCACGGCAGGTCATACGGCAGGAATGTCGTGTGGGCTGCCGTGCTGCCATCGGCGGGGGGCGGATTGAATGATGGGCTGCGTGGGTCCATCGTTATGCCCTGGCCGATCAATCGGGCCATGACCCGTTCATGGAAGGATATCCAGTTGAAAAACATCACATCCAAATCTCTGTTCCAGTTGCGCGGGCGTCTGCTGGCCGGGGTCATGATGGCGCTGCCGGTGGCGGGAGTACTGCCCCTGCACGGCGCGCATGCGGCGGACCAGCTGGGGGAAAAGGTCGGCACGGCGCTGCAGAAGGCGCAGACTGAACTTGCCGCCAAGAAATACCCGCAGGCCATGGCCGATGTGGACGCGGCGGATGCCGTGACCGGCAAGTCCGATTTCGAGACCTATACCATTGCGCAGATGCGTGCCGCCGTCGCGGCCCAGTCGGGCAATGTTCCGGCCGCGATTTCAGCGTATGACAAGCTGATCGCATCGCCCCGCACCCCTGCCGCGACCAAGGAACAGATGGCGCTGGCCGAAGGCAGCATGGCCTTCACCGCCAAGGATTATCCTACGGCCATTACGGTCACGGAAAAATACATCAAGGCGGGTGGCAAGAACCCGCAGATGCTGACGATCCTGATTCAGTCCTATTACCTGCAGCATGATTACGCCAACGCCGCCCGCGTGCAGCAGGCGCAGGTCGATGCCGCCATCAAGGCGGGTGGCAAACCCACGGAAAACCAGCTTCAGCTTCTGGCCGCCTGTCAGGCGCAGCTGAAGGATAATGTGGCACTGACCAAGACCTACGTGCTGCTGGCCACCTATTACCCCAAGCCCGATTACTGGGCGCAGGTCGTGCATTCTGTCCTGAGCACCCCGAACATGGCCCCGGGGCTGCGTCTGGATATCGACCGCGTGCGTCTGGAGGCCGGTCTGGTCAAGACCCCGGCCGAATACATGGACATTACCGAACTGGCCATGCAGGCAGGGCTGCCGCAGCTTGCGCTGGATATCATCAACCAGGGCTACAGCTCCGGCGTGCTGGGGCATGACGCCAGCGCCCCGCGTGAGGAAAAGCTTAAGGCGCTGGTAACGCAGGGCGTTGCCGACACCAAGGCGCATCTTGACGCCACCGCCACACAGGCGACCACCGGCAACGCCATGCTGACGGCGGGCTACAACTATGTGCTGTCCGGTCAGGGCGACAAGGGTATCGCGCTGATGAAGCAGGGCATTGCAAAGGGCCCGTCGGATGTGAACATCGCCCGCCTGCACCTTGGCCTGGCGCAGGCCGCGGCAGGGCAGAAGGATGCGGCCATTGCCACGTTCAACAGCGTGGAAGGCACCAATGGCGCGCGTGACATCGCCCAGTTCTGGGTGCTGAAGCTCAACTCGGCTGCCGCCGCGCACTGAGCTCCTTCGAAATAGCGGGACTGATGACCAGCGGGGCGCCGGGTTTCGATCCGGCGCCCCGCCTGCGTTTCGCATCCCGGCATGACTGACATTTTATGATATGAACGATGGTCTTATCCCGACCCGGTGCGTTGGATATGCTGGAGGCCGTCGCATGAATGGCATCATGACTGTCCCTGAACCGAAACATGGCCGAGAGAATGACACAGATACCTGCCACTGATGATCTGCCCGCCCGTATCCTTGTGGTGGAAGATGACCCTGGCATGCGCACCCTGATCGTCCGCGCCCTGCAGGGTGATGGCTACCGCGTGCGTGGTGTGCAGGACGGTCCCGAAATGTGGGACGCGCTGCGTGCGCAGGCTGCTGACCTGATCATCCTTGATGTCATGCTGCCGGGCACCAACGGGCTGGACCTGTGTCGCGGGCTGCGTGCCCAGTCCGAACCGGTGGTGCCGGGGGAGGCGCCGCTGACGGAAGTGCCGGTCATTATCGTTTCGGCGCGCGGTGAGGAGCTTGACCGCGTGCAGGGGCTGGAACTGGGCGCGGATGACTACGTGCCCAAGCCATTTGGCCAGAAGGAACTGCTTGCCCGCGTGCGCGCGGTACTGCGCCGCAGGGGCGGCGGGGTCACGACCCCAAGTGCGGGCCGCCAGCGCAGGGAAACCGTCCGCTTCGCCGGCTGGACGCTGGACCTGCGCCGTCGTGAACTGACGGACCCGTCCGGTACGGCGGTCGAGATTTCGGGGGCGGAGCATGACCTGCTGACCAGCTTCCTTGACAATCCGCAGCGTGTCATCGGCCGTGACCGGCTGCTGGAACTGTCGCGTACCAGGCTGGGGGACGTGTCGGATCGCAGCGTGGATGTGCTGGTCAGCCGCCTGCGGCGCAAGCTGGGGCCGGATTCGGATGGGCTGATCCGTACCGTGCGCGGCATGGGCTATATCTTCACGTCGGAGGTGGAGCGGATCTGACGGGATCAGGCCGTGACCGCGACCCGCCCTCCACAGCCCCCCCGCGCACCGGAACCCGTGGCCAGGCGCATTACGCTATGGCCGCGTGGCTTGGTGGGGCGCGTCATGTTCGTGCTGCTGGCCGCCGTGGCGCTGGTCTTTGTCGGCAGTTCCGTCTTTTATGAAGAAGCCGAGACCTACACCATAGACGACGCCCAGCTGGAACAGGTGGGGGAGCGGCTGGTGATTGATGCCCGCGTGCTGGCCGCCACCCCCACATCGCAGCGCATGGTGCTGGCCGCCATGCTGTCCACCAATGACCTGACGGTTGACTGGCGCACCCCGGCGCAGCAGGGGGTGATGAAGGTGGAACCCCCATCGCTGCGCATGCTGCATGACCGGATGGCGGGGTCGCT
This sequence comes from Komagataeibacter oboediens, assembly GCF_018491655.1. Classification (NCBI taxonomy): domain Bacteria; kingdom Pseudomonadati; phylum Pseudomonadota; class Alphaproteobacteria; order Acetobacterales; family Acetobacteraceae; genus Komagataeibacter; species Komagataeibacter oboediens. The sequence continues at coordinate 131,965 of NZ_JABLUU010000002.1, read as the reverse complement.
TGCGGCATTGCGGGGCGATGCGCTGAACCTGTCGGGCACGATCGCGGCCACGGCGGATGTGCGCGGCACGTTACGCCTGCCCGATGGCAGTTACATGGGGTTCCTTGCCCCCGCCATCCTGCAGCCGCACCATATGCAGCGCGGCATTGTCTCGGCGGCGATTCTGGCGGGGGCGGTGCTGCTGGCGGCGGGCATGCTCGTGCGTGCGCTCAGCATGCCGCTGCGTGCGCTGGCGGATGTGGCGGATACGGTCGGGTCAGGCCAGTGGGTGCCGCTGGAAAACAAGGGCCCGCGTGAAGTCCGTTATCTGGCCCGGGCCATCAATGACATGCAGGAACGCATCAACCGCCTGATTGCCGACCGGACCGAGGCACTGGCCGCCGTGTCCCACGACCTGCGCACGCCACTGGCCCGCCTGCGTCTGCGCGCGGGCTTTCTGGAAGACGCGAACGCCCAGAAGGAAATCGAGGCCGACGTTACGGAAATGGAGGCCATGATTGCAGGCGTTCTGGCCTATCTGTCGGGGGAAAAGGACCCCGAACCCGCGCGGTCGGCCAACGTGGCCTCGATCCTGGCGACACGGGTGGATGATGATGCCGATCAGGGGCGCGACGTGACCTATGACGGGCCGGATCAGGCGCAGGCCGTGGTGCGTCCGCTTGCGCTCAAGCGCGTGCTGGGCAACCTGATCGACAATGCGGTGAATTATGGTGGCAACGCCCATGTCAGCCTGACGGTGACGGCGGACGCCCTGTGCATCCGGGTGGAGGATAACGGCCCCGGCCTGCCCGATGCCGAAATCGGGCGCGTGACGACACCCTTCTACCGTGTGGAAGGGTCGCGTTCTCGCAGTACCGGCGGGCTGGGCCTGGGGCTTGCGATCGTCAGTCGCGAAGTGGCGCGCGACGGGGGGCGCTTCCACCTGTACAACCGCCCGCAGGGGGGGCTGTGCGCGGAAATTGTCCTGCCACGCAATGCTGTGATACGTCCCGGCAGCTAAAAGCGGGCCGGGCCCTGTCGTGTGGGGTTGGATTTACGCGCGCGTCGATCATATAACAGGACTTGGGAAGTACGTTTGCATGTCCCGCTTTCCCGTCATGTCTGGAAGACCGAGCAATGTTCATCGAAACAGAAGATACCCCCAATCCCGCAACGCTGAAGTTCCTGCCGGGGCGCGAGATCATGGCCAACGGGGCTACGGCTGACTTCATCAGCCCCGATTCCGTGGCCGGGCGGTCGCGCCTTGCGGAAATTCTGTTCGACCTTGACGGCGTGGCCCGCGTCTTTTTCGGAAATGACTTCGTTGCCGTGACCCGTAGCGATGCAACACAGTGGGATGACCTGCGTCCGCAGGTGCTGTCCGTGCTGGCTGATTACCTGGCCACAGGGCAGGCCGTGGTCGAAAGCGACGCGCAGGTGGTCGAGGATCTGATCGCGCCGGGGGATGAGGAAATCGTGCAGCAGATCAAGGAACTGCTTGATACCCGCGTGCGCCCCGCCGTTGCGGGTGATGGCGGTGACATTGTATTCCGGGGGTATCGTGACGGGGTGGTGCGGCTGACCATGCAGGGTGCGTGTTCGGGGTGCCCGTCGTCGCGTGCGACGCTCAAGCACGGGGTGGAGAACATGCTGCGCCATTATGTGCCGGAAGTGGTATCGGTAGAGCAGGTAGAGGCCTGATCGGCAGGCCTGCGCGTAGTCTGGGAATGTTTCATGGCGCTTGATGACGCTGGGCTTGATCTTCTGTTTCGTACCGCACGCACGCCGGTGGCGTGGAATGACCGACCCGTGGGGCAGGATACGCTGCGGCAGCTGTACGATCTGGTCCGCCTTGGCCCGACATCGGGTAACTGCTGCCCCGGGCGTTTCGTGTTCATTACGACCGAAAGCTGCCGCGAACGCCTGCGTCCCGCGCTGTCGGCGGGAAACGTGCAGCGCGTGATGACCGCCCCGGTCACCGTGATCGTGGCGCATGACCCACTGTTCTTTGACCGCATGGATACGCTTAATTCCGCCCCGGATGTGCGGCAGTGGTTTGCAGCCGATGTGGGACTGGCGGAAGAAACGGCCTTTCGCAATGGCACGTTGCAGGGCGCGTACCTGATCATGGCCGCGCGGGCGCTTGGCCTGTCGGTGCTGCCGCTGTCGGGGTTCGATGGCGCGATGGTGGAAGACAGCTTTCTGGCGCAGAAGGGCTGGCAGGCCAATTTCCTTGTCTGTCTGGGTTATACGGATGGACCGCCACCCACGCCCCGTGCCCCGCGCCCGGATTTCGATGATGCCTGTGTGATTGTATAGGTCATGCGGATTCTGGTGATGGACGGCAGCGCCACCGGGACGCAGGCGCGTGCCGTGATTGCCTGCCTTGTGCTGGGTGATGATGGTGTCCTGTCTGTCCTTGCGACGCGTGAGGCAACCGGACGTGGCGCGGCGGAACAGTTTCCCCTGCTGGCGACCGAACTGTTCGCGCAGTGCGGCTGGACCCATGTCATGCCCGAACTGGTTGGCGTGGTCGTCGGACCGGGATCGTTCACGGGACTGCGGGCCTCGCTGGCCTTTGCCCATGGGCTTGCTGCGGGCAGTGGCTGTGCCGTCATGGGCATGACCGGGGGGGAAGCCATGGCCGACGCCCTGCGTCATCTGGCCCGGCAACAGGCGGCGCGTCCGGTGTGCTGCACCGTTGCACGACGGGGACGGGTCTTTGTCGAAATGCTGGCGGATGGGGATGGGGCGGGAAACGTGTCCGCCCATATGCTCGATATGCTTGAACTGCCGCCCGGTCCCTTGCTGCTGGCGGGAAATGCGGCGGAAGATGTGGCGCAGGCATTGTCATGGCGCATGGATGTGCGGACATGCAACCTGATGCAGCCTGACCCCGTGGGCATTGCTACGGTAGCCCTGCGTCGTTTCCGTGGCCATCTGCCGCCCCGTGCGGCCCAGCCGCTTTATGTCGATGCGCCGGAGGCCAAACTGCCTGCGGCTGGCCTGCGGCCCGCCCCCACCGATACGCCATGACCCTGTCCCCCCGGCCCGCCAGCGCGCGGGCCACGTTGCTGGCCCATATCCATGCGCGGGCGTTCCCCCCTACTCACCGGTGGGATGCGCAGGCCATGCAGGCCCTGCTGGACATGCCGGGTGTTTCTGTCGTGATGGCGGAAGGGGACACTCCTGCCTTCATCATGGTCCGCACCGTGTTTGATGAAGCCGAGATCCTGACCTTTGCCGTGGACCCGGCATGGCAGCGGCGCGGTATCGGGCGCGATTTGCTGGCGCGCTGTATGCGGCAGGCGGGCCAGGCAGGCGCGCGGACCCTGTTTCTGGAAGTGGCGCGCGATAATGCTCCCGCCATGGCACTGTACCGCACGAGTGGATTCGTGCAGGCGGGTGTACGGCGCAATTATTACCCCGATGGGATGGATGCCTGCGTCATGCAGCGGGAGATTTGAGGACGGTCAGCCGGTGTGTCATGCCATCTGTTTCTGTCTGTATTTCTTCTACAACATGACCAAGCAGCTTCAGGCTGCGTAAAACATTGTCCAGCGGGGTGGTGCCGCGCAGTCGGACAAGCAGTTTTCCCCCGGCAGGAAGTCTGTCAAGTGCCAACCTGGTACGCACGAAAGTCATCGGGCATACTTCATGGGTGATATCTATTTCTGCCATATCAATATCAGACATATTACCACGAAACCTTTGTTGTTACCTGTTGCGATCCGTCTGGAATTATTTATATAGGGTACATCATTATTCCAGAGCGACAGGATCAGATTAATGGCCGATGCAGCGGCAGAAGTGGAAGTACGGGAACTGGCCGCCGAAATCGTTTCGGCATACGTATCCCGCAATGAACTTGACGCGGATACCCTTCCCGATCTGATTCACCGGGTTTATGAAGCCGTGGCCTCCCTCGGGCGTGCGGAACCCGTGCCTGAGAAGCCGGTGCCCGCTGTCCCCCTCAAGAAATCGGTTTTCCCCGATTACATCGTCTGCCTTGAGGACGGAAAGAAGCTCAAGATGCTCAAGCGTCACCTCAAGACTGCTTATAACATGACGCCTGATGAATACCGTGAACGCTGGGGTCTGCCCCATGATTACCCCATGGTGGCGCCCAACTATGCCAGCCATCGGTCGTCGCTTGCACGCAAGATCGGCCTTGGCACCAAACGTGAGGACTGAGCCACACGGAGTGTGGTAGTGTGGACAGGTATCTGCATGATCGGCTACGCCCGTAAACATGGCACCAGACAGTAACGGACTACAGACCCGCATTGAACGCATGTGCACCGAACGCGGCCTGAAAATGACAGGCCAGCGACGGGTGATCGCGCGTGTCCTGTCCGAAGCCCATGACCACCCGGATGTGGAAGAGCTATATCGTCGCGCCTCCCAGCTGGACGGGCGTATTTCGGTTGCCACGGTGTATCGCACCGTGCGCCTGCTGGAAGAAAACGGCATTCTCGAACGTCGTGACTTTGGCGGTGGCCGGGCCCGTTACGAAGCGACGGAAGAAGGCGACCACTACCACCTCATCGATGTGGAAAGCGGACAGGTGGTGGAATTCACCCATGCCGACCATGCCGAGCTGTTGCGCAGGATTACGGCCGAACTCGGGTTCGAACTGGTCTCGCACCGACTGGAACTGTTTGCGCGCAAGCTGCCCGACGTGGCAGAAGAACAGACGGGCCAGATGGCGCAAACGCAGCGGAAAGGCAGGTCACGGCCTTGAGTATCGAGAAAACCATACAGTCCCTTTCTACCCTGGACCTGGAACGCAACGGTTTTCCTGAATTGCGGGGGGGAAACCTTGGCGTCCGGATCGCCACGACGGACGAGGAACGCGACGCCGCCCAGGCGCTGCGGTACCGGGTGTTCTATGAGGAAATGGGGGCCAGACCCGATTCCCGTACCGAGCGCCTGAAGCGGGATATTGATGAATTCGATGAATATGCCGATCACCTTCTGGTGATCGATCATGCCATTTCATCGGGTGCCAGGGGCGTGGTCGGTACCTACCGGCTGATGCAGGGGGATGCTGCCCGGAAGCTGGGCAAATTCTATACCTCCAGCGAATACGACATTTCGCCCCTGACCGAATTTCCCGGTCGCCTTCTGGAAGTGGGCCGGTCGTGCGTGGATATGAACTATCGCGGTCGCGCGGCCATGCAGCTGTTGTGGCGTGGCATTGCGTCCTACATTTTCCTGCACCGGATTGATGTGCTGTTCGGTTGCGCCAGCCTGCCGGGCACCGATCCCGATGCGCTGTCGGATGAACTGACCTACCTGTACCACAATCACCTTGCCCCGCCCGCGCTGCGGGTGCGCGCCCTGCCTGAACGCAGGGTGGAAATGCTGCGTGCGGACCCGCAGTTGCTGGACCACCGGCGGTCGCTGGCGCGCCTGCCGCCCCTGATAAAGGGCTACCTGCGGCTGGGTGGGTATGTGGGCGATGGTGCCGTGATTGATGAACAGTTCAACACCACCGATGTCGCGGTACTGGTCAAGAGCGAACTGCTGGCTGATAAGTATTACCGCCATTACGAACGTCGCCTGCGTGACGCGCTGGACTGACCCCGCAATCCACAGGGGGGCGGGTCGCGACGCTCCATGATGTTCCTGTACACGCTGTATATGAAGCTTGCGCGCCTGCACGGGTGGCGGGCCGATCTGGCCATGCTGCTGGCGGGTGGGGTGTATGCCCTTGCGTTTCCGCCGTTGCATGCGGTGGTGGTCCTGCCGGTCGCCTTCTGCCTGCTGGCGCTGGCGATCGATCACGCGGCCGACTGGCGTGGGGCCGCGCGGCGTGGCTTCATGTTCGCGATGGGGTTTCATACCATCGGCCTGTACTGGCTCATGTATGCCATCCTGCTGCGCGCGGATGATTTCTGGTGGCTGGTGCCGCTGGCATCGCCCGGCTGCGCGGTGATCCTTGCCCCGCTCAGTGCGCTCTCCGCCGGGTTGAGCCGCCTTGTGCCGCGTGGCACGGGCCGTCTGCTGGTCCTGTCCGCCCTGTGGACGGTGACGGATATGGCACGGGTGTACGTGTTCAGCGGTTTTCCATGGAACCCGCCGGGCAGCGTATGGGAATTCCCCGGTCTTGCCGGCGATATCATGATCCAGCCTGCCGCATGGATCGGGGTGGACGGACTGACCCTGCTGACCTGTATCGTGGCGCTGGCCCCGCTATATGGTCGTGCTGGCCGCCGGGCCTGTCTCGCGCTGATGGTGGTGTGGATTGGCTGTGGCGTGGCACGCTTCAGCAGCATCCATGACACCTATCTCCATAATCCCGAAGTCGTGCTGGTGCAGGGTAACGTGCCCGAGACGGACAAGATCGCGGGCAATTCGGACGTGGCGATTTTCCGTCGTTACCTTGCCCTGACCCATCAGGGGGTGGTGCAGGGCCTGCAGCAGGCGGCGGGTACGCGCCCCGTTGTGTTCGCATGGCCGGAATCGGCATTTCCGGGCCTGCTGCTGGAGGATGATATTGCGCGCCCCATGATCATGCGGGCAGGGCAGGGGGCTGCAGCCGGCATTATTGGTAGCGTGCGCTGGCTGGAGGATGATCACCACTGGCGCAACAGCATGGTGGCCCTGATGCCGCCCGACGGCGCGGGGTCCATGGTGTATGACAAGGCGCATCTGGTTCCCTTTGGAGAGTACCAACCCGCCTTCCTGCCCTTCCATGTTGTGCCGGGTGAGGGCATGACCCCAGGCCCCGGTGTGCGGACGTGGCATCTGCCCGGTATTGCGCCGGTGGGACCGCTGATCTGTTACGAAGTGATTTTTTCAGGTCAGGTGACAGCCCCGCATGACCGGCCCGACTGGCTTATGAACAGCACCAACGACGCCTGGTATGGCAACAGCGCCGGGCCCCGCCAGCATCTGGCCGCCGTGCGTATCCGTGCGGTGGAGGAAGGGCTGCCGGTTACCCGTGCCGCCAATACCGGCATCTCGGCCGTGTTTGACGGGCGGGGACATGAACTGGCGCGGCTGGGCTGGGACCGTCAGGGTGTGCTGGTGCATGCCGTGCCCGATGCCCTGCCGCTGACCGTTTTCGGGCGGTACGGGCGTCTGGTGCCGTTGCTGCTGGCTGTTTTACTGGGGCTGTGCGGCGTGTGGTACGCAGGTCGACAGGGTAAAGCCGTTTTGTCATAACGGTTTTCCGCCATTTTTTTGATCTTATTTAATGCATTTAAAATGCATGAATATTTTCCTAATTCCCTGCTCGCCGTGCGGGGACAGGTTATTTATGTAATGCTTTGGTCCGGTACTCTGGAAATTCGGGTCAATAACGGATTTATTGTAGCTGTAGTTGATTTAAAAAATCTTAACGCCCACCGTGAATGGCTGGCGTATTTTAATTTCCAGCCGGTCTGGAGATAGCAGGTAGGGAAGGTAAGACCATTATTGTGACGGGGAAAATGTCCGCTACGTCCAATCCGGTAGATGTCCATGTCGGGAACCGTATCCGCCTGCGTCGTACACTGCTGGGTATGTCACAGGAACGGTTGGGGAATGCCTTGGGTCTGACATTCCAGCAGGTGCAGAACTACGAACGCGGGCGTAACCGCGTGGGTGCGTCGCGTCTGTATGATCTGTCGTGCGTGCTGGATGTACCGGTCGGATTTTTTTTCGCGGGCCTGCCTGCGCATGTCGATACGACGGACCGGCCCGTAACAGACACTGTCGATGGCATGGCCGAGCCCGAGGCCCCTACACTGTCATCCGCGCTGCCCACGGTGGCGCAGGATGACCTTGCCCTGCTTTCGCGTCGTGAAACCATTGAACTGGTGCGCGCATATTACGGGATCGAGGACAGTGGCACCCGTCGCCGCGTGCTGGACCTTGTCCGCTCCATGGGGGCATCGTCGTAGCGGGCGGGCTATTCCCGCCTGAGTACCTGATCGGTCATGAATGATGCGATTTTCCCGGCGCGGAAATCCGCGCGCAGGCGGTCTTCGTCATATTCCGTGCGCACCCAGTCCATGAAGGGGAGGCGGCCTTCCGCCTCGGCCGCGTAACGCAGGAAGAAGGCATCAAGCACGCCAGTGCGTGAACTGTTGAAATGTCCGTTCTTCCATGAAAGCTGGCGCAGCGCCTGTTGCGCCGTCCCCCCTTCGAACAGGATGACAAGCCCCGCGGCCAGTCCCGTGCGGTCGGCACCCGACTTGCAGTGCATGAGCATGGGAAAGCGGATGTCGCGGTAAATCCGCTCAAACCGTTCAATGCGGTCCCTGTGGGGGGCATTGCGGCTTTCGAACGCCATGTCGATATGGGTCAGCCCGATCTTGTGGGCGGCTTCGCGTGACAGGGCATCGGACCCGCACTGACGGTGCCCGCGCAGGTTGACCAGCGTTTTCAGCCCGTAGCGACGGGTGGCCAGCCGCAGCCGCCACGGCGTGGGATGGTTGCAGCGATAGACATGGCCGGGAATGACCACGCGGAAGTTGGTCCATGTCTGCCGCAGGATTGCATGGTCAACGAACAGGCTGTCGATCCAGGCACGGCTTCGGCCGGCGGGGGTGGACAGGTTTCCCTCAAACACCAGCCTTGTCCTTTCAAACGGGTGGAGACGAAAAAGGCGCTGGATTTTTCACATCCAGCGCCTTCTGCGTCAATCACGAATGAAAGTGACCGGCTGTTACGCCTTGCGTTCCAGCTGCAGTTCCTTGATCCGGCCAATCGCCTTGGCGGGGTTCAGGCCCTTGGGGCAGGTCTGGGTGCAGTTCATGATCGTGCGGCAGGCATACAGCTTCAGCGGATCTTCCAGTGCATCCAGACGGTCGCCCGCATGTTCGTCCCGGCTGTCGGCAATCCAGCGATAGGCCGCCAGCAGCGTTGCCGGACCAAGGTAGCGGTCGCCATTCCACCAGTAGGACGGACACGACGTGGAGCAGCAGAAGCACAGGATGCACTCCCACATGCCATCCAGCTCGGCACGTTCCTCGATGCTCTGGCGGCGTTCGGAATCCGGTGGCGGCAGCGTGTCGGATTTCAGCCACGGATCAATCGAGCGCAGCTGGGCATACGCACCATCCAGGTCGGGCACCAGATCCTTGATGACCGGCATGTGCGGCAGCGGATAGATCGCGATGTCACCCTCGATATCCCGGATGGGCTTGAGGCACGCCAGCGTGTTCTCGCCAGCGATGTTCATCGCGCATGACCCGCAGATCCCTTCACGGCATGAACGCCGGAAGGTCAGGGTGGAGTCGACATCGTTCTTGATATGGATAAGCGCGTCGAGCACCATCGGCCCGATCTTGTCCAGATCAATTTCGTAGGTATCGACCACGGGGTTCTTGTCATCGTCCGGGCTCCAGCGATAGATCCGGAAGTTCTTGACATTGGTGGCGCCGGGGGCGGCGGTGAAAATGCGGCCCTTGCCCACCGTGCTGTTCTTTGGCAGCCTGAATTCGACCATCGTCTCGTTCCTTTTCCGCCGTTACGTCAGTAGACGCGCTTCTTGGGGGGGAAGACCTGCACATCGTTGGTCAGCGTTTTCATGTGCACGGGGCGGTAGCTTAGCGTGACATCGCCCTTGTCGGTCATGTGGGCGACGGTGTGCTTCATCCAGTTCTTGTCGTCACGGTCGGGATAGTCGTCATGCGCCTGCGCGCCACGGCTTTCGTGACGTGCGTCGGCACCCGCCATGGTGACGGTGGCGTTGGCCAGCAGGTTCTCGAACTCCAGCGCTTCCATAAGGTCGCTGTTCCAGATCAGCGAACGGTCGTTGATCGAGATATCGGGAATTTCCGACCAGATTTCCTTGATCTTCTCCACACCCTGCGCAAGGCTTTCGGTGTTACGGAACACGGCGGCATGCTTCTGCATGGTGCGCTGCAGCTTGCTGCGCATGTCGGCCACATGGGTCTTGCCCTTGGCGTAGCGCAGGCGGTCGAAGCGCGCGATTGCGGCATCACCGGCCCCTTCGGGCAGTGGCGGGATGACTTCCTCGCTCTTGATGGTAGCGGCGGCGCGCTGGGCGGCGGCACGGCCAAACACCACAAGGTCAAGCAGCGAGTTGGTGCCAAGGCGGTTCGCGCCATGCACGGACACGCACGCCGCTTCACCCACCGCCATAAGGCCGGGCACCACCGCATCGACATCATCAGCCGTGGGGCGGATGACCTCGCCATGGTAGTTGGTGGGGATGCCGCCCATGTTGTAATGCACTGTCGGCAGCACCGGCACGGGTTCCTTGGTCACGTCGATCCCGGCAAAGATGCGCGCCGTTTCCGAAATGCCGGGCAGGCGTTCATGCAGGATCTCGGGACCAAGATGCTCGAGGTGCAGCATGATGTAGTTCTTTTCCGGACCACAGCCGCGACCTTCGTTGATTTCGATGGTCATGGCGCGCGAGACCACGTCACGCGAAGCCAGATCCTTGGCGGTCGGCGCGTAGCGTTCCATGAAGCGCTCGCCTTCGGAATTGGTCAGGTAGCCGCCTTCGCCACGGCAGCCTTCCGTCAGCAGGCAGCCCGCGGGGAAGATGCCGGTGGGGTGGAACTGCACGAATTCCATGTCCTGCATCGGGATACCGGCGCGGATCGCCATGCCGCCACCATCACCCGTGCAGGTATGGGCGGAGGTGCATGAATGGTACGCACGGCCATAGCCGCCGGTCGCCAGCACGACTTTCTGCGCGCGGAAGCGGTGCAGTGTGCCGTCTTCCAGGCACCATGCCATGACACCACGGCAGGCACCGTCGTCATCCATGATCAGGTCGATGGCGAAGTATTCGACAAAGAATTCGACGTTATGCTTCAGGCACTGCTGGTACAGCGTGTGCAGGATGGCATGGCCCGTCCGGTCGGCGGCGGCGCAGGCGCGGGGCACCGGGGCCTCGCCATAGTTGCGCATGTGCCCGCCAAAGGGGCGCTGGTAGATCTTGCCATCTTCCGTGCGGGAAAAGGGCACACCCATGTGTTCCAGTTCCTGCACGGCGGGCACCGCCTCGCGGCACATGTATTCGATGGCGTCCTGGTCACCCAGCCAGTCCGATCCCTTGACGGTATCGTACATGTGCCAGCGCCAGTTATCCTCGGCCATGTTGCCAAGCGATGCGCCAATGCCGCCCTGTGCTGCGACGGTATGGCTGCGTGTGGGGAAAACCTTGGTCACGCAGGCAGTCTTGAGGCCAGCGGCCCCCATGCCCAGCGTGGCCCGGAGGCCGGAGCCACCAGCGCCTACGACAACCACGTCATATGCGTGGTCAACGATCCTGTAGGAGCCGGTGAGTGGTGAAGTGGTCGCGTTCATTTCTTGGACGTGTCCCGATGCTCGTTCGGACGGCCGGCCAGTATTGCGGCCCGCCGGTCCGCGAATGTCATGTTCTGCTCAGGCGATCGCGCGGGCTTCAGCCCGCTGCAATCCTGCCCCGGCTGCTGCCGGCCAGCGCCAGCTTCAGTACGGAAACCGTGCCGAACAGACCCAGAAGGAAGACGATCCCCTTCATCAGCAGGCCCGCAGGCAGGTGCGCCTTGCCGTGCACGTAGTCATCAATGATGACCTGCAGCCCAAGCTGGGTGTGGTAGAAGGTCAGGATCACCAGCGACAGCATCATGGTGGTGTTGAGCGGGCGTGCGCCCCACTTCGCCACTTCCGGCTGTGATGCGCCAGCAAGGCGGAAGACCTGGATCACGAACCAGCCCGACAGCGGCACAAGGGCCACCGCCGATGCACGTTCCGCCCACCAGTGGCCGACACCGGCCTGACCCGAGCCCAGTCCGCGCGCGCGCGAAAGCTGGGAGCGCATGACCGTGATATGCGGTTTCTTCGGATTGCTCATGATCAGGACGCCTTCTTGCGGGAACGACAGATCGCGACACCAAGGATACCGGCCACCAGCGCCAGCGTGGTTCCCACCGTCACGCCCACGGCCACGGGGCCATCCTCGTTGATTTCCTTTTTGGAAAAGCGATAGCCGCTATCCCACACAAGGTGGCGTATCCCCGCCACGAAGTGATAGACCAGCGCCAGTGCCCACCCCGCGAGCAGCATCTGCCCCAGCGGGTTGCCGGTCACCTTCTGGACCTTGCTGAAAGATTTGGGTCCCTTTGCCGCCGCGCTGATCCAGCACAGGCCAAGTGCCGAACCGCCTGCGGCGGCGACACCGGCGGCGCGGTTCGCGATTGAAAGGAACATGGAAAGACGGAAGCGGTAGACCTGGAGGTGTGGGGACATAGGCCGCCTGGTCAGAGTTCCGTCGCTTCGCTGCCCTACATAGAGCGCATCACGGACATCCTGCATGGTCGTCTCGTCAATTTCCCTGTTATGGCTTCGGTTTGTTCCGTTGCCTTGTCTGAATTCGGTCCTACGCCGCACGGAAGGCCGGGTCAACGCACGCCCGGAACACGAGGTTGAGAGACCTTCCCCCGGCTACATGGCGGTACAGCCCCGCTGCACCGCCATCCATGGGGACCCCGCAGGCAGCCCGTCAGTGTCCGAGCAGGTCGAGGGCGACCATCGTCTCCGCGATCTGGACCGCGTTCAGCGCAGCCCCCTTGCGCAGGTTGTCGGCAACGCACCAGAAGCCGAGTCCATTGGGCACCGTCGGGTCAATGCGCAGGCGCGAGACATAGGTTGCGTCCTCGCCCACGATCTCAAGCGGTGTCGCATATCCGCCGTCCTCGCGCTTGTCATGCAGCACCACGCCCGGCGCTTCACGCAGGGCTTCGCGGGCGCGTTTGATATCAACGGGTTCCTCAAATTCTACGCTAATGGCCTCGGCATGGCCAATGAACACGGGAACACGCACGCAGGTGGCGAAAACGGCAATGTCGGGGTCAAGGATCTTGCGGGTCTCGACCGTCATCTTCCACTCTTCCTTGGTCGCGCCGTCATCCATGAACCGGTCGATGTGGGGAATGCAGTTGAACGCGATCTGCTTTGTGAACTGTTCGGCCTTCAGCGGGTCGCCCACCAGGCTGCCGCGTGACTGGTTGAACAGTTCGTCCATGCCGCTTTTGCCCGCACCGGCCACGGCCTGGTAGGTGGCGACCACAACGCGCTTGATTGTGAACAGGTCATGCAGCGGTTTGAGTGCAACCACCATCTGGATGGTGGAGCAGTTGGGATTGGCAATGATGCCGCGCCTGGCCTTCTTCACATCGTTGGGATTGACCTCGGGCACGACCAGCGGCACGTCCGGTTCCATGCGGAAGTGGGACGTGTTGTCGATCACGATGCAGCCCGCTTTCGCAGCCCGCGGCGCATGCACGGCCGAAACCGCCCCGCCGGGGGAGAAAAGGGCGACATCCCAGCCGGTAAAGTCAAAGGTCTCGAGGTTCTGGACCTTCAGTACCTTCTTATCGCCAAAGGAGACTTCCTTGCCCGCCGAACGGGCGGACGCCAGGGCCACGATCTCATCCACAGGGAACTGGCGCTCGGCCAGAGTCTTGAGGATCTCGCGCCCCACAGCGCCGGTGGCGCCCACCACCGCAACGCGGTAACCCATAATCTTCTTCCTGTCCTGTCATGCCGGTCCATCCGGGCGGACGGACCCATTGCCGTAACTGTACCGACACCTAGAGCCTGCGCAGCAAAGGCGCAAGCAGGACGGACCGCGCAAAACCGCTAACCGAATCGGGGGTAAGGTCAAGGTGACACGTCCCATGCGGTGATAGGCCTTGTCCGTATCGGCGTGCCGGGTGCACGCTTGGCCCATCGCGCCATACCGGGCAGGCACGCCGCCATCCGTCCCGGTACAGGGCGCAGGCAAGAACGGTTAGAGAGATCATGGCCCTATCATCTGATATTTCCGCAACCATGCCCCCCGGCGCCCATCGGGCCCCCGCGTGCACCCTGGTCATTTTCGGGGCGCATGGGGACCTGACCAAGCGGCTGCTCATGCCCGCGCTGTACAATCTGGTGGGTAACGGGCTGCTGGATGACGGCTTCCGCGTCATTGGCGTGGACCGCGTGGACAGCACCACCGCGCAATGGCGCGACGGCCTTGCCGCCATGATGCAGTCCTTCACCCATGACCCGAACGCCGAATTCCATCCTGCCAGCATCAATGCACAGCAGTGGGACTGGCTGGCGCAGCGGCTGGAGTATGTACAGGCCGATTTCAGTGATGCGGACGCCCTGCGCCAGCTGGGCACGAAGCTGCCGGGCAACGCCATCTTCTACCTGGCCATCCCGTCGCGGTTTTTCGCCACGGTGGTCGAAACACTGGGCAAGGCCGGTGTGGTGGCGCAGAAGGAGGGCGTTTTCCGCCGCGTGGTGATTGAAAAGCCGTTTGGTTCGGACCTGGCTTCGGCAAAGGAACTCAACCGCCGGGTGCTGTCGGTACTGGACGAGTCGCAGGTCTTCCGCATCGACCACTTCCTTGGCAAGGAAACGGTGCAGAACATCCTCGCCATGCGATTCGGCAATCTGATATTCGAACCGCTGTGGCGCAATGAATATGTCGATCATGTCGAGATCACTGCTGCCGAGACCATTGGCGTGGAACAGCGCGGCGCGTTTTACGAGCCCACGGGCGCGCTGCGGGACATGGTACCCAACCACCTGTTCCAGCTTTTCGCCATGGTGGCGATGGAGCCCCCCAATACCTTCGACGCCGAAAGCGTGCGCAACGCCAAGGAACAGCTGTTCGAGGCCGTGACCCCCATCGACCCGGCGGATGCCGTGCGCGGCCAGTATGCAACCGGCACGGTGGAGGGCAGACCCATGGTCGGCTACCGCGAAAGCCCCGGCGTGGCCCCGCACAGCAATACCGAAACCTATGTGGCGCTGAAGCTGCATGTGGATAACTGGCGCTGGGCCGGGGTGCCGTTCTACCTGCGCACCGGCAAGGCGCTGGGGGGACGGCGGACCGAAGTTGTGGTGCAGTTCCGCAAGCCGCCAATGCTCATGTTCCGTGAAACCGAAACGGAGGAACTGCCCCCCAACCGCATTATCCTCAACATCCAGCCAGCCCAGGGGCTGACGGTGGAACTGGGTGCGAAAAAGCCGGGGCCGGAAATGGACCTGACCGATGTGCAGGCCCGTTTCCGTTACGAGGACGTGTTCGCCAAATCGCCCAATGTCGGGTACGAAACCCTGCTGTATGACTGCCTGATGGGGGACGAGACCCTGTTCCAGCGTGCCGATAATATCGAGGCCGCGTGGAAGGCCGTCGATCCTGTCCTGCAGGCATGGGCAAAGGATACGGCGGGGCCGGAACTATACGAAGCCGGGACATCAGGTCCCAGCGGGGCGGACGACCTGCTGCATCGTGACGGACGGTCGTGGTACCCGCTTGATCGCGCCTGAAAGATTTTTTGAAAACGACCTGTTCATAAGGATAAAAGTTTCCGGCTGCCGCCTTTCTTCAGAAAGGCGGCGTTCCTTAGAAGCTTTCTGAAAAAAGCTTCACCAGAAACTTTCTTGCGACCGGCTCCGTCTGGCTGTTGCGGATCGCCCGGGACTGTCAGGTAAGCCGGATATGGCCTGGCCCCGCTCGCAACATGCTGTGGGCGGGGCGGGACGCGTTTACTGCGCGGGGGCGGCGGTCGTTCCCTGCGCATCGGCAGCCTTGGCCTGCTGTGCGGCGGTGTGTTCGCTGTCGCCCTCACGGAACAGGGTGTCGGCATGCTTGCG
Source organism: Komagataeibacter oboediens (assembly GCF_018491655.1). Taxonomy (NCBI): domain Bacteria; kingdom Pseudomonadati; phylum Pseudomonadota; class Alphaproteobacteria; order Acetobacterales; family Acetobacteraceae; genus Komagataeibacter; species Komagataeibacter oboediens. The sequence continues at coordinate 116,377 of NZ_JABLUU010000002.1, read as the reverse complement.
CTGCTTCTTGGACAGGCTGTCATACAGCGATGCGAACGCCGTGTTCAGCGTCTGCATGTCACGCGCGCGCTCGATCACCAGATCGGCATAGGACTGCATGTTTTCCACCGCGTTCAGGGTGGGCAGCTTGGACCGGCGGTCCTCGATCGCATCATGCAGGCGCTGCGCGTTGTCGCGCATGTCCTGTGCAAAGGGGGCCCACAGGGCTTCCTGCTTCTTGGTAATGCCCAGCTGGTCATGCAGCGCCTTGATATGGGCTTCCACCTGTTCCGGCGCGGGATCGCGCGGGGTGTGGGCCAGTGGCGCGGTCGGGTTGGGCTTGCCTGCTTCTGTCTGGGTACCCGTGGTGGGCTGCGGGTCGGCGGCCATGGCCATGGCGGGCAGCATCAGCAGGGCAGCGGCGGGTAGGAACCGGCGGAACATCATGTTGTATATTTTCCTTCGCAGGGGTGTCGATATGCGTGGGATGTGTCAAGGCTGCGGTTATCAGTAACCGCCGCCATAGGGGTAATAGGCCGGCGGCGGCGGGGCCGGCGCGGGGGTGGGATAGTAGGCCGGTGGCGGTGCCGCAGCGCCGCGTTCGGCCAGCGTGCTGCCCAGCATGGCGCCCACTGCAAGACCGGCCAGGCCACTGCCCACGGCCAGACCCGCGCCGCCGCCACCACGGTGGCCGCCATAATAACCGCCACGCGGCGGCGGGGGCGGTCCGCCACGTCCACCACGGGGACCGCCATGCCACGGCTGGGCCTGCGCAGCCGGCACGGCCGTTGCCAGTATGCCCAGCGCAAGGCTGGCTGACAGGAGGGAAGCAGTAAGTTTGCGCAGATGCATGGAGTTTGAGAACCTCGACATATCGTGAAGGCGGATAACAGGATCATTATGACCAATGTCCGTGTCGAAACAATGGCCGGGTCCGTGTCAGGCCACCCAGGGCAATCGCTTTGTCAGGGCGGATAACCGGTGGCGACGCAATTCGTTGCGCGCCCTGGCATCATTGGTCATGTAATTCAGCTGTATGGTGTGGCGGGGACCGACGTACTGCCGGTGGCCATGCCATGTTTCCGGCCCGTTGGGGAAGACCAGCAGCGTGCCGTTGACGGGCGGAACCTCGACCGTGAAATCCTCCAGGTCATGGTCGTTGCGCAGCAGTCGCAGGCAGCCTTCATGCCGTGCCCATGCCGTGTCGTCCCCGGCGTTCAGATACAGCAGGACGGTCACGCGCTTGCTGGCGGAATCGCGGTGGATGCGTCCGTCCTTGGCCCGCGTGCGTCCACGCAGGGTCAGCATGGTGGGGGCCGTATCCAGATCCAGCGCGAATTTCCGCGCGATCAGGGTTCGCAGCCGTGGTCCTTCCAGTTCCGTCACCAGCCGCGCCATAAGCGGCGAAAGCGTCAGCGCCCCTGGCGGGAAGGACCCGCCGGAGCGGATGTCAGGCAGGCTTGCGGCAAGGGCATGCAGGTCATCGGACCTGATGAAATGCGGGACCACCACATGCGCAAATGGTGCGGTGGACACGGGCGCTGCCTCCAGCGCCGCATAGTCGGGGGTGACGGGTTGGATCATGCCATCCTGCAAGCTGGTCACTAAGCGGCTTCCAGATTAGGCCCGGACACGCCCCCCCCGCAAGCATGCGTACGGGGATCAGGCCGTGACCGTGTCCACCGCGTCCAGCACCCGGCTGGAATAGACCGTGGCCGCCCCCGCATTCAGCGCCACGGCAACGCCCAGTGCTTCGGCAATTTCCTCTTTCGTGGCCCCGGCCTTCACCGCGGCGGTGGAATGGACGGATATGCAGCCGTCGCACCGTGTGGTCACGGCAACCGCCAGCGCGATCAGTTCACGTGTCTTGGCATCCAGCTTTCCGGTGCGCGCGGCAGCGCCATCCAGCGTCTGGAGTCCCTTGATGGTGTCGGGCGAGAGCGCCGCGAAAGCTTTGATAGAGTCGCCCAGGTGGGCGCGGTAGGCGTTCCAGTCAGTCATCACAAACTCTCCATTCTGGCTGGTTTCAGTTCACCAGATGGAGAGAACCCCTGTCATGACACAGTTTGGCGAGTTTGCGCCCTTGATGGGGTGTTTGTTACGGACTATCGCCGAAATACCATGGATACAGACATAGCCCCCGCCCGCCCGTCCGCTGCGGCGTTGCCCGCAGGTACCGGCCCCCTCGCCGCCTATGAGGCCCGTGTGGCTTCTGGCCGTCTTGATCGTGACCCGGAACAGGAAAAGGCCGCCCGCCGGCTCGACCGCCTGTGGCGTGAACTACGTGACTACCACCCGGTGGTCCAGCAGCACGCGCCGCAGGCCTCGGGCTGGCTGGGCGGGCTGAAGGCGCGCCTGGGCCTGTCGGGGCGCCACGCCACCGAGGCCCCGCGTCCGCGCGGCGTTTACATGGTGGGACAGGTGGGGCGTGGCAAAACCATGCTCATGGACCTGTTCTTCAGCCTCGCCCCCGTGGAACACAAGCGCCGGGTCCATTTCCACCGCTTCATGCAGGACGTGCACCAGCGCCTGCATGACATGAAGGCGGCCGATCCCGACCTGACGGATCCCATCCCGCCGCTGGCGCGCCAGATCGCGCAGGAAGCGTGGCTGCTGTGCTTTGATGAATTTCAGGTCAATGACATTGCCGACGCCATGATCCTTGGCCGCCTGTTTGATTACCTGTTCGCCGATGGCGTGGTGGTGGTCGCGACATCCAACACGAAACCCGAGGACCTGTTCCAGGACCGTCCGGGCGCCGATGCCTTCAAGCCGTTCATTGCCGCGATTCTCAAGGAAGTGGATACCGTCATCCTCGATTCCCCGCGCGATTACCGCCGGGGCAATGCGCGGGGAATGCAGACATGGATCATCCCCGCCGATGATGCGGCGCGCCGGGCGCTCGACTCGATCTTCACCCGGCTGGCCGATGGCGCGCCGGTCGTGCCGGTTACGCTGGACATCATGGGCCGCCGCCTGAAGGTGGACCAGGCGGCAGGTCCGGTCGCGCGCTTCAGCTTTACCGATCTGTGCGGCAGGCCGCTGGGTGCTGGCGATTACCTGGCGCTGGCCACGCGGTTTCCCAACCTTGTCCTGGATGGCGTCCCGCGCATGGGGCCGGATAATTTTGACGAGGCCCGGCGCTTCATCGTCCTGATCGACACGCTGTACGAACAGAACGTCAAGCTGTTCGCCTCCGCCGAGGACAGGCCGGACGCACTGTATGCAAAGGGGCAGGGCGCCACCGCGTTCGAACGCACCGCCTCGCGTCTGGAGGAAATGCAGAGCGCGGCCTACATGCAGCTGCCGCACCTGAACGCATAGGAGCGGACAGGGGATGAAAGGGTCACGCCATCGTGACGGTTATGGCGGTGGTGTGACTGGTCAGGCGGTAGGCAAGCAGGACGGTCTTTGCTTGGGTATGGGCAAGTTCGCATCAGCCGGGACAAAGGCCGCGGATATGGACGTTTTCCGCACGCCGATCCCCGCTATCGGAGGACAGGCACGAAAATGTCAGTATGCGCGGCAAGCAGACCTGATCCTGATGAATGATGGCGGCATCCCGGCAAGGGTGCGGCTAGGGTAGCGATACAAATCGGGCCGGTGAAAATGACATGCCGGATCCGACAATAGCGCGGCCAAAAAAGGCCGCCAGCGAGGAGATGTCTTCAATATGGCGGGCGTAGATATTCTTTCGACCGCATTCAGTGGCGCCAATACGGCCTATCTGGCTGAATTGTATGCGCGCTGGGTGGCCGATCCCAACAGCGTCGATCCTTCCTTTGCCTCCCTGTTCCAGGAACTGCATGAGGATGGTCCGGAAATCGTTCATGATGCGGAAGGGGCCTCCTGGGCGCCGCGTCCGCACATCATCACCGGTGATGAACCCGCACCCCTGCCGAACGGCAAGGCGGCGGGGGTTACGGCCGAAGGGCTGCGGGCCGCGGCTGATGACAGCCTGCGCGCGACCCAGCTGATCCGTGCGTTCCGCGTGCGTGGCCACCTGGAGGCCCGGCTGGACCCGCTGGGCCTGCAGGTGCCCCAGCCCCATGCCGACCTTGACCCGGCAACCTATGGCTTCGGCCCCAAGGACCTTGATCGCCCGATCTACCTTGGCCACACCGTCGCCAGCCTGATCGGGACCGACACCGCGACCATCAATCAGGTGCTTGATGCCCTGCGTTCGGTCTATTGCGGGCCGATCGGCGCCGAGTTCATGCATATCCAGGACCCCGAGCAGCGCATGTGGGTGCAGGCGCGGCTGGAAGGCGACAACTGGCGCAAGGGCGCAAGCCCTGAACAGAAGAAGGTCATCCTGCAGCAGCTGACCGAAGCGGAAGGCTTCGAGTCCTTCTGTCAGAAGCGGTATGTCGGCACCAAGCGCTTCGGCCTTGAGGGCGAGGACGTGACCATCCCCGCGCTGCACGCGATCATCGATCAGGCGGCACAGGGTGGCGTGCGCTCGGTCGCCATCGGCATGCCGCATCGCGGGCGCCTGAACACGCTGGTCAACATCGTGCGCAAGCCCTACACCGCCATCTTCAGTGAATTCGCCGGTGCGTCCTTCAAGCCGGACGACGTGCAGGGGTCGGGCGATGTGAAATACCATCTCGGCACCTCCACCGATGTCGAGATCGGCGGCACACCGGTCCATATCTCGCTCCAGCCCAACCCCTCGCATCTCGAGGCGGTGGACCCGGTCGTGATCGGCAAGGTCCGCGCGACACAGGATGATGACGATCCCCACCAGCGTGGTCGCCATATGGGCCTGCTGCTGCATGGTGACGCGGCGTTCGCCGGTCAGGGCATCGTGTATGAAACGCTGGCCATGTCGCAGCTGATCGGCTACCGCACCGGCGGCACGATCCATGTCGTGGTCAACAACCAGATCGGCTTCACCACCGTTTCGGTCCATTCCTTCTCCGGTCTGTACTGCACGGACGTGGCCAAGGCGGTGCAGGCCCCGATCCTGCACGTCAATGGTGACGAGCCCGAAGCGGTGATCTACTGCTCCCGCCTTGCGGCCGAGTTCCGCCAGAAGTTCGCGTCCGACGTGGTGCTGGACATCGTGGGTTACCGTCGCCACGGCCATAACGAGTCCGACGAGCCGTCCTTCACCCAGCCCACCATGTACAAGGCCATTGCCGCGCGCCCGACCATCCGCACGCTGTATTCCGACCGTCTGGTGCGCGAAGGTGTCGTGACCGAGGCTGAGGTCACGGCCGAATGGGACGGCTTCCACAACAGGCTGGAAGAAGCCTACCAGGCGGCACAGGGCTACAAGCCCAACAAGGCCGACTGGCTGGAAGGCGCGTGGAAGGGCCTGAAGCCGCCGCCGGTGGACGCAACCCGTCCCGCGCCGGAAACCGGCGTGGCGATCGACACGCTCAAGGAAGTGGGCGCGGCGCTGGCGCAGGTGCCCGATGATTTCAACGCCAATTCCAAGATTGTCCGTCAGCTCAAGGCCAAGGCCAAGATGTTCGAGACGGGCGAGGGCATTGACTGGGCTACGGGCGAGGCGCTGGGCTTTGGCACGCTGCTGCTGGAAAAGCACCATGTCCGCCTGTCGGGCGAGGACTGCCAGCGCGGCACCTTCAGCCAGCGTCATGCGGTGCTGATCGACCAGATCAACCAGAACACCTACGTGCCGCTGAACAACATCGCCAAGGACCAGGCCGCGATCGAGATCTACAACTCGCTGCTGTCCGAATTCGGTGTGCTCGGGTTTGAATACGGCTATTCGCTGGCCGACCCGAACGCGCTGGTGCTGTGGGAAGCGCAGTTCGGTGACTTCGCCAATGGCGCGCAGGTCATCATCGACCAGTTCATCGCGTCGGGTGAGACCAAGTGGCTGCGCATGTCCGGTCTGGTCATGCTGCTGCCGCATGGGTACGAAGGGCAGGGGCCGGAACATTCCTCCGCCCGTCTGGAGCGTTATCTCCAGCTCTGCGCTGAAAACAACATGCGCGTGTGTAACCTGACCACGCCAGCCAACTACTACCACGCCCTGCGCCGCCAGCTGTTCCTTGATTACCGCAAGCCGCTGATCATCATGACGCCGAAATCCCTGCTGCGTCACAAGCTGGCGGTGTCGGCACTGAAGGATTTCGGTCCGGGCACGCGCTTCCTGCCGGTGATTGGGGAAATCGACCAGATTGCCGCCCCGGCCAAGGTGGACCGCGTGGTGATCTGTTCGGGCAAGGTCTATTACGACCTGCTGGCCGAACGGCGTGAGCGCAAGCTGGATAACGTCGCCATCCTTCGGCTGGAGCAGTTCTATCCCTTCCCCGAAAAGATGCTGGCCGAGGAGCTGGCCCGCTATCCGCAGGCCAAGGTGATCTGGTGCCAGGAAGAACCGGAAAACATGGGTGGATGGAGCTTTGTCGATCGCCTGATCGAAGGCGTGCTGACATCGGTTGGCCACAAGAGCACGCGGCCGGCCTATGTCGGGCGTGTGGCGGCGGCAAGCCCCGCCACGGGCCTGGCGAAGATCCATGTCGCCGAGCAGACGGCGCTGGTGAACAGGGCGCTGGGTGTCAGCGCCTGACCGTCACGGGTTACGCATAAGGGAAATGGGAACGGCGGTCTGGCCGTTCCCCTGAATAACGATAAGGCCGCCCGGACGTGTCCGATGCGCCAGGGCGGCAAAGGGATTGGGAATTAAAAGATGTCTGCCGATATCAAGGTACCGACACTGGGTGAAAGTGTTACCACAGCAACCGTTGCAAAATGGCTGAAGCATCCCGGTGATGCCGTGAAGGAAGATGACCCGTTGGTGGAACTGGAAACCGACAAGGTCAGCGTGGAAGTTCCCGCGCCGCAGTCTGGCGTGCTTGGCCCGCTGCTGGTTCCCGAGGGTGAGGAAGTCGAGGTCGGCACCGTGCTGTCCACGATCGAGGCCGGCAGTGGCGCCGCCCCCAAGCCTGCGGCCGCCCCCGCGCCGAAGAAGGAAGCCGCCCCTGCGGGCGTGCAGGCCCAGCCCGCCGCCAGCGGCCCGGTTGCCCGCCCGGCAACACCGCCGTCCGATGTCGCGGCACAGGGTGCCGCAGCCGTGGCTTTCCCGAGCGCGCGCAAGATGATGACCGAGCAGGGCGTGTCCGCAGCCCAGGTCGGCACCGGCACCGGCAAGGATGGCCGGATCACCAAGGGTGACGTGCAGACATTCCTGTCGCAGCCGCGAGCAGCCCAGCCTGCCGCCGCCGCACGCCCGCCCCGTCAGGACGACCCGCGTGAAGAACGCGTGAAGATGACGCGCCTGCGTCGCACCATCGCCCGTCGCCTGAAGGATGCGCAGAACACCGCAGCCCTGCTGACCACTTTCAACGAAGTGGACATGTCCGCCGTCAAGCAGATGCGCGCGGAATACAAGGATCTGTTCGTCAAGAAGCACAACGGCACCAAGCTGGGCTTCATGTCCATCTTCAGCCGTGCGGTGATCGCGGCCCTGCAGGAATTCCCGGCCATCAACGCCGAAATCGACGGCGATGACGTGATCTACCGTGAATTCGTGAACCTGGGCATTGCCGTGGGTGGCCCCAACGGGCTGGTCGTGCCCGTAATCCGCGACGCGGACAAGATGAGCTTTGCCGAAATCGAAAGCACCATTGCGGGCTTCGGGAAGAAGGCACGCGAAGGTACGCTGAAGATCGATGAACTATCGGGTGGCACGTTCTCGATCACCAATGGCGGAATCTATGGCTCGCTCATGTCCACGCCCATCATCAACGCGCCGCAGTCGGCCATCCTTGGCATGCATGCCATCCAGGATCGTCCGGTGGCGGTTGACGGGCAGGTCGTGATCCGCCCGATGATGTATATCGCCCTGACCTACGATCACCGGATCGTGGATGGCAAGGAAGCGGTCAGCTTCCTTGTGCGGGTCAAGCAGAACGTGGAAGACCCGCGCCGTCTGCTGCTGCAGGTCTGATGCCTGCCGGGGCCGTGCCATGCGCGGCCCCTACGCGCAACCGCATAGCAAGCAGGACTGAATAGACATGACAATCGACATCAAGGTGCCCACGCTGGGCGAAAGTGTGACCACGGCTACGGTCAGCAAGTGGCTGAAGCAGCCCGGCGATACCGTGAACGCGGATGATCCGGTCGCTGAACTGGAAACCGACAAGGTCAGCGTGGAAGTCCCCGCCCCGCAGGCTGGCGTGCTGGGCGCACACGCCGTGAAGGAAGGCGACGAGGTTGAGGTCGGCACCGTACTGACCACCCTGACCCCCGGCGCGGGTGGCCAGAAGGCAGCACCCGCCGCCGCCAGGCCAGCCCAGCCTGCACCGGCTGCCGCCGCCCCTGCCACGGCCCCCGCGCCCAAGGCTGCCGCCGAGGCCCCGGCGGAGACGGATTACGATGTGATCGTGATCGGCGCAGGCCCCGGTGGCTATGTGTGCGCCATCCGCGCAGCCCAGCTTGGTTTCAAGGTGGCATGTGTGGAAAAGCGCGCGACGCTGGGGGGCACCTGTCTGAATGTTGGCTGTATCCCGTCCAAGGCGCTGCTGCAGCAGTCCGAAAACTTCCATGCCGCCAAGGATGAGTATGGCGAGATGGGCATCATCATCGACAGCGTGAAGCTGGACCTGGCGAAGATGATGGCGCGCAAGCAGTCCGTGGTCGACGCCAACGTGAAGGGCGTGGAGTTCCTGTTCAAGAAGAACAAGATCACCTGGCTCAAGGGCACAGGCAAGGTCGAGGGCACGGGCCGTATCACGGTTGATGGCAAGCCGGTCACGGCCAAGCATATCGTGATCGCCAGCGGCAGCGACAGCGCAGGCCTGCCGGGCGTGGATGTTGATGAAAAGCAGATCGTCACCTCCACCGGCGCGCTTGAACTCTCCGCTGTTCCCAAGAAGATGGTCGTGATCGGCGGTGGCGTGATCGGGCTTGAACTGGGCAGCGTATGGCACCGGCTGGGCGCGGACGTGACGGTCATCGAATACCTCGACCGTCTGGTGCCGGGCACGGATAACGAAGTGGCCAAGACCTTCCAGCGCATCCTGACCAAGCAGGGCCTGAAGATGAAGCTGGGCCACAAGGTGACCAAGGCGGAAAAATCCGCCAAGGGTGTCACCCTGACCGTGGAACCCGCGCAGGGCGGGACGGCGGAAACGCTGGAAGCCGACGTGGTTCTGCTGGCCATTGGCCGTACGGCGGCCAGCAAGGGCTTCGGGCTGGAAGAAGCCGGTATTGAACTGGACAAGCGTGGCCGGATCGTCACCGATGCGCATTACGCAACCAGCGTGCCGGGCATCTATGCCATTGGTGACGTGATTGCAGGCCCGATGCTGGCGCACAAGGCCGAGGAAGAAGGCGTTGCCGTGGCCGAACTGCTGGCGGGCCAGGCAGGCCACGTCAATTATGGTGCCATCCCCGCCGTGGTCTACACCTGGCCGGAAGTCGCAACCGTCGGCAAGACCGAAGAAAACCTGAAGGAAGAGGGTGTTTCCTACAAGGTTGGTAAATTCCCCTTCACTGCGAATGGCCGTGCGCGCGCCATCGGCATGACGGACGGATTTGTAAAGGTTCTGGCCGATTCCACCACCGATCAGGTGCTGGGTGTGCATATCATCGGCCCGATGGCGGGCGAACTGATTGCCGAATGCACAATGGCGATCGAATTCGGCGCGTCGTCGGAAGATATTGCACGCACCTGCCACGCCCATCCCACGCTGAGCGAAGCGGTGAAGGAAGCGGCGCTGGATGTGGACAAGCGCGCGATCCATATCTGATCTGGCGTGACTGAAAGAAAACCCACCCGGCAGGTCTGCTGCCGGGTGGGTTTTTTGTTTACCAAGCAGAAACTTTATAATTTCCTGAAACTACGTAAAATTTTCTAGAGTTTGTTCAGGAAATAAAAGTTTTTGGTAAAGCTTTTTCCAAAAAGCTTCTGGAAACACCGGATTTTTTGGAAAAAGGCAGCATCCAGCAACGTCTTTTTAGTTAACAGTACAATGGCACAGGCATCAGGATGCGGTCGGCGCGGGGTTCCAGGCTTCTTCGCGGGTAATGCGGATCAGTTCCGTGGCGGAGACCGCAGGCGAAATGAAGAAACCCTGCACATAATCCACGCCCAGCTTGCGCACCGTATCGAATTCGTCCTGCGTTTCCACGCCTTCCACCGTTACGGCAAGGTTGTAGCCGTGACCCAGTTTGATGAGCGAGGCCAGAAGGCTGCGTGCCTTGGTATCCGACCCGATATTGCGAACCAGGCAACGGTCCAGCTTCAGTGACTGTAACGGCAGTTCCCGCAGGGTGGACAGGCGTACAGTTCCGTATCCGAAATTGTCCATCGCCAGGCCGAACCCGTCTTCGGCCAGCCCGCGCAGGCGCAGGCGACTTTTTTCCGCGCGCCGTCCCTGCAGCATCTGTTCGGTGACTTCCAGCATGAAAGTGCCGGGATCAAGGTTGAGCTGCCTGATTTCACTGAACAGGTCGATCTGCTGTTCAAGGTTCAGCAGGTCCAGATGCGACAGGTTGACCGCCAGCCGCAGGCTGGGAAGACCCGCTTCCTTCCATTTCAGGATATCATCATGGAAGGACTGCACCAGATGCGTTTCCATGATCTGGGCCAGCGCGGAATCCGCGAACACATCGGTGAAGGCACCGGCGGACAGCAGTCCACGTTCGGGATGGTGCCAGCGCATCAGGGCTTCCGCCTGTTCGATCCTGCCGGTGCGGGCGTTGAGGATGGGCTGGTAATAGACCTCGAACTGCTTTTCCACGACGCCCTGCCGGGCTTCCGACAGGATCTTGGCCCGCTCCATCGTGGTCTTGTGCAGGCTGGGTGTGAACATGCGTGCCTGCTTGCCACCCGCCTGCTTGGCGGCATAGACCGCGACATCGGCGTTTTTCTGCAGCCCCTCCAGCGTGTCCTCGCTGGTGATGGGGGTGGCGCCGATACTGCCGGAAATGCGCACGGTGGCGCTGTCCAGCATGATCGGTTCTTCCAGCAGGTTCTGGATCTTGTTCAGGATGGTCTGCAGCGGCGTGTGCTTCAGGCTGTGATGCAGGATCACCGCGAACTCATCCCCGCCCAGACGGCTTATGGCATCCTGCGGCCCGATCACTTCGATCAGGCGCGTCGCAATGGTCTTGAGCACCTCATCACCGGCATGGTGGCCATGGATGTCATTGACGGGCTTGAAGCCGTCAAGGTCGAACATCACCAGTACCTGCGGGTCGGCGTTACGGCGCTTGCTGGCCTCGACCGCGGTGACAAGGCTTGCGTTGAACCCCCCACGGTTCAGCAGTCCGGTCATGACATCGGTCGCGGCCTGTTTTTTCAGCCGGACCTTGGTGTTCATGAGTTCGGTAATCTCGAAACGGGTTGCCACGAACCCGCTTATGTCCCCGTTTGCGTTCTTGTGGGGGATAATGGTGGTCGCCACCCAGTAATGGCTGCCGTCCTTGGCGCGGTTGCACAGGTTGCCATACCATGTCTCCCCCGAATACAGGGTGCGGTACATGTCGCGGAAGAACGCCTTGTTATGCTCCCCGGAATTCAGGATACGGTGGGTGTGGCCCAGCAGTTCTTCACGCGAGTACTGGCTGATCTGGCAGAATTTGTCGTTAACGTAGGTAATGATCCCCTTGCGGTCAGTGACCGCCACGATCAGGACATTATCCACCACGTCCGCCCAGAAGTCGGCATCTTCATGTGTTAGGGCACGAAGCCTGTTATCATGGTGTGCGGACATTCTGTTACCTCGATACGAAGCGGGAAACGGGGAATTACCGGTACTCAATCTAGGACGATTTCTTCTTATCGGAAACCGTTTTGGCAGCTGCGCCGGCCGGCGGGGTCTTCTTGACCGTCTTGTGCTGCCGTACCCATTTTTCCAGGTCGTCGGGGGCCAGCGGCTTGGCGAACAGGTAGCCCTGCATCACGTCGCAGTTCAGTTCTTCCAGCAGTTCGCGCTGCTGTTCGGTCTCCACCCCTTCGGTCACGACCGTCATGCCAAGGCGCGAGCCAATGCCGATCACGGCCATGGTCACGGCCTGCGCGTTGGTGTCGTATTCGAAATCATTGATGAAGCTGCGGTCGATCTTGATTTCCGTCAGCGGCAGGCGCGTCAGGCGCGACAGCGACGAATACCCCGTCCCGAAATCATCCATCGACAGGCCACAGCCAAGGTTGCGGATGGACTGCAGCACTTCCTCGGTATCGCGGCTGTTGTCCATCATCACGCTTTCGGTGATTTCCACCGTCAGGCGCGCGGCCTTGAGGTCGTGGTCCTTCAGCAGGGCGGCGATGTGTTCAGGCAGCGCGCGGTTGCGGAAATGCACCGCCGACAGATTCACGGCCACGGTCGGCACATGGATGCCGTCGCGGTCCCATTTCACGATCTGGCGGCAGGCCTCCAGCAGCGACCACCGGCCGATGGCCTCGATCTGGCCGGTTTCCTCCGCCACCGCGATAAAGCGCGAGGGATAGATGTTGCCCAGCGTCGGATGATGCCAGCGCGACAGGGCTTCCACCCCGCTGAGTTCGAGCGTATGCGTGCGCACCTGCGGCTGGTAATGCAGGTTCAGCATGCCCTTGGCCAGTGAATCACGCAGCGCGGAGCCCAGCACCAGACGGTCCTGCGCCACCTGGTTCTTTTCAAGGTTGGCGAAGCGGAAGGTGCCGCGCCCGTCTTCCTTGGCCTGTCGCAGCGCCACGTCCGCCGTGCTGAGCAGCGATTCACTGTCCGGCCCGTTATCGGGATAGGTGCTGATGCCGATGGAGCAGGAAATCGTCAGTGTGTTCTGCCCGATCTGCATGGGCTTGGCGATGGTGGTCAGCAGGCATTCGGCAAATTCGGCGGCTTCCTTGTTGGGGCAGTTGGGCACCACCACCACGAATTCATCCCCGCCCGAGCGGCTGATGACATACCCATCCAGCGCGATGGCGCGGATACGGGCCGCGATTTCAACCAGGAACTGGTCGGCATAGACATGGCCCAGGGCGTCGTTGATGTCGCGGAAGCGGTCGATGTCCAGCATGAAGATGGCAAACTGGCGGTTGCCATCCTGCTTGTTGATCATGCTCTCGATCACCTTGTGGACCGAGGACCGGTTGAGCAGCCCGGTCAGGCTGTCGAAATTGGCAAGGTGGGAGATGTGTTCCTGCGTTGCATTCTGCTCGAACGCCAGTGCACAGAAGGGAATGCAGGAATCGACGATGCGCTGCGGCCATGTGTTGCGGCCCTGGTCCTCACGCGAATACAGGGCGAAAATGCCCTTGACCTGACCCGACCGGGTGCAGACCGGCGTGCAGAAACACTGCTGCAGCCCCAGCGAGATCCCGAGCGAGCGGTAGCTGTCCCACACCAGGCGCGTGGCGTATTTGGGATCAAGCCGCAGCTTCTCCAGCTCGGACGATGAAATGTACAGGCTTTCCAGCGATGCCCGGTACCGCTTGGGCAGTGTGGGGCTGGACAGGACACGCAGCTGCCCGTCAGGCGTGATGAGCATGAGCACCGCAACCGTGCCGGGCACGAAGCTTTCCACCCGGCGGCACAGCAGGTCGGCCACATCCTGTATGACCATGTCGCTGGCCAGCGCCTGCAGCACGTCGTTCTGCAGGATCAGGATCTTGCGCTGCTGGCTTTCGTTGGTGACGTTTTTCATCACCCCCATGAAGAAGATGCGTCCGTTATCGGTCACGACCTTCGACAGGGACAGTTCGCCACAGATGTATTCCCCGTCGCTGCGGGTGAACTCCACCTCACGCGATGTGCCGACAATACGGTTCTGGCTGCTGGATCGGCTGCGGTCCACAAACGCGTCATGTCCGTTGCGATGCAGCATGGGCACCAGCACGTTCACGTTCTGGCCAAGCACGTCCTTCTTGTCCAGACCCCACAGGTTTTCCGCAGCGCTATTGAAAAAGATGACACGGTTCTGGTCATCGATAATAACGGTTGCGTCTATGGCCTGTTCCAGTGCCGAAATCAGGACTTCAGCGCTCAGGTTAGGCTTGGACATTGAGTTACCTCGCAAAAGGGACAAGGACGGCCTGCAGCCACGAGCCATGCGGACCGTGGGGCATGCAGTATGGGACAAGTAGGCACACGGCGTGCCGGACGTGACGTTATAGGGAAGACGGACATGCCGGTAATAGCAGTGGGCGCAGGCATATCATATGAACAGCAGACATATATTACATATTATATAGAATAGTATTTATTCCGAATTTGTATAGACAAAAACCATGGTACACGATTTAACAGAAAACCAGATGGTCTATATAACCCATCCCGGTGCACTGATCCATCGCGTCATTTGTTTAAAATACCCGTACTTACCTGACCGCTTTTCTGTCTGTGCTACAGGTTTCACCACGACAGCCGGAACATCCGCCGCATCCGCCAGCGGAACGGGGTGCGGCGCGCCGGGTGGCGTAGCGGGTCATGGCGGCAGGGGCATGAAGCCACCGCAGCAGGCTGCCTGTCTGGTGCCAGCCCTTGCGCGCCAGTGCCGGAAACAGCCGTCCCGCCCAGTACAGCGCGCACGCCAGCACCAGCCCGCAGGCCAGCAGCGTCTGCAGCAGCGTCGTGAAATGCATCAGAACATCCGTGCGATATGGTAGGTCAGGAACGCCGCGACATAGGCAAGGGCAAACAGGTACCCCGCCGCAAGCGCCACCACGCGCCATGATGACGTCTCCCGCCGGATGACCGCCAGCGTTGCAACGCATTGTGGCGCGTAGACATACCACGCCAGCAGCGACAGCGCGGTCGCCATGCTCCAGTGCGTGGGCAGCATCTGCCCAAGCTGGATGGCCGCCTGATCGGTATCCGTGCCGGAGCCAAGGGAATAGACCGTGGCCAGCGCACCCACCGCGACTTCACGCGCGGCAAGCCCGGGAATCAGCGCCACGCAGATCTGCCAGTTGAAGCCCAGCGGCGCGAAGACCGGCAGCATCAGGTGGCCGATCCGGCCTGCAAGGCTCCAGTCGATGGCAGGCCCAGGCGCACCCGGCGGCGGGGCGGGAAAGCTGGACAGGCCCCACAACAGCACCGTGAGCGAGACAATGGTCGTGCCCACGCGTAGCAGGAAGATGCGCGCGCGTTCCCACAGCCCCAGCGCAAGGTCGCGCGGGTTGGGCAGGCGGTAGGCAGGCAGTTCCATAAGCAGGGTGGCTTCCTGCCGGTCGGCATTGCGCCAGCGCAGTATGCGCGCCACCACCACGGCGGAGATGATGCCCAGCGCATACAGCCCGAACAGGACAAGCCCCTGCAGGTTCAGGAATCCGGCGATGTTGCGGTGGGGAATGAATGCCCCGATCAGCAGCGTATAGACCGGCAGCCGGGCCGAACAGGTCATGAGCGGCGCGATCAGAATGGTCACCAGCCGGTCACGCGGGTTCTGGATCGTGCGCGTGGCCATGACCCCGGGCACGGCGCAGGCAAAGCTGGACAGCAGCGGAATGAAGGAACGCCCGCTCAGCCCCGCGAATGACATAAGCCGGTCCAGCAGGAACGCGGCCCGGGGCAGGTAGCCCGATTCCTCCAGCGCCAGTATCCATGCAAACAGGATCAGGATCTGCGGCAGGAACGTCACCACGCTGCCGGCCCCCGCGATCACGCCATCCACGATCAGGCTGCGCAGCACGCCATCGGGCAGCATCTGCCCGACCTGCTGCCCCAGCCAGCCCATGCCCGCATCGATTCCGTCCATGACGGGCTGGGCCCATGAAAAAACCGCCTGGAACATGAAGAACAGCAGCACGATCAGGATGACCGGCCCCCAGACCGGGTGCAGCACCCATCGGTCCAGCCGTTCTTCCACCCGGTCGGACAGGGGGGTGGACTGGGTCACGCAGTCCGACAGGATCTGCCGCACCAGTGCATGCAGGTCGGTGCCCGCGGGCAGGGGCGTGGGCACGGGGGGCAGGGTTTCGTCCAGCTGTGTCAGCAGGCTGCGTGCGCCGTCCCGCCTGATTCCCACCGTGGGCACCACCGGCATGCCGATTTCCGCCTGCAGGCGGGGCAGGTCGATCTCCATGCCGCCGCGCTGGGCCGCATCGATCATGTTCAGTGCCAGTACCACCGGCCGGCCAAGGTTGCGCATTTCCAGCACGAAGCGCAGGTGCAGCCGCAGGTTCGTCGCATCCGCAACGCAGACCAGCAGGTCGGGCGCAGCCTCCCCTTTGTAGGTGCCGGCGCAGACATCGCGGGTGACGGCTTCATCGGGGCTGGTGGCGTTCAGGCTGTATGCGCCGGGCAGGTCCAGCAGGCGCACGGTATGGCCCGCGGGTGTGGTGAACCAGCCTTCCTTGCGTTCCACCGTAGCACCGGCGTAATTGGCCACTTTCTGCCTGCTGCCGGTCAGCAGGTTGAATAGCGCGGTCTTGCCGCAGTTCGGATTGCCGACCAGTGCGATGTTGAGTGTGGTCATGCCGGTGTCCCAACCGCGGCATGGACGTTCACGCGATCGGCTTCCGTGCGGCGCAGGGCAAATCGTGTGAAGCCGATGCGCACCGCCAGCGGATCCCCCCCCAGTGGCGCGGTCGCGACAACGCGCACCGCCTCCCCCGGCACGAAGCCGAGTTCACGCAGTCTGTGGGCCACGGGGTCTGTGCTGCCGTGGTCATCAACGCTGTCGATCACGGCGTCGGTTCCGCGTGGCAGGTCACTCAGTCGCATAAGGCGGTATTATCCGGACAATAATAGTAAGTGATAATTATTATTAAATACTGGTGGTAATGTTGTCCATCATGTTTGTTCCGATACCTGCGCCGTGGCGGATGCGGGTATGCCGGGTGTGCATGTAGCCCCGTCGTGCAATGCGGGCAGCGTGGACAGGATATGGAAGAACGTGCCCGATACCAGCCCGCGCCGGCCCCCGCCCGTGCCACGTGGTTCGCCGTATCCGTCGTGCATGTCCGCCAGTGTCGTGTCATTACCCGGATCTGTCACGGTGGCGTAATGGAATTCATGCCCGCGCAGGACCGTCCCCGCCCGGCCAATGGCACAGTCGTGGCGCAGTTGCGCCGTGCGATAGCCCAGGTTCATCC
The DNA here is from genome assembly GCF_018491655.1 of Komagataeibacter oboediens. Classification (NCBI taxonomy): domain Bacteria; kingdom Pseudomonadati; phylum Pseudomonadota; class Alphaproteobacteria; order Acetobacterales; family Acetobacteraceae; genus Komagataeibacter; species Komagataeibacter oboediens. Next base: position 99,393 of record NZ_JABLUU010000002.1, on the reverse strand, counting down.
GTCGCCGCGCAAATGATGTGGCATGCCCCAGCAGCCCGGTCATGCGGTGGGTTTCCCCTGCCTTGTCCGTCAGGCTTTCACCCAGCACCATGAATCCCCCGCATTCCCCATGCACCGGCCGGGTCTGCGCGAAGCATGCCAGCGCATGGCGGAAATGGTCCGCTGCCGCCAGCCGCCCGGCATGCAGTTCGGGATAGCCGCCAGGCAGCCAGCAGGCATCGCATCCGTCCGCCGGGCCTTCGTCATTCAGCGGGGAGAAAAAATGCAGTTCTGCCCCCGCCCTGCGCCAGCCTGCCGCCACGTGTGCGTACAGGAAGGAAAAGGCCGCGTCATTCGCCACCGCGATCCGCTGCCCCGGTGGAGCGATGGCAATGGCGTCAGTCGCAGCGGCAGGGGACTGTGGCATGGCGCAGGCAAGTATGGCGTCAAGGTCAAGGTCTCGTTCGGCCTGCGTGGCCAGACGTTCGGCCAGTGCATCCAGCCCGCCATGCTCCCGCGCCTGTACCAGTCCCAGATGGCGTTCGGGCATCTGCAGTTGCGTATCACGCCCGAATGCGCCCAGTACCGGTATGCCCGTGGCGGTAATGGCCCGTGTCGCCATGGCGGCATGACGGGGGGACCCCACGCGGTTCAGGATGACCCCCGCGATCCGGACGGAGGGATCAAGCGTTGCAAAACCCAGCGCGGTGGCCGCCGCTGACTGCCCCTGCCCGGAAATATCCAGCACCAGCACGACCGGCAGGCCAAAGCGTGCGGCGATATCCGCAGGCGCGCCCCGCGCGCCGCGTGGCTCCATCAGTCCGTCAAACAGACCCATGGAGGCTTCGGTCACCAGCATGTCGCAGCCTGAACACGCCTGCGACATGACATCATCCAGCAGCGCGGGCGGCATGGCCCAGCTGTCCAGGTTGAGGCTGGACAGCCCGGTCAGCGCTTCATGGAACGCAGGGTCGATATAGTCCGGCCCGGTCTTGGCCCCGCGCACGGCAATACCCCTGCGGCGCAGGGCGGCCAGCAGGGCCAGCGTCAGCGTGGTCTTGCCGCCACCAGATCGGGGCGCGGCTATCATCAGCCCTCGTGTCATCGTATCCGTTCCTGCTAGACCGTGTTGAGCCAAGTCACCTTTTACCCCTGCAGGGAAAGAAGACCACCCAGATGGAGCGTACCCATACCAGCCTGCGCCGGGGATGGACCACTGGCAGCTGCGCCACCGCCGCCGCCCGTGCCGCATGGTGTGGCTTGTGCGGGGGAGCGTTTCCCGACCCTGTGACCATTATCCTGCCTGGCGGGCAGCATGTGGCGTTCGCGCTGGCGGCCCACGGGCATGATGGTGATGGCGCATGGGCGGAGGTTGTGAAGGACGCAGGCGACGACCCGGATGTGACACACGGCGCGCATGTGCGTGTGGACGTGCGTCGTGGGCCACCGGGAAGTGGCGTGGTGTTTCGTGCGGGCGAAGGCGTGGGCACCGTGACCCTGCCCGGCCTGCCCGTCCCGCCGGGCGAGCCCGCCATCAACCCGGTGCCCCGCCGCATGATCCGGACCGCCCTGCGTGACGTGGCGGGGCGGGAACCGGATGTTGTGGTCACGGTGTCCGTCGCGGGTGGGCAGGACATGGCGCGTCATACGCTCAATGGCCGTCTCGGAATCGTGGGCGGTCTGTCCATTCTGGGCACGACGGGCATTGTCGTGCCGTTTTCCTGTGCCGCGTGGATCGACAGCATCCATCGCGGCGTGGACGTGGCGCGCGCGCTGGGCCTGCCGCATGTGGCGGGCTGCACGGGCGATGTGTCGGAACGGGCCACGCGGGCGCTGTACGACCTGCCGGAAGAAGCCATGCTGGAAATGGGGGATTTTGCCGGTGGCCTGCTGAAATACCTGCGCCGTCATCCGGTGGGGCGTGTGACCATTGGTGGCGGCGTGGCCAAGATGACCAAGCTGGCGCAGGGTTTTCTTGATCTGCATTCCCGCCGTGGACAGGCGGACATGACGCGGCTGGCGGCGCTTGCGCAGGGGATGGGGGGACCTGATCCGCTGGTGGAGGACATTGCACGGAGCCATTCCGTCGCCGCCGCCTTCGCGCTGGCGGCCGGGGCCGGGTATCCCCTTGGTCCGGCTGTTGCGCACGGGGCGTGGCAGGCGGCGGCCGATGTGCTGGCTGGCAATGACTGCGTGCTGGATGTGCTGCTGTTCGACCGCGCGGGCACGCTGGTTGCCCGGCATGGCCCGCATCCGGTCAGGGGCTGAAACGCGGTATCATCATATCCGGTTTTATTTACCAAAACGGCAAAAGATGGATGATTACTACTTCTGGATAAAAGTTTTTGGTAAAATTTCCCCAAAAAAGTTTCAGGGAACGCCGCCTTTTGAAGAAGGCGGCACCCAAAATTTTTTATCTTTTGGTCTCGATACTTTCTGGCGCTGTCGTTCAGGACCGGAAGCGGCGATGATAATCGGCGTTGTACAACGCGCTTTCCCTGAAATTGTGCGTGCCCAGCGCCCGGCCCACCAGCACCAGTGCCGTGCGCTCGATGGGATTTTCCGACAGCTTCGCACAGATATCCCCCAACGTGCCGCGCAGCACCAGTTGGTCAGGCCATGTCGCCCGCGCCACAATGGCCACGGGACAGTCCGCACCATAAAGCGGCGTCAGGTCGGCCACGATCCGGTCCAGCACATGAATGGCCAGATGGATTGCAAGCGTTGCGCCCGTCGCGCCGAAAGCGACCAGTTTTTCACGGTCCGGCATGGCCGATGCCCGCCCGCTGACACGCGTCAGCACCACGCTCTGCGCCACTTCGGGCACCGTCAGTTCCCGCCCCAGAACGGAAGCGGCAGCAGCAAAGGCTGGCACGCCCGGTGTCATGGTCCACGGAATGCCATGGCGGTCCAGACGGCGGATCTGTTCGGCTACCGCGCTATAGACAGACAGATCACCTGAATGCAGGCGCGCCACATCCTGTCCCGCCGCATGGGCCTTCAGATATTCCTGCTCGATCAGGTCCAGCGTCAGCGGGGCAGTATCCACCAGCCGCGCATCTGGCGGGCAGTGTTCCAGCATTTCGGCCGGTACGATGGAACCCGCGTACAGGCAGACCGGGCATGCCGCCAGCAGGTCGCGCCCACGCAGGGTCAGCAGGTCGGCAGCGCCCGGACCTGCGCCAATGAAGTGTACGGTCATGCATCCTCTCCCTGTGCCATGGCACATGTTGCGTGGGTGCCGGTCAGGCGCGGCACGATCAGTCGTGAGTACGGCCCCGCCGCCGCCAGCGCGCAGCCTTCCGCCACCGACGCGACACCCAGTGCAGCCTGCGCGCGGGCAGATCGGGTCAGGCAGCGCGGCTGTGCCGCGGCCAGTTCATCCGGCGTCACCGCGCACAGCGTCAGGCCCAGCCGGGCGAGTGCCGCCTGCAGCCCGGCCTCGCGGTAGCGGAAGGCGGGCACGGCCACAAGGTCCGCCTGCCTGCCACAGCGTTCGTGGGCCGCCTGCAGCAGGTCAAGGATCGCCCCCGCCGCGCACCCGCTGCGCAGGCCAAGTCCCGCGACGATCATGCGGATGCGTCCTGCGCGCGGGTGACGGCGTAGCTGGTCACGGTCATGCCGGGGCGGAATCCGTGGAAGCGCCCGATGGCCTCCAGCCGTTCCACCTGCATGCGCGTCAGCGTGCCGCCCCGGCGGGCATGGGCGGCCATGATCGCTGCCTCGCTTTCCAGTGTGACGGCATTGGCGACCAGCCGCCCGCCTGGCCGCAGCGCGCGCCATGCCGCGTCCAGCATGCCGGGACTGCTTATGCCGCCACCAATGAAAATGGCATCAGGTGGTGGCAGGCCATCGGCCGCAAGTGTGGGCAGGATTGCAGGCGCTTCCCCCGCTACGATATGCAGCGCGGGCACGCCAAGGTTCAGGGCGTTACGGGCGATGCGGGCACGGCGGTCAGCCGATTTTTCAATGGCGACAGCCCGGTTGGCCGGGTGGCGCAGCATCCATTCAATGCTGATCGACCCCGATCCGCCGCCAATGTCCCACAGCACTTCGCCCCGTCGCGGGGCAAGGGCAGACAGGGTTGCTGCCCGGATCTCGCGCTTGGTGATCTGCCCGTCATGGGCAAACATCTCATCAGGTAGCCCGCAGGCCAGCGGGATGACCAGCGCATCACGTGTCGCCACGATATCCAGCGCCATCAGGTTCAGCCGGGGCGGGCGGGGCGCATCCGCCGCCATGTCCGCAACTGTTGCGGTGTGGTGCGTCTGTCCCGCCCCGCCCAGCGCGCCCAGCACATGCATGGTGGACGGACCAAAGCCGCGTTCGTGCAGCCAGCGCGCGAACCGCGCAGGCGTTTCTTCATCCGCCGACAGCACCACGAGCCGCGCACCGGGCTGCAGGGCAGGGGCCACGGCCTCCATCGGGCGACCGCACAGGGACAGGACATTCACATCCTGTTCCGCCCAGCCCAGCAGGTTGCATGCCAGTGCTACGGAAGACGGCGCGGGATAACACCGCATTTCACCCATCGGCACGTGGCGGCACAGCGTGCTGCCCACTCCGAACAGGAACGGATCACCAGATGCCAGCACGCACACGGCCTGCCCGCGATGGGCCAGCAACCGGGCAACGCCATCGACAAAGGGGTGCGGCCAGGCCAGCGTGCGCCCGGTTGTCACCGTCGCCGCAAGGGCCAGGTGGCGCGCGCCACCCACCACCAGGTCCGCGCCCGCGATCAGGGTGCGCAGGGCCGGGGGCAGGCCCTCGACACCTTCCTCGCCAATGCCGATAACATGCAGCCATGGGGTGGTCATGCGCAGGCCCCGTTGCAGGCAGGGGGGAAAAGATGCGGGTTCTGGTTCTGGGTGGCACGACGGAGGCCCGCGCGCTGTATGGCCTTCTGGAACAGGCGGCCGCACGGTTTGATGTCACGGTCTCCCTCGCCGGGGCCACGCGCGCGCCCGTCCTGCCACGGCTTGCGGTCAGGATCGGCGGGTTTGGCGGGGTGGACGGCCTGCGGGAGTGGCTGGTGGCGCACCGGATCGAGGCGGTCATTGACGCGACCCACCCCTTTGCCGTGCGCATGAGCGCCAATGCCGTACAGGCCTGTGCGCAGGCGGGTGTCGCGCTGCTGCGCGTGGAACGTCCCGGCTGGACGCCGGTGGCGGGGGACCGCTGGATACGGGTGGGCGACATGCAGGCCGCTGCCCGCGCACTGGGCGCCACGCCGCGCCGCGTGCTGCTGACGGTGGGGCGCAAGGACCTGCTGCCCTTCCATCATGCGGGGGCGCATGACTGGCTGCTGCGCAGCGTGGACCGGCCCGATGCAGCCCTGCTGCCGCCCGGCGCGCGGGTGCTGCAGGCGCGTGGTCCCTTTGATGTCGCGGCCGAGGATGCGCTGCTGCGCACTGAACGCATTGATGTGATCATCACCAAGAATTCCGGCGGCACGGCAACATCTGCCAAGCTGGAGGCCGCGCGCGTACTGGGCCTGCCGGTCATCATGGTCGATCGCCCGCCTGTGGCCCCGGCCCCCACCGTGGCCGATGCGGGGGGCGCCATGGCATGGCTGGAGTGCCTTTATGCGCACGTCTCATCCACCCGGCGGGAGGTATAGAGCCATTTCCCGCCATCCGCGCGGTCAATCACATGGGTCAGCGGGCAGCCGATCAGCACCAGCGTGCTCATGTCCACCTGTTCGGGGTCGGCATGGGCGATATCGGTCAGGATCACGCGTTCATCCGGGCGGCCTATGGCGCGGGCGAAGGCGACCGGCACATCGCCGGGCAAAATGGTGCGCAGCAGGTCCAGCGCTTCGCCCAGCTGGTCGGGCCGGGCCTTTGAACGTGGATTGTACAGCGCAATGACCAGCCCCGCGCCCGCGGCGGCGGCCAGCCTGCGGTGCACCACCTCGCGCGGCTTGAGGTTGTCCGACAGGGAAATGACACAGAAATCCCCCCCCAGCGGCGCACCCAGCCGGGCGGCTGCGGCCAGCACGGCTGAGACGCCGGGTATGACCGTGACATCCACCCCCCGCCATGCGGCGGGGCCGTGATCGATGGCTTCGAACACGGCGCTGGCCATGCCGAATACGCCTGCATCCCCGCCGGATACGACCGCCACGGTCCGGCCCGCCAGTGCAAGTTCAATGGCATGGCGCGCGCGGTCCAGTTCCACGCGGTTGTCGGATGCGTGGCGCACGACCTCCGGCCCGGATTTGACCCGGGCGACATAGGGTGCGTAGCCGATCAGGTCGGTTGCCTGCGCCAGTGCATGACCGGCCTGCGGGGTCTGCTGTTCCGGCGCGCCGGGGCCAAGCCCCACGATGAAGATGCGCCCTGCCGCCTGCGTCATCGCGCGTCCTCCCGCCCGGGGACAAGGATGATGGAGAAATAGGGGGCCGGTCCCGTCATGTCCGCAAGCCTCATCCAGCGCTGCTGCGGCTGGGTCGCGCGTTCGACATAGATCGCGCGGTCCTCGCGCCCCGCATGGCGCAGCGCGGTCCGCACCTTTTCAAGGTTGCGGCCCAGCTTCATGATGACGGCGGCATCCGCGCGTTCCAGTGCTGCGGTCAGCGCCGCTTCATCCAGCGTGCCGGGAATGACGCACAGCACGTCATCCCCATGCACCATCGGCTGCCGCGCGGCCGACCAGCATCCCGCCATGGCGGTAATGCCGGGCACCACGGTGCAGGCAAAACGGTCCTGCAGGCGGTCGAACACATACATGGCCGACCCGAACAGGAACGGGTCCCCTTCACACAGCAGGGCCACGTCCTGTCCGTTCTGCAGGCGGGTTGCGATCTGTCCGGCGCAGTCATCGTAAAATGCCGCCATGCGCACCAGATAGGCCGGGTCGCTGACCGGGATTTCCGTGGTGAAGGGATAGGCGAAGCGCAGGGTCTCGGCCTGTGCGGGCAGCATGTCGCCAGCGATCTGGCGGGCATGACCGGGCCGGTCATGACGGCAGAACCATGCCACCACCGGGCTTTCGCGCAGCATGCGCGCGGCCTTCAGGGTCATCAGTTCCGGATCACCCGGCCCCATGCCAAGGATGGACAGGCGGCCTGTCGCGGCGCTGGCGTTCATTCCGCTTCACTCGCCAGCGCGTTGACGGTGGCCGCCGCCATGGCGCTGCCCCCCAGACGTCCGCGCACGATAATGAACGGCAGGTCGCCAAATTCCGCCAGCGCGTCCTTGGATTCCGCCGCCCCGACAAAACCGACCGGCATGCCAATGACCGCCGCCGGCCGGGGTGCGCCCGCGCGAATCATTTCCAGCAGGTGGAACAGCGCGGTCGGCGCGTTGCCGATGGCCACCACCGCGCCATCCAGCCGGTCGCCCCACAGGTCCATCGCCGCGGCCGAGCGGGTATTGCCGATTTCCTTTGCAATCACGGGCGTGCGCGGGTCGCGCAGTGTGCAGATGACCGCGTTGTCGGCAGGCAGGCGCGCGCGGGTCACGCCATGGGCGACCATGTTCGCATCACACAGGATGGGCCGGCCCGCCAGCAGGGCTGCGCGCGCACTGCTTACGAAATCGGGGGACATGCGGATGGATTTCACCACATCCACCATGCCGCAGGCGTGGATGATGCGCACGACCACGCGGGCTTCGGCCTTGGTCAGCCCGCTCAGGTCGGCTTCGGCGCGGATGATGGCAAAGGAACGGGCATAAATCGCCGCCCCGTCATGAATATAGTCGTACGGTTCCGTCTGCGGGGTCATGCCGGTTCAGTTCTCCCGTTGCGTGGGGTGGGATTGGTGGGGTGCCGGGACCAGCCCCGCACGATCGGATGTATCTGTGCCAGTGAAAGCCCGATGTCCACAGGCGTATTGTCCGCCCGGCCATGCGGGCATAGGCCATACCCGTCCGGTCCCGCCACCAGCGTGATGTCGGCAGGAGCGGGGTGGGCGCATCCCTTGGCGCAGCCTGATACATGCAGGCTGACACCCGGCGGCAGGTCGGGGGCCAGTACCTGCGCGTCCGCAATCACGTCGCGCGCAGCACACGCGCAGCCACGTGTGCCGATGCACGCCCATATGCGCAGGCGTGGGTCATCCGCGTGCGTGATCAGGCCGGGCAGGGCGGGGGGCACCGCGCACTGTTCCAGCACGATCGCGCGCCACGGGGCCACGCGCATATGGCCATTTCCGTGGTCATCGCACCATTGCGCAATGTCTTCGAACATGCGGGCGGTAACGGGACCGGGCGGCAGCACGGCGCCCATGGCGTGACCGGGCAGGGGTCCTGCAGGCCGGGGGCTGTGCCGGGTCGCGGGTGGGGCGGCCATAGTATTCTGTCGCCCGATGCGGGCAAAGGCGACCCGGCCCAGCATGGGATCACGCAGGGGCCGTGCGGCGGGGGATGCTGCCGCCAGCGCATGCGCCAGCGCGACAGCAACGGGTGGAACGTCATGTCCAGCGCAGGCCAGCGCGCGATCACCACAGACCACCAGCCACCCGCCATTCGTGGCGCGGGCGACAATATCCGCGCGCAGCGTCCCTGCGGGGATATATCCTCCACATTCCACGCCCACCACGAATTTGGCGGGCAGCCCACACAGCGTATCGGCACCGGCAAGGGCGGCATCCAGCGCCCGGATCACCTGTAGCGCATCGGGTGCCGCATCCGGGTCGATCCCGGCCAGTGGCGACAGCAGCAGGCTGCGCCGTGCCTCGGTCGCGGCATCGCTGCTGGCCAGTCCTGCCGCGTGCATGTCGCGGGCAAAGGCGCGGGCGCTGTGTGGCGTCAGGCCACGCAGTTGCAGGTTGCCCCGGCTGGTCAGTTCGATCAGGCCATTGCCATGCATGGTGGCGGCGCGGGCGATCTGTCGCGCCTGTGTCCCGGACAGGCGGCCCAGTGGCGGGCGCACGCGGGCCAGCCAGCCATCGGCGGCTTCCATGGGAGTGTGCAGGCCGGGACACCAGCCGCGTATGGCGGGTGGCGTGGTCATGGCCGTGTATCATCCAGCAGCATGGCCGCGGAATTGCTGCGCGGCCGCCACAGGTCGCGGCGCAGCGCATCGGCCAGCAGGCGGCGTATGGCGGCATGCGCGTCGGGATTGGCGTGGCGCAGGAAGGCATCCATGTCCGGGTCGTCCAGCACGGCGTGGAAGGTCAGGTCAAACTGCCGGTCGAAACGCGCAGGCATGGTTGCGGCGAAACCATGCAGGGCCTCTACCCCGCGTGCGATGTCCGCAGCGCCCCGGTAGCCATGGCGGCGCATGCCCGCCAGCCACGCCGGGTTGGTCAGCCGTCCGCGCGTGATCCGGGCCACTTCCTGCGCCGTGGCCCGCAGGCGCGGCGCATCGGGGCGGGAGGTATCGCCATGCAGCAGGCGCGGCGTATTGCCCAGCATGCTGGCCGCCGCGGCCATGCCGCCTTCATGGGTGGCCATGTCCGCGCTTTCCAGAATGTCGGTTTCGGCACTGTCCTGCACATGCAGCACGACCGCCGCCCCCGCCATGCGCGCGGCCAGCGCGTCGGGCTGGCGCTGTCCCTCGCGGTTGCCGCCATAGGTCCATGCCGACCCATCCAGCCATGCCTGTCCCAGATCGTCACGCGTTGACCATGTGCCACGCGCCAGCGGGTCTTCCATCCCCGTGCCGTAACTGCCGGGCGCCGCGCCAAACATGCGTGCGGTCGCGGCCTGCAGCGTCGCCCCGTCCAGCCCCGCCGCCTGTGCCGCCAGCGGGTTGAGGCCGGGGGCCTCGAAACCACGTGCGGCCACGGCCTGCACCGCCTGTTCAAACAGGGCGATCTGCCCCGGAAAAGCGTCACGGAACAGGCCCGACAGGCGCAGCGTCACATCCACGCGCGGACGGTCGAGTTCCGCCATCGGGATGACCTCGATCCCCGTGACCCGTCCTGATGCGTCATCCCATACCGGGCGCACCCCCATCAGCAGCAGCGCAAGGGCAAGGTCCTCGCCCCCCGTGCGCAGGCTGGCCGATCCCCACAGGTCAATGACCAGACTGCACAGCGGCTCGCCCTGATCCTGCAGGTGCCCTTCCAGCAGCACTTCCGCCGTGCGCTGCGCCAGCACCATGGCGGACCGGGTGGGAATGGCGCGCGGGTCCATGGCGTACAGGTTGCGCCCCGTCGGCAGTACGTCGGCCCGGCCCCGCGTGGGCGCGCCCGCCGGCCCCGCCGGGACGAACCGTCCGTCCAGCGCCGCCAGCAGCGCCGCGCTTTCCGCAGGGCCGCAGGCCAGCAGGCGGGTGGTGATGTCGTCCGTCGCCACCCCGCCGCATGACCGTGCGATGGCCTGCGCCAGTTCGGTCGCGCGCGGCGGCGGATTGCCGAATACGTGCAGTCCGTCGCGGATCTGCAGGTCCTTTACGTCACACAGATAGGCATCAAGCCGGGCAAGGGCTTCGTCCTCGTCATCGGTGCGGGTCAGGCCGGTTTCATTCAGCAGGCCAAGGCTGTCGGCGCGTTGCAGGATGTCCCCGCGCAGGATCGCGCCCCGCCTGCGGTCCAGTCCGTCAGCGGCGGCATATTCATCAATCAGCCGTTCAAGGTCGCCCGTATCGGCCCCCGCTGAACCAGCAGGCACGATGGGCGGCGTCATGTGCCCGATGGTGACCGCCCCCAGCCTGCGCCGGGCTGCGGCGGCCTCGCCAGGGTTGTTGACGATGAAGGGGTAAATGACCGGCATGCCGCCAACCAGCACCGATGGCCAGCACGTGGCCGACGGGGCCGCGGCCTTGCCTGGCAGCCATTCCAGCGTGCCATGCGTGCCCAGATGCACCATGGCGTCCAGTTGCCGTTCATGGCGCAGCCACAGGTAGAACGCGACATAGGCATGGCGTGGTGGCGTGTCGGGATCATGATAGCCCGCATGCCGGTCGGTCGTGGCCCCGCGATCGGGCTGCAATGCCATCAGGATATGGCCAAGATGGACATGACGCAGGCAGAACCGGCCATCGGTTACTGCCGGATCCTCTTCCGGCGCGCCCCAGCAGGCGGCCAGTGCGTCGCGCAATGTGGCGGGTAGTGCGCCCAGCCACTGGCGGTAGGTGGTGACGGAAACGAAGGGTCGCGCCGGTGCCCGCGCCAGCATGTGGGCCAGTGCATCCGCCGTGGGCAGGGACGCATCACCCGTATCGTAACCGGCGTCGCGCAGCAGGCGCAGGATGTGTTCAAGGCTTGCGAAACTGTCCAGCCCCACGGCATGCGCCGCCTGTCCCGTGGGGGCACCCTGCGCGCCGGGATAATCGGACAGGATGATCCCCACCCGTCGCGCGGCGGGCGCTTCATGCCCCAGCCGCGCCCATCCGACCGCGCGTGCGCAGGTCAGGGTGATGCCATCGGGATAGGGTTCATGGCGCGCGGGCAGGCCGGGGGTGGTTTCTTCCTTGAAGGAAATGGGGCAGGCGGGAATGCGGCCATCCAGTTCAGGCAGCACCACCTGCATGGCCAGGTCGGCCTGCGACAGGCCGCGCACGCTGTCGCGCCATACGGTATGGGGAATGCCCGGCTGCTGCACCTGCAGTACCGGCACGCCCGCGAGATCCAGCGGGGAACGGCTGTCATTCCCTGCGCGGGCGGAAAAGAAGGTGGCGTTTATGATGACGTCCGGCGGGCAGGCCGTCAGCCGTGCGGCCACCACCCGGGCGGAGTCAGGGTTCTTGAGCGATGTGACATAGACAAGGTCCGCCCCCATGCCGTGGCGCGCCAGTTGCGCTGCCAGCTGCGTAACGGGTGCGATGTCACCGGCCAGCAGGTGCGCGCGGTAGAACACCACCATGGCGCGCAGCGGCAGCGCCGGGTCGGCTTCATGCAGCACATCGGCGGGTGGCAGGGGAACGGGAGCGGTGCCGTCATCCGCACAGCGACCTGCCAGATGCGCCATAAGCCGCAGGGCGGCTTCCATATTGGCCGTGCCCCCCGTGCGCAGCAGCGCGTCAAGGCGGGCGCGCATGCGTTCCGGCATGGTGGACAGGGCGGCAAGGCGGGGGTCATCGCGCCCGTCCCCCGCCACGAAGGCCAGTGGAATGCCCCCCTGCCGGCACGCGCGCGACAGCTCTTCCGCCCCGTAGCGCCAGTATTCCACGCCGCCGAGCAGCCGGACCACCACGCAGCGCGAGTCCATGATCGTATCGGCCACGTACAGGTCGATGGACATGGGATGCAGCAGGCGCGACAGCGTGGCCATGCGCAGGGTCGCGGCAGGCGCGTCCTGTGCCGCGTGGGCGGCGCTCAGGCACAGCAGGTCACTGTCCGAAAAGGACAGGAACACGATATCAGCCGGGGCATGCCCCAGGTCTTCCGCCTGCGCGCCGTCATCCAGCGTGCGGACCTCACGTGCAAGCAGATGCATGGCGCTGCCCCGTTCCCGTCAGTCTGCCTGCCGTCTAGCCCTGCGCCAATGAAGCCGTAATGGCGGACTGGTCCAGCCCCTTCTGGCCAATGACCACAAGGCTGCCCGTGCGCGGCGCGTCCTTGGGCAGGGCGCGGTCGAACTGGTGGCGGAAACGGCTGCCCACCCCCTGCACCGCAAGGCGCATGGCCTTGCCGCGCACCGTGGCGTAGCCCTTCATGCGCAGGATGTCATGCCGTTCAGCCAGTGTTTTCAGCCGCGCGACGAAATCTTCCACGCTGTCCTGTTCGGGCACGGGTGCGACAAAGCTTTCGAAATCATCGTGCTCGTGCTCGCCGCCTTCGGCATCGTGGTGCGAGGGACGGGCGTCAAGGTCATCTTCCGCTGCGGCATCAAGCCCCAGCAGGATGGCGGGGTCCACCTGTCCGTCGGTCGCGCGCACCACCTTCACCACGCGCGGGATCTCGGCGCGGATGGACGATTCCACCGCGTCGGCCTGCGCGGGCGTCATGAGGTCGGTCTTGTTCAGCACCACCAGGTCGGCGGACAGAAGCTGGTCCTCGTATACTTCAGCCAGCGGGTTGTCGTGGTCCAGCGACGGGTCGGCGGCCTGCTGGCGGGCGACTTCCTCGGGGTCGTCGGCAAAGCGGCCGGCGGCGACCGCGGGACCATCCACGACCGTCACCACGCCATCCACCGTCATGCGGGTGCGGATGGTGGGCCAGCCAAATGCCTTGAGCAGCGGCTTGGGCAGCGCCAGCCCCGATGTCTCGATCACGATATGGTCGGGCGGTGCATCACGGTCCAGCAGCGCCTCCATGGTGGGCAGGAAGTCATCTGCCACCGTGCAGCACAGGCAGCCATTGGTCAGTTCGACAATATCCTCGTCGCGGCAGCCTTCCACGCCACAGGCGCGCAGCGTATCGCCATCAATGCCCAGCGTGCCGAATTCATTGACGACAATGGCGATGCGCTGTCCCTTCGCATTGGCCAGCACATGGCGCAGCAGCGTGGTCTTGCCCGCCCCCAGGAAACCGGTGATGACGGTAACGGGCACCCGCGCGCGGGCCGTGGTGGATGGGGTCATGGCGATCAGGCTCCTGAAAAAAGGGATGCGGGGAAACGGCCGCGCACCATGTCCGACAGGCTGGCGGGGCGGCGGGACGGCATGACGGTGCCGCTGCGTGATGCGCCGTAGGCCGCGACATACGTCATGAGGTCATCCGCCTTCTCCGGCCCGAGATTGGCCAGCAGCCAACCCCATTTGCCCGGCATGGCCACCACGGCGGTGCAGCCGTCATTGCAGGCGGCAAGGCAGCTGACCTCGTGTACCACGACCTGCGGGCTGTCCGCCGCCAGCGCCTGCATGGCGTCATGCAGCTGCCGTCCCGGCGGATTGTCGGACGCGGGCAGGCCACGGCGGCAGGTCACGCAGACATGCAGGTGAACGGGGCCGGTCTCATCCGTCGGCTCGGGTGGTGCGGGAATGCTCATGACGGTCCGTGCCCTTTCGCGGCGGTGCTGCGCGTGGCAGCTGAATGCGGGGTGCACGGTCATGGCGGCGTCACCCGGCATGGGGCGGGATGGTCGCCTGTCGCGTGCCGGGCACCCCGCCGGCCATGCGATCGAATTCGGTCCTGTTATGCCCGCCGGCAGGGCGTGGCATGATGGCAGGTCTCCTGGCTTGTGGCGGAGGGTGCGGCCGCACCCCCGATCCCGGCGGCCTTCCCGGTCCCGTGAAGGGGGCCAGTGGCGTATGCCGGTCCATGTTTTCATGGACCGTGCCGGGACATCACCACCCACAGTTGCGGGGGCAGCGACGGACTTGCCGGTATGGCGCACCGTCTTCCCTATTCTCCCCCGGAAGGGGGAACCATCACCGGCGGATTTAGACGATCGGTCCCGGCACTGTCAAAGGAACCCGGTGCGGGGCGCATGCCATGCGGTCATGGCAGCGGTGCGCCGCTGATGGCCACGCGCCATGCCGTATGGCGGGTCAGGCGGGACCGGGTCAGGGGGGCGATATCCAGCCGTGACAGCATGGCTGCGCTTCCGCCAAGGGCAGCCACCACGATGGCCCGGACCACCGTGGCATGCGTCAGCACCGTGATCTGCGCGGGCGCAGGCGGCAGGGCATCCAGCCACCGGGTCATGCGATGCAGGTGCGCAGCCCGGCTTTCACCCCCCGGCGGGGTGAAACCGGCATCCGCAACCCAGCGCGCCACGTCGTCAGGCGGCAGGTCCTTCAGCGATTGCCCGTGCCATGCGCCCATGTCCGGCGCGGTCAGAGCCGCCTGCGGGCAGGCCGTGCCGGTGGCGGTGGAAGGCCACGCGGCCAGAAGGGCGGGGGGCAGCATGATCTGCCCGGCCGTCCCGATGTGCCGCGCCAGACCGGTGGGCAGGGGCGGGATTTCATCACGTCTCGGGAAAATGCCGCGACGCATGCACCCGGCGGCAGGCAGCGCGATGCAGGTCAGGGTCTGGGTCATGCGCAGTGGCCGCGCACGGGGGGAAGGGGTGGGATATGCACAGGGAGTGATTGACCTTCCATGCCGTTTTTGGAAACATGCGCCCCGATCCGGTTATGGGAAGGACGGCCTGACGCGGCACGTCGCCCACATGCTGCCCCGGGTCGCATGTGATCCAGGGAGTTTCCAGTCAATGAGCCAAGATACATCCGTTCTGTCCAGCGCCGCTGTCGCCGCGCCGCAGGTTTCCATCCCGGTTCGCGACCTGTTGCCGTGGGGTGTGTTCGGGCTGGTTCTGGCGTCCCTGCTGCTGTATTTCGTCGGAGCGGAGCAGGGGGCGACCTCCCTTATTTCCGGTCATTACGTGCATGAATTCGTGCATGATGGCCGTCACCTGCTGGGTTTCCCCTGCCACTGAAGGCACGGCGTCGTGCCATGGTTGCGCGATGGCGGGTGACGGACGGCATGCCCCTGCGGGCATGCCGTTTTTTATTGCGTGGCCCCGGGTGGTTCAGTTGATGGTGATGACGGTCCGGCCCCGGATATGACCGGCAAGGATGCGCGGCGCGATGGCAATGGCGTCGGACAGGGGGGCATCGTGCAGCATGCTTTCCAGTCGTGTGGGATCGATATCGCGCGCCAGCCGGGCCCATGCCGTCATGCGGCGCGGACGCGGACACATCACGCTGTCGATTCCCTGCAGGCGTACGCCGCGCAGGATGAACGGCGCCACTGTCATCGGTAGCGCCAGCCCGCCCGCCAGCCCGCATGCCGCCACCGTGCCCCCGTACTGGATGGAGGCGCACATCGCGGCCAGCGTCTCGCCACCTACAACGTCGATTCCCCCCGCCCAGCGCGCGGTTTCCAGCGCCTTGCCAGTGGGAGACAGGGTATC
The DNA here is from genome assembly GCF_018491655.1 of Komagataeibacter oboediens. Classification (NCBI taxonomy): domain Bacteria; kingdom Pseudomonadati; phylum Pseudomonadota; class Alphaproteobacteria; order Acetobacterales; family Acetobacteraceae; genus Komagataeibacter; species Komagataeibacter oboediens. Next base: position 83,722 of record NZ_JABLUU010000002.1, on the reverse strand, counting down.
GCGCGGCAGTACCTCTGCGGCCCCCAGGCCGGTCAGGTAGGCATGAAGCTGTGGCCGTCCGGTGACCGCCACCACCTGATAGCCCAGCTGCGCCAGCAGCATGATCGCCATGCCCCCTACACCGCCGCCGGCACCATTGACGATGATGGGACCACTGGCGGGGGTCAGGCCGCCTTCTTCAAGGCTCATGACACACAGCATGGCGGTCAGTCCCGCCGTGCCGATTCCCATGGCCTGCCGTGCGCTCAGGCCCGTAGGCTGCGGCAGCAGCCACCGTCCCGACAGGCGGGCCATGCGGGCAAGTCCGCCCCAGTGCCGTTCCCCCAGTCCCCAGCCGGTGGCCAGAACCCGGTCACCCGTGCAATGGACGGGATCGTCGGAGTGGATGACGCGTCCGGCAAGGTCGATGCCGGGAATCATGGGAAAATGCCGCACCACCGGCGCGCCACGGGTTATGGCCAGCGCATCCTTGTAATTCAGGCTGGAATGGTCAATTTCCACCGTCACGTCGCCTTCGGGCAGGGTCATGGGATCGACCTGCTCCAGCCGGGTCGTGACCACGCCATCCGCGCGGCTGATCATGAGGGCATCGAACATGCTGGCAGTCTTCCGTGGTGATGAGGGGGAGGGGAACGCAGGACCGCGTTCAATGCATCATCCATGCCTGATTCAGGTCTGTCTTCCTATGTACAGCCGCGTGATTTCGCATGATCGTGAAGCGGTCTGGTTTCTGAACCTTCTGATTGTGCAAGAAGATTTTCCAATGTGGCGGCAGGCGTGCCCATGCCTGTTCCGCACCGGCCGGGCAGTGCGTGATGCGATGCAGGAAAGCGCAGGGCTGGTGTGACCTTCCCCCGCTTCCTGCCGGAAGGTGGGTGTGGTGTGCTGATTTTTCAGCCATCATTGCACAGGCAGGAGGCATGCCCATGTCCGACGTCACCGTTTCTTCCTTTTCCGCCCTGTCTTCCATGAACGCGCTGTGGCAGGCGCGCTATGGCACCCGTCCCCCCGGCATTTCCCTGCCCGAAAGCCCGGTGGCGCGCAGTCTCATGACCCATCGTTCGGTGCGGGCCTTCAGCCCCACGCCAGTGCCCGATGGCGTGCTGGAAGCGGCCGTGGCGGCGGGGCAGTCGGCCTCGACCTCATGCAACCTGCAGGCATGGAGCGTGATCGCCGTGCGCGATCCGGCGCGGCGCGAACGGCTGGCCAGAATCGCGGGGGATCAGGATTTCATCGCGCAGGCGCCATTGTTCCTTGCTTGGATCGCCGACCTGTCGCGGCTGGAACATGTGGGACAGTCGCGCGGGCGTGCGCTGCCGGGGCTGGACTGCCTTGATACGTTCCTGGGCGCGGTCATGGATACGGCCTTTGCCGCGCAGAACGCGGCGGCCACGTTCGAGTCCTATGGTCTGGGAATCGTGTATGTGGGCGCGGTGCGCAACCAGCCCGAAGCGATTTCCGCGGAACTGGGGCTGCCCAAACGCACGCTTGCGGTGTTCGGCATGAGCGTGGGCTACCCTGATCGCAAGCAGCCCACCGCCATCCGCCCCCGCCTGCCGCAGCAGGCTGTCCTGCATTCCGAGCAGTACGACGGGGCCGCCGCCAGCAATCCCGAGGTTCTGGACGCCTATGACGACCGCCTGCGCGCGGCGGCCGCGGCCCAGGGCAAGCCCGCGCGGGGATGGAGTGACAGCGTGCTGGCGCGGCTGGGTGACATAAGCGCGCTGCATGGGCGCGAACACCTGCCGCAGGTGCTGCGGCGGCTTGGTTTCATGCTGGGCGAGGTATGAAAAGCAGGGGTCATGCGCACGTGGCGGGGTTGACCGGCACAATGTTCTGGTGAACTTCTGCTAACGTTGCCCGCATCTGTTGGCGGGCAGGGGCGCGCCCTGTGTATCGCGCCAGCGCCATGATGAAAGAGAAACGAACGGCTATGGACAGCGCCACTTCCCTTCCCTTTACGCTTTCACCCAGCACCTCCCCGGTTTCGCCGCAGCGGCGGGCGGAGATTCTGGCCAATCCCGGTTTCGGGCGTGTCTTTACCGACAACATGGTCGTGATCCGTTATGTGGAAGGCAGGGGATGGCATGATGCGCGCGTACAGCCCTATGCACCGATTACGCTGAACCCGGCGGCGGCCGTCCTGCACTACGCGCAGGAAATCTTCGAAGGAATGAAGGCGTACCGGACGGCAGACGGCGGCATTACCCTGTTCCGCCCCTATGCCAATGCCGCGCGCTTCCGCAAGTCGGCTGAACGCCTGGCGATGGCGGATTTGCCCGATGAAGTGTTTGTCGAGGCAGTGCGCCAGCTTGTGCGCGTGGACCATGCCTGGGTTCCCGGCAACCCCGATGAAAGCCTGTATATCCGCCCCTACATGATCGCGAGCGAGACGTTCCTGGGCGTCAAGCCCGCGTCGGAATACATGTTCATGGTCATCGCATCGCCCGTGGGCGCGTATTTCGGTGCTGAAGCGGTCAGCGTGTGGGTGTCCGATTTCTGTCGCGCCGCCCCCGGCGGCACGGGGGAAGCCAAGTGCGGCGGCAACTATGCCGCAAGCCTGCTGGCGCAGCAGGAAGCCAAGGGCCATGGCTGCGCGCAGGTCCTGTTCCTTGATGCGGTGGAACGCCGCTGGATCGAGGAAATGGGCGGCATGAACGTGTTTTTCGTCTTTGACGACGGCTCTCTTGCCACCCCGCCGCTGACCGGCACGATCCTGCGTGGCATCACGCGTGATTCGCTGCTGACGCTGGCGCGTGGAATGGGCCTGACCGTGCGGGAAGAACCCTATGCCATCGATCAGCTTTATGCCGATGCCGCGTCCGGTCGCCTGAAGGAAGTGTTCGCCTGCGGCACGGCGGCGGTGGTGTCCCCCATCGGGCGTTTCCGCGGCCACAGGGGCGAGGCCGTGATCGGTGATGGCGCGGGTATTGGCCCCGTGACCGAAAAGCTGCGCAATGCCCTGATCGGCATCCAGCGCGGCACGGCACCCGACCCGCATGGCTGGGTCGAAAAGGTCATCTGATCACGCGCACATGGCCGGGCATGACACCCATCCCGGCCATGCCCATGCTTGGTGCGGGCTGTATGGAATGGCCTGCGGACCAGAACGCGGTCTTTTAAATAAAGTAGTGCCCGACAGCTTCTGCCGTTTCCGGTTGGCAGATTGGTCTGGGTTCCCTTGTATCAAGATAAACACAGGTTTCGATGACTGAGACGACTCTGGATGTAACGGGACAGTGGGATGGGCAGTTCAGTTATCCCCATACGCTGATGCCGGAGTCTTTTTCGGCCTCCCTGTTCGAAACCGGTGGGCATGTGGGCGGAACGGTGACGGAGCGCGCCACGTCGGGCGCCAGTGCCGGGGCGTGTTTCATCGCAACGGTACAGGGGGAGCGCAACGGCCTGCATGTGCGGTTTACAAAGACATATGAAGACCATGTGCACATCCATGCCGTGCTGTATGCGGGCACGCTGAGCGCGGATGGCTGCGAGATCGAAGGGGAATGGCGTATCGCCGGATCCTGGTCGGGGCCGTTCCTCATGATCCGCCGGGCGGCGGGGGGCACGGTTGCGGAACACAGGGTGGCGGAAACGACAGTGTCCAACGCCCTGTCCAATGCGGATTGCGCGCCCGTTTCCTGCTAAAAACCGGCTGAAAGTTTTTTGGTGAAGCTTTTTTCAAAAAGCTTCGAAGACCGCTGTCTTTTGAAAAAGGCAACGCCCGGAAACTCTGGACATTCTTTAATCAAAACATTGTTTTCAGAAATAATTTTCCAAATGCCGCCTTTGTTTTTGAAAGGCGGCATCTGTTTGATGCTGTCCGGACAGCGTGTCAGCGGAAACTTTGCCTATGGCGTTCGGGCTGCGCGATGGGTCTGCATTCCGGCTTGTTGCAGACCCATCCGAATCGGTCCCGCGATTGCCCTGCGGGCCTATTGCGCAGGTGTCACCGCATCGTCGACCGGTACATAGATCCGATTGCCGTTATTGCGGAATTCTTCCTTTTTCTGTTCCAGTCCCGCCTGCCGCTGCGCATTGGCCTTCAGGTCATGGCTTATGCGCATGGAACAGAATTTGGGTCCGCACATGGAACAGAAATGTGCGTTCTTGTGCGCCTCCCGCGGCAGTGTCTCATCATGGTACGAACACGCAGTATCCGGATCGAGCGACAGTTTGAACTGGTCATTCCAGCGGAAATCGAAACGCGCGCGGCTGATCGCATCATCGCGGATGCGCGCGGCCGGGTGCCCCTTGGCCAGGTCGGCGGCATGGGCGGCAATGCGGTAGGTCACGACACCCACCTTCACGTCATTGCGGTCGGGCAGGCCCAGATGTTCCTTTGGTGTCACGTAACACAGCATGGCGGTGCCGAACCAGCCGATCATGGCGGCCCCTATGCCTGATGTGATGTGGTCATAGCCCGGCGCGATATCGGTCGTCAGCGGACCAAGCGTGTAGAACGGCGCCTCGCCACATTCCCGCAGCTGCTTTTCCACATTGACCTTGATCTTGTGCATGGGCACGTGACCCGGCCCCTCGATCATGACCTGACAGCCTTTCGCCCATGCGATTTTCGTCAGTTCGCCCAGTGTTTCCAGTTCCGCGAACTGGGCGGCGTCATTCGCATCGGCGATGGAGCCGGGGCGCAGCCCGTCACCCAGCGAGAACGAGACATCATAACGGCGCATGATGTCGCATATCTCCCCGAAATGTTCATACAGGAAGCTCTCGCGATGATGGTGCAGGCACCACCCGGCCATGATCGACCCGCCGCGGGAGACGATGCCGGTGACCCGGTTGGCCGTCAGCGGCACATGCTGCAGGCGTACGCCCGCATGGATGGTGAAGTAATCCACGCCCTGTTCAGCCTGCTCGATCAGCGTGTCGCGGAAGATGTCCCATGTCAGGGCCTCGGGCACGCCACCGACCTTTTCCAGCGCCTGATACAGCGGCACCGTGCCGATGGGCACCGGCGCGTTGCGCAGGATCCAGTCGCGGATGTTGTGGATATTGCGCCCGGTGGACAGGTCCATGACCGTATCGGCACCCCAGCGGATGGACCAGACCATCTTCTCCACTTCCTCGGCCACTGACGAGGTTACGGCGGAATTGCCGATATTGGCGTTGACCTTCACAAGGAAATTGCGCCCGATCACCATGGGCTCAAGTTCGGGGTGGTTGATGTTGGCGGGCAGGATGGCGCGGCCTGCCGCGATTTCGGACCGTACGAATTCGGGGGTGACGAAGGCGGGAATGTCCGCGCCGAAATCCTCGCCATCGGCGCGACGTGCCTCGGCCCCTTCGTCCATGGTGGCGCGGCCAAGGTTTTCGCGGTGGGCGGCGTAGATCATTTCCTCGGTAATGATGCCTGCACGGGCGAATTCGTACTGCGTGACCATCTGCCCCGGCTGCCCTTCATGCACCGTATGGGGGGCAGGGCAGGGCGGGACCAGGTTTTTGCCTTTGGCAAAGCCGTTATCCTCGGGGCGGACGGCGCGGGGCACGACCGTGGGCAGGTGGCGTGCCGCAATCCACGGTGCGCGGACGGGGGGCAGGCCCGCACGTACATCGATACGCGCAGCCGGATCAGTATAGGGGCCGGAGGTGTCATAGACGCGCACCGGCGGTTCGTTCGCGCCGGGTTCAAGGGCGATTTCGCGCAACGGCACGCGGATATGCGGGTGGCCTTCGGGCGAGGACCAGATCTTGGTGGACCCCATGATGGGGCCGGTGGTGACATGGTCGGGAGACGAAGGCGAAGCAACAGTCGACATGGCAATGCTCCAAGTTTCCTCTCCGACAGGGGGTGTGGGGGAGAAAACCGGAACGCCCGCATGGATCATGCGCGCGGTGTCGCCCGGGCCATCAGGGCCGATGCGTCGTGCCGATTGTCTGCACCAGTCCCTCCGCCGGTATGAGCCGGATCAGGTTCCCCGGAACGCACGATGCGCCCGGAAGGGTCCCCGCGCGCATGGTTGGCCCATGCCAGCGGTATCTCAGCCCCTTGCCGGGACTCCCCTTGGTCGTTTCAGGATGTTGAAATGCCTTGCTTTTGTCAACAGTGCCGCGATGGTTCGCGGGCTGGCGACGAAAAAGAATCCGTGTATCGATTTGCCAGGCGCGCTGTTGTGATAGACTGCGGGCACCATCGTTTTTTCACCAGGAAGCAGGACAGTATGGCAGGTAGCGTGATTTCCGACCGGATTGCACAGGGAAGCGGACGGAGCGTGGCGGACACCGTGATCCGCAATGTCCGTCTGTTCGATCTGGTGACCGGTGAACTGCTGCCAACCGATATCGCCATATGTGGTGACACCATCGTTGGCACGCTGGACCGGTACGAGGGCACGAACGTGATCGAGGGGCATGGCCGCATTGCCGTGCCGGGCTTTATCGACACGCACCTGCATGTTGAATCCTCGCTGATCACCCCGTTTGAATTCGACCGCTGCGTCCTGCCCCATGGCGTGACCACCGCCATATGCGACCCGCATGAAATGGCCAACGTGCTGGGGCGTCCGGCGCTGGACTACTTTACCGAAGCGGCGCTGCGCACGGTCATGGACCTGCGGGTCAACCTGTCCAGCTGCGTACCTGCGACCCATCTGGAAACATCGGGGGCGACGCTGGACGCGGCTGACCTGCTGCCGTACCGTGATCACCCCAAGGTCATTGGCCTGGCCGAGTTCATGAACATTCCCGGTGTGCTGAATGGCGACCCGGTGTGCATGGAAAAGCTGGAAGCGTTCGCGGGCGGCCATATTGATGGCCATGCCCCGCTGCTGCGCGGGCGGAAGCTGAATGGCTACCTGTCAGCCGGCATCACCACCGACCATGAGGCGACAACGGCCGAAGAAGCGCTGGAGAAGGTGCGCAAGGGCATGACGGTGCTGATCCGCGAAGGCTCGGTGTGCAAGGACCTGCGTGCGCTTGTGCCGCTGCTCAACCCGGTGACATCGCCGTTCTTCGCCTTCTGCACCGATGACCGCAACCCGCTGGAAATCGCGCATGAAGGGCATCTGGATTACCTGATCCGCCTTGCCATCTCGCTGGGGGTGGAGCCGCTGGCCGCCTATCGCAGCGCCTCGCTCAGCGCCGCCAATGCGTTCGGCCTGCGTGACCGGGGCATGATCGTGCCGGGCCGGCGGGCGGATATCGTGCTGCTTGACGACCTGCGCGAATGCCGGGTGTCGGACGTGATCAGCGCGGGGCGTCTGGTAAACGACGCGCTGTTCGCCGCGCGGGAGGTCATTCCCCCCGTCGGCACCGACAGCATCAACCTGCCCGGCCCCGTCAGCGCAGGGGACATGCAGGTCAGGGGAAGCGGCACGCAGCGCCCCGTGATCGGCCTGCTGCCTGGCCAGATCATCACCCCCTTCCTGCATGCCGACCTGCCGGTGGTCGATGGCGTCGTCCAGCCCGACCCGGCGCAGGATATCGCGCGTATCTGCGTGGTGGCGCGGCATGGCCATAACGACAATATCGGCCGGGGCTTCGTAAAGGGGTTTGGCCTGTCGGGTGGCGCGCTGGCGTCCTCGGTCGGGCATGACAGCCACAATATCTGCGTGGTTGGCATGGATGACGCGGACATGGCGCTTGCGGTCAACCATCTGGAAAAGACAGGTGGCGGCTTCGTGGTGGTGCGTGATGGAAAGGTGGTGGCCGACATGCCGCTGCCGGTGGCGGGCCTGATGAGCGACGCCCCGTTCGAGACCGTACGTGACCAGCTTGAGGTGCTGCGCGCCGCCGCCCGTGCGCTGGGCTGCAAGCTAGATGAGCCGTTCCTGCAACTGGCCTTCCTGCCGCTGCCGGTGATTCCGCATCTCAAGATCACGGATTTCGGCATGGTGGATGTCAACCGGATGGAACTGGTCTGACGCGGTCACGATACAGGAGCAGACCATGACAGGGGCCGATGTCGCAGCCCCCGTGCGTGAAGCCGTGGCCACCCTGCGGGCCTATCGTGCGGACTGGGTGCATTTCACCAACTGGTGCGCGGGACATGCCGTGTCCCCCATTCCTGCCGCGGCGGATGTCGTGGCGGCGTACCTGCGCAGCCTGACGGAATTCGCGCCCGCCACCATACGCCGCAGGCTGGCTGCGATCGGCAAGATGCACCGCTTTAACGAAATGCCGTGGGATGTGACCGACGGCCGCATCCGCGCGGCACTGGCCGACATGACCGAACGGGCCCGCCGTCCGGCTCCGCCGCCCGCGGTGGTGACACCGGACATGCTGCGCGCCATGGTCGAACGCTGCGCGGACGGATCCCCCCGCGGCCTGCGTGACCGCTGCCTGCTTCTGTTCGGGTTTGCGGGCGCGTTGCGGCGTTCGGAACTGGTGGGATTGCAGGTGGAGGACGTGCGCATCGACCGCATGGCGGTCGTGCTGAGCATTCGTGAGGACGGTGAAGCGCAGCCGGTGCACCTGCCCCTGCCCGAAGCGAAGGAGATGTGTCCCGCTGCGGCGTTCACGGCATGGCAGCAGGTGGCGCACCGGCAGACCGGGCCGCTGTTCCGCGCCATTTCCAAGGGGGAGCGCGTGGGGGGACGCGCGCTGACACCCTATGCCGTGACCCGCATCCTGCAACGACGCGCGGCGATGGCCGAAATCCCGCCGGAGATCGCAACGGCACTCAGCGCGCATGCCCTGCGTGCGGGCTACATTGTCGCTGCGTTGCGGCAGGGCATGGACACCGAAGCACTGTGCCAGCATACCCGGTACCGTGATCCGCGTGCCCTGCGCCAGTATGAACGCCTGCTGACCCATGACTGAAAACCTGCGCCTGCCCTGGGCCGACCTGCCCCCCGCAACCGCGCGGGAGGAGGAGACGCCCGCCGAGACCACGCGCCGCCCACCGGGCAGGCGGGGGCGGCGGCCACTTTCCGCATGGCCGCAGCCTGCCGAACCATCGCCATGGCAGTGGTGGCATCTGCTGGTATACGGGCCGGATGCCGGCATGGACGCTTTTGTTACGGAAGCGGCGGGTCCCGGCCTGATCCCGTGGCCGTTTGATGCCGAACGGGTGGAGGAGGACATGTTCGCGCTGGCCATTGGTGCCAACGGCCCGGCACGTGGCCGGGCGGGACTGTCCATTGATGGCTGCCGTATTCTGGCGCGCCAGTTCCGCGCGGCGGCGGAAGCACGGCATGCCCGGCTGGGCCTGCGTATGGAAAAGGCATGTCCGCTGGATTTCCACCAGCTTGTGCCCGTGCCGGAGCGGATCCTCCATCTGGGCGCCACCCACCCCGATGCCCGGGCATGGCTGCATGCCAACTGGGGCCTGACCGAGGCACCGCGACAGGTGCGCCACCTGCCGGGGCGCAAGGCGGGCCGCCGCCTGCCGCGTGGCCATCGGGCCATGGTCTATGGCTTCTTTACCCGTATGGGCACGCCCGCCCCCGTGGTCCGCCGGATGGAGGAGCATTACCCCACCCTGACATTCCGCCTGTCGGAACGGTCGCTGGCATGACGGAACAGACCGACCTGTTCAGCAGGCCGTTGCCCGATGGCGAACCGGTCATTGTCCTCGACATCTATCAGGGCGGGCTGTCGCACCTGCTGCAGCTGGCGCATGCGCGTGAAATCGATCTGGCGCGGCTGGATATCGTGACCCTGATCGACCAGCTGGCCGAGGCCGCGCGGACCCATACCGACCTGCCGCTGGGAATCAAGGCGCAGTGGGCGGTCATGGCGTCGGGGCTGCTGCTGCTGCGTTCGCGACTCATGTTACCTGCGGACGATCCGCGTCAGGCTCAGGCCACGCAGGAGGCAGCCGACCTGCGCACGCGCCTGCTGGCGGCGGAGGACGCCGCCCGCCTGGCGGGCTGGCTTGCGGTGCGTGAACAGCTGGGCCGGGATGTCCATGCCTTTGGCGGCGCGGTTGCCCCCGACGCGGACGAATCGGCGCAGTGGGAAGTGGACCGGATCGAGTTCCTGTGGGGCTGCCTTGCGGTGTTTGACGGCAACTGGGGCGTCATGCCGGTGGAAACGCCATTCTATGCCCCGGTGCAGCTGGACCTGTTTTCGGTGGAGGACGCCCGCATGCGCGTGCGCACCTGTCTTGCGCGTGCGCAGGACGAACCGGTGCCGCTGGACCGGATGCTGCCCGATTCCGTGTGGGTGGGGCAGGGGGGCGACCTGTCATCGGGGCAGCGGCGGTCGGCATGGAGCAGTACGTTCGCCGCCTGTCTGGAAATGGTGAAGCAGGGGGAGGCCCTGGCCTATCAGCCCGCCCCGGAAACCATGCCCTGTTTCAGCGGTGTGCCGGACGCAACGCCGCGACAGGGGAAAAGTTCCCCCGGATCTGGAAACAGGACGAAATGAACGGATCGTTGCAGCTTATACTGTCAGACCGCCGGTTCATGTCGAATTGATAATATCATATGAAAAAACAGGCTATCGGGCACGAACAGGCAGATTTTTTCCTAATTTTTTAACAGTTTGCTTGACTGGGATTTTTTTTTGATCAAGCTGGCAGGTATGAGTTTTTTACCGGCCTGCCAGACCGGGACAGCGGCCATTCCAACAGGGCATTTTTTCGCCATGGACCGCGGCCTGTCGGGCGGGGCGCCGCTGGAAGATTATTTCATATTAAGATCAGGGTTGATTTCGAGATGTTAATAATGTTTATGGATAAAACGTGATGAATGAATGGCTTGGCCTGTCAGGGCAGGGCGCATCCAATGCCTGTGTATTGGTATATGCACTGCCGGAGGTGGCGAGGGTCGTGCTTTCCCGTTCCGCCGGGAAAGAGGGCAATCGGGCTTCAGGGTTGAGCCGGGGAGAACAAGGCGGATCGCATCAGTCGTTTCGTAGAAATCTGGTCATACTCCCGTAGTAAAATTGGTGAAATCAGAACAACCAGAACAAATTCTGTAATAATTCCTTCCTAAAAACTATGCCGTTCTGAGTGAGGTATGGGTATGACGTATGCGGAACAGAGTGATAACAGACTACAGAAGATAATAATTTTCGCCCTTGTTTTGGTATTTGAAGGGCTGCTGGTGCTTGCGCTGCTGTTCGGGCTCAGTTCCCCGCCGGATGCGCCCAAGGAACCGCCGCGGCCGCCGGTGGAAGTCCACATGATCAAGGAACCGCCGCCGCCACCGCCACCGCCGCCGCCGCCGGAAATTACGCAGCCGCCGCCGCCGTATATTCCGCCGCCGAAGATTCAGGTTCCGACGCCGCCGCCGCCGATGAAGGTGACCCACACGAAGCCGCCGAAGGCGATGCCGCCCGCAAAGGCAGCCCCGCCGGCTGATGCGCCCGTGTCCAACGCGCCGCCCGTGCCCGATCATTCGGCAGGCACGTCGCCGCTGAACCATGTCGTGCCGGAATATCCGGAGGAAATGTCGGAAGAAGGCCGTGAAGGCGTCGTGTCCGTGGCATGTGACGTGGAAGCGACCGGTGTTACCAGCAACTGCCAGGTGGTCAGTGTAAAGGGTGGCCAGGCATTCGCTGATGCCGCGCTGAAGGCGGTCCGTCGTTCGCGTTATGCGCCGGCTGTCAAAAATGGTGTGCCCGTCAAGGAGTTCCACCATCTCTATACGATCACGTTCAGTCTGAATGACTGAGCCTGAGTGTTAGGTCAGGCACGGCGGGGGCCGGCAGCACCCCGCCGCCTCGGAAAAAAACATCCTGCTCCAGAGGATTTTGGTTAAATGATCAGACTGCATCGTAAACACACTCTTGTTGCCTCGGCTGCTTTCGCTGCCATGCTGTGCGCGGCTTCCCCGCTCGCCGCGCTGGCACAGGACGCCGCCCCGGCCGCTAGCGATGCGGCCACGGCACCGGCGGTTTCCGTCCCCGCAACCGATGGCAGCGGCGCTGCCGCCACCCCGGCCCCCGGCACGGATGCCCCGGCCCCGCAGGCATCCACCCCGACCGATGCCGCACCGGCTGCTGATGCGGCCCCTGCCGCCCCGGCAGAACCCGCAGCCCCGGCGCCCGCCGCCGATGCAGCCCCCCCGGCCGATGCCCCCAAGGCACCCGAGGGTAACCCGTATGGCCTGGGCGCGCTGTGGGCCAATGGTGACTTCATTGCCCGTGGCGTCCTGCTGATCATGGTCTTCATGTCGCTTGGCACATGGTACATCATGATCACCAAGTTCTTTGAGCAGGCGCGTGTCATGAACGCTGCCAAGCAGGTCATGACCGATTTCTGGACCAAGGGTTCCATCAAGGACGGTGCTGCCGCCCTGCCCGCGAACTCCCCGTTCCGCTACATTGCCGATACCGGCGTGAAGGCTGCTGAACACCACGAAGGCACGATGCAGGAATCCATCGACCTGCATTCCTGGACCACCATGTCCATCCAGCGTTCGGTTGACGTGATCCAGACCAAGCTGCAGGGCGGCCTTGCCTTCCTCGGCACCGTGGGGTCGACCTCTCCGTTCGTGGGTCTGTTCGGGACCGTGTGGGGCATCTATCACGCGCTGACCGCCATTGGCATCGCGGGCCAGGCCTCGATCGACAAGGTTGCCGGTCCGGTTGGTGAATCGCTGATCATGACCGCCATCGGCCTGGGCACCGCCGTGCCTGCGGTTCTGGGCTACAATCTGCTGGTGCGCCGTAACAAGGGTGCGATGGACAAGATCCGCAACTTCGCCGCTGACGTGCAGTCGATCCTGATGGGTGGTTATCGCCATGGTGCGGAAATCACCGTCCATCCGGACAACTCCCCGACCACGACGACTATCGATAACCGGGTGGCCTGATCATGGGTATGCAAGTTGGAGGTGGCAGCGATGAAGACGAGGTGGTGTCCGCCATCAACACCACACCGCTTGTCGATGTCATGCTGGTGCTGCTGATCATCTTCCTGATCACCATCCCCGTCGCGACACATACCATCAAGGTTAGCCTCCCCATGGATGCCAACCAGCCCACCCGGACGATGATGAACAACATCGTCATCGCAGTGACCCCGGAGGGTCAGGCTTACTGGAACGAGACGCCTCTGACCAGCTATGCCGATCTGGAGTCCCATCTGGAACACGTGGCGGCGGAAAACCCGCAGCCACAGATCCAGATCCGTGGTGACCAGGCGGCAAAATACGAAGGTGTGGGCAAGGTGATTGCAGCCTGCCAGCAGGCTGGTATCGTCCACATCGACTTCATTACCGAGCAGCCGCACGGCTGATATCCATTCCCGGCCGGGGCCTGTGTGCCCCGGCCAATTTCGGGAGAGTAGACCATGGGCATGAATATCGGCTCAGACAGCACGACAGAGGACGAAGGTATTGTCGATATCAATACCACGCCCCTGATTGACGTCATGCTGGTGCTGTTGATCATGCTGATCATCACCATTCCGCTTCAGACGCATTCAGTTTCGATCGACCTGCCGCAGGGCAATCCCCCGCCGTCTTCCGCACCGGACCCGGTTGTGGACACGGTGGCGATCGATTTTGACAACACCATCACGTGGAATGGCGAACCCGTCGCCAGCGATGCGGACCTGCAGGCCCGTTTCAGGGATGCAGCCGCCCAGCCGGTACAGCCGGAAATGCATATCCACCCAGACCGTCTGGCCAGCTACAAGGTCGTGGCACGGGTTCTGGCGGATGCGCAGCGCCTGGGTGTAAGCAAGCTTGGTATCATGGGTAGCGACCAGTTCATGGATGCGCAGTAACCCTGTCAGTTTCCTGACGGTATCCTGCCAGACAGCACGGCGGCCCTTTCCTTATGGGAAGGGCCGTTTTTTTATGTTCGCCGTGACCCGGAAAAATTTCCGTTTTCAGGGCATTAGGGAATGGCACCATGTGGCATGAAAGCCACAGGGCCCGCATTGTTCCCGATCACTTTCCCGCCTGCATCGGGGCAGGCAGATCGAATATTACGGCGGAATGAGTGTTTTATGCGGGTTCCGGGCCGGCGGGTGGTCATCGGAACGTGCAACAGGCAGTTAGATGAACAGCATGTTGCATTTTTTAAGCTTTGTCCGCGTATCTGTATTCCATAAGTCAACGGAGAGGCGGAACACCCAGTTTCCGTCATGACTTCAGCATGGCCGGATGGCACAGGGCCGCTGACAGAAAGGCAGACAGGGCGCGCTGCCGCTGGAAACCGTATGATTGTGAAAACAGACCCGACACACCCGGTTGATGAAATGCTGCCTGCGGGCATGCTGTTCGCCTTTGGCCTCCAGCATGCGCTGGTCATGTACGCGGGCACGGTTGCCGTGCCGCTGGTTTTTGCCGCGGCCATGCACCTGTCACCCGTGCAGACCATCCTGCTGATCAACTGCGGGCTGATGACCTCGGGCATCGCCACGATCATACAGAGTATCGGGGTATGGAAATTCGGCTCCCGCCTGCCAATCGTGCAGGGGTCGTCCTTTGCCATGCTGGCATCCATGCTGCTGATCGGGCAGATGTACGGCGTGCCGTCGGTATTTGGCGCGGTCATTGGCGCGGGGCTGGCCATGGTGGTGCTGGCGCCGTTCATGGCGCGGCTCATGCGGTTTTTCCCGCCGGTGGTGATCGGGTGCCTGATTACCATCATCGGCCTGACGCTGGTGCCGGTGGCGGGGCGGTGGATTGGCGGCGGTACGCCTGGCGCACCCGATTTTGGCAGCATCGCAAACCTGACCCTGGCGTTCGCAACCATCCTTATTACCGTGGGGGTGCAGGCATGGGGCAGGGGGTTTGTGGCCAATATCAGTGTTCTGATCGGGCTGATTGCGGGCAGTATTCTCGCTGCGCTGTGCGGCATGGGCCATTATGGCGTGGTTGCCGATGCGCCATGGTTTGCCATCAGCACGCCGTTTGCGTTCGGCATGCCGGAATTTCATTTCATGCCGATCATGATCATGTTGCTCAGCATGGTTATCATCGTGGCGGAAACGACCGGTAACTGCTTGGCGATTGGCCGCGTGGTCGATGTGCCGATTACCGACGCCACCATTGCCGGCGCCTTACGGGCCGATGGCCTGTCCACCATGCTGGGCGGGTTGTTCAACAGCTTTCCCTATAATGCCTTTACGCAGAATACCGGCCTGATCGCCATAACCGATATCCGCAGCCGTTTTGTCGTGGCGGCGGCAGGGGTGGTCATGATCGGGCTGGGACTGTTTCCCAAGCTTGGCGCGTTGATTGCCGCCCTGCCACCGCCGGTTCTGGGGGGATGTGGTCTGGTCATGTTCGGCATGACCACCATTGGCGGCATACGCGAACTGCTGCATGTCCGGTTTGAAGGGACACGGAATGGCCTGATTGCGGCTGTTTCCATCGGGCTGGGCGTATTGCCAATGGCGTGCCCGGACCTGTTTACGCATATAAGCGGGCTGGCGCGGCTGTTACTGGGTAATGGTGTGCTGCTGTGCATCCTGTCGGGCGTGCTGATGAACCTGATCGTAGGGAAAAGCGCGCCGGATGTGGAAAGCGTGGTGGACGAACGCACGCCATGAAAGCCTGAGGACCATAAAGAAATTTCTGGTGACGCTCTGTCCGGAAAGCTTCAGATAACGCTGTCTTTATCTGGGGCAGGGCAATATCCGGAACCTTTGCCCGTTCCTGTATCTGCCGTCCTTCAGGCAGTGCGGCGGTTCAGCAGGCGCGCGGCGCTGCACAGCATGCCGATAAAGGCGACAATCGACCCGAAGCCCAGGCAGCTGCGCTCCGCATCATGCGTGATCAGGCCAAAGGCCATGGCCACGAACATGGCCCCGGTGGCCTGCCCGCACTGCCGCGCGATCTGCACCATGCCCGACGCGCTGCCTGAACGCCCCGGCGGGGCCGTTACCATCATGATGCGGTTGTTGGGCGGCTGGAAAATCCCGAACCCCATCCCCGCGATCGTGATGCGCCATGCGATGTCGAACCAGCCCGGATGTGGTGGCAGGTTATAAAGCAGCAGAAACCCCATTGAGGTGATGAACAGTCCCACCGATGACAGGATGGCGGCCGGAATGCGGTCCGCCAGCCGGCTGATGACGGGGGAGACTGCCATGATGCCAACCGGCCACGGCGTCATCAGCAATCCCACGATGGACGGGGGATAATGGAACATGGACTGCAGCGTGAACGGGAAGGAGATCATGAACAGGTTGGAGGATACGAAGCCCACGAATCCCACCAGCGTCCCGGTGCGGAAGGCCGGGATACGTAGCATGTCCACAGGAAACATGGGGTGTTCGCGCCCGCGCTGTCGGCGCACCAGCAGCCAGCCCGCGCCGATCCCGGCCAGCAGCAGTAAGATGACCTGCGCCATGCCCGCGTGATGCGCCACCGAATCCCCCGCCATGATCAGCGCGCCAAAGGTCAGCACGTTCAGCAGGGCGCTGATCCCGTCGAATGTTCCCGCGCTGACAGGCGTGCGCGGCAGCGAAACCAGCGCCAGCACAAGGGCTGTCACCCCCAGCGGAATGTTGATCAGGAACAGCCATGGCCATGACGCGACCGTCAGGATGATGGAGGCGACCGTCGGGCCACCCCCTACGCCCAGCGCCACCATCACGCCATTCAGGGCGATGCCGCGACCCAGTATGGCATGGGGATAGATGAAGCGGATCAGCGCGATGCTGACGCTCATGATACATGCGCCCCCCACGCCCTGCACCGCCCGCGCCAGCGACAGCATGAGCAGCGAATGGGACAGCGCGCAGAACAGTGACGCCACCGTCAGCAGCGCCAGCCCGATCTGGCACAGCCGCGCAAAACCGATGCGCGAGCCCAGGGCCGCCATGGGCAGCAGCGAGACCACGCTGGCCAGCTGGTAGGAATTGACGATCCATACCGCCGAAGCCGGGGAAACATGGATGTCCTGCGCGATGGTGGGCAGGGCCACGTTGGCGATGGCGTAATCCAGCAGCGCCAGCAGTACCGACAGCGCCACGGCGCTGACCGCCCGGACGCGGGCCGCACCATGCAGGCCTTCGCCTTCGGTCAGGACAGGGGTCGATCGGGGGGGCATGGCAGCGGCTTTTCAGACGGGAAGGAAATTATGGTTTTGATAGTGAAACGTTATATGACCCTGCAGCAGGGGTATCAATAGTCGCCCATTGCAGGGGGGATGCCGCAGGACAGGTCCGTCATCCTTCCGCCAGCAGCGCGCGCTGGCCGATGTCATGGCGGTAGATGCCATCGGGCCAGTCAATGACCCTGACCGCATCATACGCGCGGTCACGGGCCTGCTGCAGTGTGTCGCCCGTCGCGCAGACCGCAAGCACGCGCCCGCCCGCGGCAACCAGTTCGTCCGCTGCATTCCGTTTCGTGCGCGCCTGGAATACATGCACCCCCGGCATGGCTTCGGCGGTCGCGATATCGCGGATCACCCCGCCCGTTACCGGCGTGCCGGGATAGCCGCGCGCGGCCATGACCACGCTTACGGAGGACTGGTTGGCAAAACGGATATCTGTCTGATCCAGTTGCCCCTTTGCCACGGCGGCAAGGGCGGCCAGCAGGTCGCTTTCGAGCCGGATCAGCAGGGCCTGCGCTTCCGGATCCCCAAGGCGGACATTATATTCGATCAGCTGCGGGCCGGTTGCGGTCAGCATGAGGCCCGCGAAAATGATGCCGGTGAACGGCGTGCCCCGACGCACCATTTCGCGCAGCATGGGCCGTACCAGCAGGTCCAGGGCGGCTTCCTGCTGTTCACGGTCAAAACCGGTGGGGGGGGAGACCGCGCCCATCCCGCCGGTATTGGGGCCGGTATCGCCATCGCCAATGCGCTTGTGGTCCTGTGCCGCGCCAATCAGCACGGCGGTTTCCCCCGCGCAGAACGCGAACAGGGATACCTCGTCGCCCATCAGGCAGTCCTCGATCACCACGCTCTGGCCCGCCTGTCCCAGCGTGCCGTCGGTCATCATGTCGGTAATGGCCTGTTCGGCTTCAGCCACGGTCTGCGCCACCACCACGCCCTTGCCTGCCGCAAGGCCGTCGGCTTTCACCACCACGGGTGCCCCATGCCGGCGGACATAGTCCAGCGCGGGACCGGCAGCGTCAAAGCGTTCCCATCGCGCGGTGGGGATGCCTGCCGCATCGCACACTTCCTTGGTGAAGGTCTTGCTGCCCTCCAGTGCGGCGGCGGCCTGCGTGGGGCCGGCGCAGGGAATGCCCGCCTTCGCGCACGCATCGGCAATACCTGCCACCAGCGGGGCTTCGGGGCCGGGTATGACCAGGTCGATGCCTTCCTGCCGCGCCAGTGCGATCAGTCCTGGCACGTCATCAGCGCGCACGGCGCAGTTCGTGCCCAGGACGGCGGTGCCGGGATTGCCCGGCGCAATGAACAGGGCGTCAAGCAATGGCGACCGCGCAATGGCAGCGGCCATGGCATGTTCACGTCCGCCTGATCCAATCAGCAGCACCCGCATTACTCTGTTTCTCCCGTTTTTCATCTCGGCCCTTTCGGGGTGGCCGTCTCTATCATACCTTGCGCGAATGGATGAACAGTTTCCCGACTCCGGTCGCACCATGGGCGGCAATAC
The DNA here is from genome assembly GCF_018491655.1 of Komagataeibacter oboediens. Classification (NCBI taxonomy): domain Bacteria; kingdom Pseudomonadati; phylum Pseudomonadota; class Alphaproteobacteria; order Acetobacterales; family Acetobacteraceae; genus Komagataeibacter; species Komagataeibacter oboediens. The sequence continues at coordinate 65,289 of NZ_JABLUU010000002.1, read as the reverse complement.
CCCGGAATTTTCGGTTGCCGAGATTTCAGGGGCCATCCGCCGGGTGCTTGAAGGCACATTTGGCCGCATTCGCGTGCGTGGCGAAATCACGGAATTCAAGCGCTATCCGTCCGGTCACCTGTATTTCTCACTCAAGGATGAAGGGGGCAAGCTGTCCTCCGTCGTATGGCGGGGCACGGTGTCCCGGCTGGGGCTGAAACCCGAAAACGGTGTTGAAGTCATCGCCATGGGCAAGATTTCATCCTACGGCGAACGATCTTCCTACCAGATGGTGATCGACCGGCTGGAATATGCGGGCGAAGGCGCGCTGCTGGCCCGGATTGAGCGCCTGCGTCTGCGCCTTGCGGCGGACGGCCTGTTCGATGCGGAGCGCAAGCGGCCATTGCCCTTCCTGCCGCGCGTGATCGGGGTGGTCACGTCGGCGCAGGGGGCGGTGCTGCATGACATCCGCACCACCATTGCCCGCCGGTTCCCCCATCCGGTCCTCGTCTGGCCGGTGCCGGTGCAGGGGGAGGGCGCGGCCGAACGGATTGCACAGGCGGTTGCGGGATTCGATGCGATTGAAGGCCATGGTGGCGTGCCGCGCCCCGATGTGCTGATTGTCGCGCGCGGTGGCGGATCGCTTGAGGACCTGATGGCCTTCAATGATGAAGCCGTGCTGCGCGCGGTGGCGGCATGCCGCATTCCGGTGATTTCCGCCGTGGGGCATGAAACGGATACGACACTGATCGATTTCGTGTCCGACCGCCGGGCACCCACGCCCACGGCGGCGGCTGAAATGGCTGTACCTGTACGGGCCGAGCTGGAGGCGGGCCTCGCGCAGCGTGACGCACGCCTGCGTGGTGGCCTTGAGCGTACGCTGCAGCTGGCGCGCGCGCGGCTGGACCGGGCGGCGGCGGGGCTGCCTGACCTGCCCGCCGTGGTTGAAAATGCCCGGCGGCGGCTGGATGATCGCGCCTACCGGCTGGATCTGGCACTGCCGACCCGTATGGAGCAGTTACGCAGTCGCCTGCGCAACGCATCCGACCGGCTGCCCGCCCCGCAGATGGTCCTTGCCCTGCGCCGTGCGGATCTTGCACGCATTGACGCGGCTAGCCAGCAGGCCATGGCAGGTTTCCTGCACCGCCGGGTGTCCACGCTGCGCGGCCTGCGCGTGCCGCCCGCCATTCTGGTGTCACAGCTGCGCGCCAGCACCAGCCGCCTTGCCGGGGCGGGGGGACAGCTGGATTCGCTGTCCCCGCAGGCCGTGCTGGAACGCGGCTATGTGCTGGTGACCGACAGGGCGGGCCGGCCTCTGGCGCATGCGGCACAGGCCCGGCGGGCGACACAGGTGACCATGACCTTCGCCGATGGCAAGGTTGCGGCCCGTCCCCTAAGATCGGGGGAAACGGAACAGGGGCATTTGGATCTGTAATGCATATACACGCACGTAACAGGACACTTTCGCCGTGGTTGTGCGCTATGGGCGCGGTCGTGCTGCTGGCGGGATGCGCGGGACACGGTGCGCCCCGGACCGCGTCGCGCCCCGCCGTGGCTCCGGCGTCGTCGGGGCGTATCCCCCCGCAGGATTTCGCTCCCGGCCTGACGGGGGAGGAAGGTGCGCCACCACAGGGTGTCGTCCTGACAAATGATCCCTCCGCGCCAGCGGATACGCCCCTGTGTGGCCATGCCGCGCGGGAGGCGAATGCCATAGGGGCCGCCGTTCACCCCGATATCACCCCCACCGCCAGCAGCTGCGCCGCCAATGCGTGTTTCGATGCGCAGACCGGCACCTATATCGCCGCTGACGGCAGCCGCCGGGTCTGCCGCTAGCGGCCCGGCCGCATATGCTGCATGGGTCATATGCCGCGCGTGGGCAGGCGGAAACCATATTCCGATTGACTTGGTCCGGATGGATGGTTGACCCTCACCTTCCATGAGCCTTCCCCCTTCATCCGGCAGCATAGGTGACCCGCAGGCTACGGTACACATGTTCCCCCTCAAGCGCATGCTGTCGCTGCGCGAGGCCGCGGAATATGTCGGTATCACGCTGCTGCGGCTGCGTAGCCTGCGTCTTGTGAACGCAGGCCCCCACGCCGCCATGCGCAGCAAGAACGGGGTGATGTTCCGGATCGAGGATCTGGACGATTATGTGGACGGCCTGTACCGCCGGGCCAACATTTCCCATACCGAACAGGCACGACACCGTAATGAATGGCGCGGCAGACTGGCCGCCCTGCCGGAAGAGGCACGGGGCGGCATATCCGATTCCTTCATGCAGATTGTCACCCGTGACGAACTGTTGGAAAAAGGGGCCAACCGGGGGTTCCGTGTCCTGTTCCTTGGCGGGCTGTGCCTGATTTTCCTGTCCCATACGCCGCTGATCTGGCGGCTGTAGGGTGATGCGGCGGGCATTTCGGTGAAAATGCGTTTTTTTGCCTGTGCGGGTATGTTCTTTCGACATACGATCCGCTACGCAGAAACCACGATAGCGGAACAATAATGGATCGGATAATGACAGGTATGCGCAGCAGCACTATGGCCCGGACCGGATACGCGCGGCTGTGTGGCGCACTTTGTGGGGCGGCACTTGCCCTGACCCCTGTCCTTGCCATGGCGCAGGACGCTGGTGGCGGTCAGCAGCAGGCACCCATACTGCCCATGCCGCCCGTGCCTGAATTCAAGCCGCTGCCCGCGGGCACGAAGCCTGCCGCGCCTGTCATCGGCATTTTCAACACCCAGCAGATCATGGCGCAGTCCACCGCCGTGCAGAAACTGCAGACCGAACTGGGCGCCCGCCGCGAGGCGCTGGTGCGCGACGTGCGCGCCGAGGATGCGCAGCTTCAGGCCGTGCGCCAGTCCATCATCAAGGCAGGCAAGGCACCCACGCCGGAACAGCAGCAGGAGCTGCAGAAGCGCGTGAACGCCGACCGCACCAAGTTTGGCAACCGTAACCGGATTCTGGAAGAAGACGCGCAGGTTGCCCTGAACCAGGTGCAGCGTGAAATGCAGCAGATCGTCAGCGCCATCGCCTCCGCGCGCGGCATGACCATGGTGCTGCAGGCTGGCACCGCCGCCCTGCATGACAACAGCCTGGATATCAGCGATCAGGTCGTGACCTACCTCAATCAGGCGCTGCCGTCGGTGTACCTGCCCGGTCCCACGGAAGACCCTGAGGAAATCGCCAAGAGCGGCAAATACCCGGTCATGCCGTTCCAGCCCTCTGATGGTGGTGGAGAATAATCACCCACGCATGAACCCGTCCCGCAACAGGCCCCTGCATATGCAGGGGTGAGCGGACCGGATCAGGCCAGCAGGTCGGCTGTAATCGCGTCTGTCGCCGCCACGGCGTCGGCAGGCGACAGCCGGACCAGATAGCCACGTTTTCCCCCGTTTATGACCACATAAGGCTGTGCCAGCGCGTCCTGCGCCAGTGCTGTCGGCACGCGCCGACGCTGCCCGAACGGGCTGATCCCGCCCACGCGGAAACCCGTGCTGCGTTCGGCGGTGGGCGGTGGCATCATTTCGGCTGACTTGCCGCCAAAGGCTGCAGCGACTTTCTTCATGCTCAGCGTCGCCGCGACCGGCACCACGACACAGGCCGGGCGTGCGTCCACCATGACCATCAGTGTCTTGAACACGCGTGCGGGATCTTCCCCGATCGATGCGGCGGCATGGTTGCCAGTCTGTCCCGCGCCAGGATCATAGTCATATTCAATGACGGTGAAGGCCACGCCAGCTTTTTCCAGTGCCGCCGTGGCGGGTGTTGCCCTGCTCATGCTTCCCTTCTTTATCCTGAAGACCGTTTCAGAAGACGTTACTGGTCATAAAGAATAAAATTTTTTGGTGAAGCTTTTTTCAAAAAGCTCCGCGATCGCCACCTTCTGTGAAAAAAGATGGCACTCAAAAACGTTTATTATATTTATCTGGAGACAATCTTTTACGTTTCCACATCGAAATGTATGCAGCCCCCCTGCGGCTGGGGACCGGGCAGGCACAGGCTGACAATCCGGGGTGCGATGGCTTCGGGCAGCGTCAGGCTTTTCTGGTCCAGCGCGGGCATGGCCAGCCGACGCAGCCGGGTCGCGACCATGCCGGGTTCAAACAGGTTGATGCGCAGCGGGCTGCCCTGTGGCAGTTCACGTACCCATGTCCGTACAATGGCGTCCTGTGCTGCGCGCGTTGCTGCCACCAGTCCCCAGAACGGCTCCGGCACCTGCGCATGGTGGTCGGTCAGAAAGACGGCGCGTCCGGCCGGGCTGTGCTCCAGCAGGGGACCCAGCGTGCGGATCAGCCGCCACGTGGTCAGGGGACCGGCCTGCAGCCCCCGTTCCCAGTCTCCGGGCTGCATGTGGGAGAGGGGAGAAAGCAGGCCGAGTTCCCCTGCGCAATGGACCACGCAGTCCAGCCTGCCGATCCGGGCCGCAATGGACGGGCCCAGCGTGTCCAGCTTTTCCCCGTCCAGCAGGTCAAGTGGCAGTAGGGTAGCGTTCTGCCCGGTGTGCTGGCGGATCAGGTCATCCGTGTGTTCCAGCCCACCCTGCGCGCGCGCGGTCAGGATGCACTGCGCACCCGCCTGCGCCAGCGCCACGGCGACCGCGCGCCCGATCCCCCGGCTGGCGCCGGTAATCAGGGCGACCCGTCCGGTCAGATCGGTCACGGAACCCGTCATGCAGGTTCGGGGTGGTGTTCGGCCTCGTAATCCACCAGTTCAATCGGATAGTCGCCGGTAAAGCAGGCATCGCAGTAGCGGTTGGCCGCGCTCTTGCGGTCCTTGTAGCCCAGCGCGCGGTACAGCCCGTCAAAGGAAATGAAGGCAAGGCTGTCCACGCCGATCAGCTTGGCCATTTCCTCGATATTGTGCTGGGCGGCAAGAAGCTGGCTGCGTTCGGGCGTATCGATGCCATAGAAACATGAATGTGTGGTCGGCGGGGAGGAAATGCGCATATGCACTTCCCTGGCGCCTGCCGCGCGGACCATGTCCACGATCTTGCGCGATGTGGTGCCGCGCACGATGGAGTCATCGACCAGCACCACGCGCTTGCCATCCAGCACGGGGCGGTTGGTGGAATGTTTCATCTTCACGCCCAGATTGCGGATCTGGTCAGTCGGCTCGATAAAGGTCCGGCCCACATAATGGTTGCGGATGATGCCCAGTTCGAACGGGATGCCGCTTTCGGCTGCGAACCCCATGGCCGACGGCACGCCGGAATCGGGCACTGGCACGATCACGTCTGCGTCCACTGCGCTTTCGCGGGCCAGTTCCACGCCAATCTGCTTGCGGGTGTCATAGACGGCCTTGCCATCCATGACGGAATCGGGCCGGGCGAAATAGATGTATTCGAACACGCAGAAGCGCGACTGCTTGCTGTCGAACGGCTTGAGGGAACGGATGCCATCATCATTGATGATCACGATTTCGCCCGGTTCCACGTCGCGCACGAACTCCGCGCCGACAATGTCCAGCGCACAGGTCTCACTGGCCAGAACCCATTTGCCGTCCGAGCCATCTTCTTCGCGCAGGCGACCAAGGATAAGCGGACGCACGCCCAGCGGGTCGCGTACGCCAATCAGTTCATTGCGTGACAGCACGATCAGGGAATACGCGCCCAGCACCTGCTTGAGCGCGTCAATCAGCCGGTCCACCACGTTGGAATACAGCGATATGGCGATCAGGTGGATGAATACCTCGCTGTCCGTGGTGGACTGGAAGATGCATCCCCGTCGCACCAGTGCCTTGCGCAGGGTTTCGGCATTGGTCAGGTTGCCGTTATGGGCCACCGCCAGGCCACCGAATTCAAAATCGGCAAACAGCGGCTGCACGTTACGGATCAGTGTGGCCCCGGTTGTGGCGTACCGGTTGTGGCCCACGGCGCAGTGCCCCGGCAGTGTCGCCATGACGCGGGCATCGCCAAACACGTCGCCAACCAGCCCAAGTCCCTTGTGAGTATGGAAGCGTTCGCCATCATAGGACACGATGCCGGAGGCTTCCTGCCCGCGATGCTGCAGGGCATGCAGCCCCAGCGCCGTCAGGGCGGCGGCATCCTTGGTGTTCCATACGCCAAAAACCCCGCATTCTTCATGCGGCTTGTCATCATCATGCCGCCACTGGGCGGCGATATCATCGCGTTCGTGCTGTGTTGTCGGATTGCCGGAAACAGCATGGAAGCAGGGACGGGACATGGTCAGCGATCTTTCCTTGACGGACGGGGGCGGAGGGTACCGACAGAAGGTTCAGATGGGCGCGTCATGCCGCGTCCCGGCGGGTTGCGCAAGGTGCGCATGAAAGTTATCGGGCGTATAGGCGTTCAGGTACGTCATGCTGTCGCCAACAAGGGGAACGATACGGCTCGATCGCATGACATCGGGCCATTCGGCTGCGGGAACAAGGGCGGTAATGCCCGCATATAGCAGCACCAGACAGACATACCCGCGCGCCAGCCCGAATATCAGGCCCAGCGCACGGTCGATTCCCGACAGGATCGATCCCTGCACCGCCCGACCCGACAGATGGGCAGTCGTGGTGAAAATGACAAGAAGGACAAGGAACAGGACGGCGAAGGACGCAAGGGACGCCAGCGTGTGATTGCTGATCCACTGCGTGGCATAAGGCATGAGCGCCCCGTACCATGCCACGGCCATGATGATGGCCATGACCCAGGCGGCAAGCCCCAGGACTTCGCGTGAAAAGCCGCGGACTGCACCGACCAGAGCCGACAGGGCGACAATGGCGATGCCTGTTGCGTCAATCCAGTTCATGCGTGCCGGACCGGGGGATGACCCGCCGGCAGGTAACAGGCATGGACCTGGTCCATATATCAAGACATTTCCTGCTGTTCCGCCTGTGGCCAGCTTATGCCACCGGCATGCCGCAACGCATAGGCCAAAAATGGCCCCGCGCGATTCCCGGCCCGCGCGGGCGATCAGGGCAGCTTGGTGGTGCGGATCTTCCATGGCCGCCGGCGCGCGGCGGTGGAGACGGACGTGCGTTCGGCCATATTCAGCGCCAGCAGCAGGTTGCCCATGCGGGTACGGCGGTCAAGTTCGATCCATACATCCTCGGGCTCGACCCCTTCCGCGGCCCAGATTTCCAGCAGGTGGGCCAGTACATCGGCGCTGTGTTCGACAAGGCCCGCGTGATCGAGTGTCATGAGGTCCATCACGCACTGTTCGGCTGAACAGGTGAAGGCGCGGCCTGCCTCACGCGTGACGCGGGTATTGCGGGGCCTGTCATCGGGGGTGCGGGCCGCATCCAGACGCGCCTGCAGCCGGCCAAGCGCATGGTCGGCGACGGGCCGGTCTGGTGGCGGGGCGGACGGGGTGCGGGAACGGGACATCGGGCGATGATGGACATTATTCCGCCCACCGGTCAACAAGTCCCGCCGGATGGCCCCAATGCGTTTTCAGATCGAGAAATACTTCGCCTGCGGGTTGAAAATGACCAGCGCGGAGGTCGACTGCTCTGGGTGAAGCTGGAAACCATCGGTCAGCGAGACGCCGATCTTTTCCGCATCCAGCAGTTTCAGGATCGGCTCCTGCTCCTCCAGCCGGGGACAGGCGGGATAGCCGAAGGAATAGCGCGACCCGCGATACCCCTGCTGCAGCAGTTTCGCCATGTCACGGTCGTCCTCGGCGGCGAAGCCCATCTCGGCGCGGATGCGCTTGTGGGTGTATTCCGCCATGGCTTCCGCCATCTCCACCGACAGGCCATGCAGGTACAGATAATCCTTGTAACGGTCCGCCTCGAACCATTCACGTGCCCTGTCCGATGCGTCCTGCCCCACGGTCACGACCTGCAGGCCGATCACGTCGCGCTGCCTGTCGTCAATGTCGCGCACGAAATCGGCAATGCAGGCCCCGTCCGCGCGTGGCTGGCGGGGTAGCGTGAAGCGGGCGACCTCGGTCATGCCGTCCTCGCCAAACATCACCAGGTCATTGCCTTCGCCCGCCGCCTTCCAGTAGCCGTAGCTGGCCTTGGGGTGCAGGATGTCCTGCTCCGCGCACAGGGCCAGCATGTGGCGCAGCACAGGACGCAGTTCCTTGCGCGCCCAGACCATGAAATCTTCCAGTGAGCGGCCCTGCTTACGGAAGCCCCACTGGAACTGGTACAGCGAACGTTCATTGAGGAACGGCAGCACCGCCTCCGGTGTCGCCTCCAGCACGCGCGGGCCCCAGAAGGGCGGGGTCAGCACGGGTTCATCCGCCGTCAGTCGTTCGCGCCGCGCACGGGCCGCCGCCATGTCCACCGGACCGAAGCCACGGGTTTCGGCGGCTTCGATATCCTGCGTGCGGTTGGTGCGCGTGGCCTTGCCCGCGCGACGGGACTGGATGGCGGCAAGGTAGGTGTCGAATTCACCCTGCGCCACCTTGTCCATAAGCGACAGGCCATCGAACGCGTCACGCGCATAGGCCACGCGTCCGCCTTCGCCATAGGCGGCGGTGCAGTCCTCTTCCACATAATTGCGGGTCAGCGCGGCACCACCCAGCATGACCGGCACGTCAACGCCCTGCCGGTTCATTTCCTCCAGATTTTCGCGCATGATGACGGTGGACTTGACCAGCAGGCCCGACATGCCGATGGCATCGGCCTTGTGCTCACGTGCTGCCGCGATCATGTCGGCCACTGGCACCTTGATGCCAAGGTTGATGACCCGGTAGCCGTTATTGGTCAGAATGATGTCGACAAGGTTCTTGCCGATGTCATGCACGTCACCCTTGACCGTGGCCAGCACCATGGTGCCGCGGGTCTGGCCCTCGGTGCGTTCCATGTGGGGTTCAAGCCAGGCCACGGCCGCTTTCATGGTCTCGGCTGACTGCAGCACGAAGGGCAGCTGCATCTTGCCCGCGCCAAACAGTTCGCCCACCACCTTCATGCCATCAAGCAGCACGGTATTGATGATGTCGAGCGGCGCCATGTCCTGCATGGCCTCGTTGAGGTCTTCCTCCAGACCCTTGCGGTCGCCATCGACAATGCGGTCCTTCAGGCGTTCGGGCGCGGTTTCGGCCCGGGCCTTCTTCACCGCGTCGGCGGCCTTGCGGTCGGCAAAGATTTCCAGCATGCGCTGCAGCGGGTCGTAGCCTTCGCTTCGGCGGTCAAAGATCAGGTCCTCGGCAATCTTGACCTCTTCCTTCGCGATCAGGTGCAGCGGACGGATTTTCGACACATGCACGATCGCCGCCGTCATGCCCGCGCGCACCGCGTGGTCAAGGAACACGGAATTCAGCACCGCGCGCGCCGCAGGGTTCAACCCGAACGAGATGTTGGACAGCCCCAGCACGATCTGGATATCGGGGAAGCGTTCGCGGATCAGGCGGATGCCCTCCAGCGTCCATTCACCCAGCTTGCGGTCATCTTCCGTGCCGGTGCCGATGGTGAATGTCAGCGGGTCGATCATCAGGTCGGATTGCGGCAGGCCATGCTTTTCACATGCGAATTCGACCAGCCGTGTTGCGATGCGCAGCTTGTCTTCCGCCGTCTTGGCCATGCCCACTTCATCAATGGTCAGGGCGATGACGGATGCGCCGAACTTGCGTGCCAGCAGCATGCGTTCGTTGGCGATCGCCTCCCCATCCTCGAAATTGATGGAGTTGATGATCGGCTTGCCGCCATGCAGCTTCAGCGCGGCCTCGATCACCGGTGTTTCGGTGGAATCAATGACCAGCGGCGCGTTGACCGAGGAGGTGAAGCGGGTGACGACCGCGTTCATTTCGCGCATTTCGTCACGGCCGACGAAGGCGGTGCAGATATCCAGCGCGTTCGAGCCTTCGGCCACCTGTTCGCGGCCTAGGGCCACGCAGCCGTCCCAGTCGCCCGCTTCCTGCAACTGCCGCCATTTTTTCGATCCGTTGGCGTTGCAGCGCTCACCAATCGAGAAATAGCTGTTTTCCTGCCGCAGCGGCACCTGCGAATACAGGCTGGCGACCGACGGAATCCATACCGGTTTGCGCGGCACGGGGGCAGGACGGATGCGGCCGGTGCCCTCGGCGCGCTTTCGCAGCATCTGGTCGAGTGCCTGCGTATGCGGTGTGGACGTGCCGCAGCACCCGCCGATCAGGTTCAGCCCGTCTTCGGTAATGAAGCGGTCGACCCAGCTTGCCATTTCGGCGGGCGTCAGCGGGTAATGTGTCGTGCCATTGACCAGTTCGGGCAGGCCCGCATTGGGCTGGACCGAAATCAGGCCGGGCCAGTTTTCGGACAGCCAGCGCACATGTTCCGCCATTTCCTGCGGTCCGGTGGCGCAGTTCAGGCCCATCAGCGGCACATCCAGCGCATTGATGACCGTGGCGGCTGCCGCAATGTCGGGACCGACCAGCAGCGTGCCGGTGGTTTCCACCGTGACCTGCACGAAAATGGGGGTATCCACGCCCATTTCGGCGCGCGCGATCTTGGCGCCATTGACGGCGGCCTTGATCTGCAGCGTGTCCTGGCAGGTCTCGATCAGGAAGCAGTCCACGCCCCCTTCGATCAGGCCCCGGCACTGTTCGGTCAGGCCCGCTTCCAGCGTGTCGTAATCGATATTGCCCAGCGAGGGCAGCTTGGTCCCCGGTCCGATGGAGCCGACAACATAGCGGTGGCGGCCATCGGCAAAGGTCTCGGCGGCTTCACGCGCCAGGTGGGCTGCGGTGCGGTTGATTTCGCGCGCGCGGTCCGCCAGCCCGAATTCGGCCAGCGTGATGGGCGAGCCGCCAAAGCTGTTGGTTTCCACCATGTCGGCCCCGGCTTCGAAATACCCGCGATGGATTTCGCGCACCAGCTCGGGACGGGACAGGTTCAGGATTTCGGTGCAGTTTTCCTGCCCCCAGTAATCGCGCTCGACCTCAAGGTCCAGAAGCTGTACGCGCGAGCCCATGCCGCCATCACACAGAAGGACCTGGTCGCGAAGGGCATCGAGAAGATGGGGACGAGTGGTCATTGTTATCCTGAGGTCTCATGGCAGGGGACATGGCGCGGGAAGATTTTCCGGCCTGGTATCCGGCGCTGCCTTGCATAAAGTTATGTCCGGTGCCCTTTATTTCCTTAACTTTCGGCTGGTGTCCAGAACCATTGCCTCAAACGGGGACTGTTCACGGGCCTGTATGGATGAATGGAGAACACCATGAGCGGTGACGGGCGCATCGCGCTGGAATTCATGAACGGTCCCGCAGCCATTCCGCCGCGTTCCGATACGCTGCTGGTTGTGGGTGATGGTGACATGCCGCCGCAGCCCGCCGCATGGGCGGCAGTTGTCACGGTGGATCAGGCCGCCATCTCCCCGTTTGCGCACGCGGCGGGGTGCGCGTGCTGCACGGGACGCGGGGGCGGGCTGGCCGCCGTGCTGGGGGATGTGTTCCGCAGGCGCGCCACGGGTGCCCTGAAATGGTTCGACCGCGTGGCCGTGCTGCCGCCACGGGGGCACGAAGCGGCCTGGCGTGCCGCGCTGTCCGCGGATGTCCTGGTCAGCGCGCGCTTTGCCGTGCGGCCCCCGCGCACGGGGGCGGCCTGAAAAACGGTCCCGTTAAGGAACCCTTTGCTTTCTGCCCCTAGGTTTGGGCGCGTGAACGGACAGAGCGCGTAAAGCAGAAGGGGTGCCGTGGGCCATCCAGACCAATCAGCGGACCCGACCGGCAGCGGACAGGCGGATACACGCCACGCACCGGAACTGATCCGCCTGCAGGCCGTGCTGCGCGCGGCCCGCTTTCACGGCATTGACCTTGACGTGCGTGATTTCGCGGACGAAGCGGGCCAGACCGTGCCCTCCATCCCCGCCCTTGCGCGGTGGGTGGAGGAAAATGGCGGCACCGCGCAGGGCATGCGCCTGCAATGGCGCGACCTTGTGCGCCTGCGTGACGTGCCGCCGGTCGCGCTGATGTTTGCCGACGGGTCGGCCGGCCTCATGGTGGGCGCGGATGACACCAATGGCGTGATCTGGCTGGTTGACCCCTTCGCCAGTCCCGACACCCCGCCCGTGGCGGTGGATGAACTGCGGCTGGAGGGCGTGTGGACCGGTGACGTGCTGCTGGTGCGCGGCCGGCACGATGGCGGGCGGAAGGAAGACGCGGTCAATTTCGCATGGCTGCGGCGCATGGTGCTGGGCGAACGGGTGCTGCTGCGTGACGTGGTCATCGCCTCCATGGTCATAAGCGTGCTGGCGATCTTCCCGCCACTGATCGTCATGCAGGTCATTGACCGGGTGGTGAACTTCCATTCCATGTCCACGCTGGTGTCCCTGACGGGACTGGTGGGCGTGATGGCGTTCTACGAAGTCCTGCTGTCCTATGCCCGGCGCGAGATCACGCTGGTCATGACCACGCGGCTGGATACGCGTATCTCGCTGGCGGTGTTCGACCGCCTGCTGGCCCTGCCGCTGGAATTCTTCGAGCGTGAGCAGGCGGGCAACGTGATCGGCCGCGTCAGCGCGATCTACAAGGTGCGGCAGTTCATGACCGGGCGGCTGCTGGGCACGTTCCTGGATATGTTCACCCTGCTGGTCGTGCTGCCGTTCCTGTTCTGGCTCAGCACGACGCTTGCCTGCCTGACGGTGGTTGCCGCGGCCCTGATCGGCGGGATCATCCTGCTGGCCATGCCGACGGTGGGGCGGCTGGTCGGGCGGCAGATCCGCGCGGAAATGGAGCGCAGCGGCGCACTGTATGAAACGGTGGCCGGTATCCGCACCGTCAAGACGCTGGCGCTGGAACCGGTGCGGCGCGAGGTGTGGGATGAAAAGACCGCTGACGTGGTCAGCGCGTCCCTTGATGCCGGACGCATGAGCAACTGGGTCGCGACGGCGGTCATGCCGCTCGACCTGTTCATCAATCGGGGCATCATCCTGATCGGGGCCTATCTGGCCATTACCTCCACCACCTCGGGCATGGAGGCAGGCGCCCTCATGGCGTTCATGATGCTGGGTGGCCGGGTTGCTTCCCCGCTGGTGGGCATGGCGCGGCTGATCGATGACCTGAACGAGGTGCGCAGCGCGCTGGCGGAAGCGGGGTCCGTCCTCAACCGTCCGACCGAGACGCGTGCGCTGACCACCGGGCTGCGGCCGCCCGTCCATGGCGCGCTGTCGTTTTCGGGTGTGTCCTTCACCTATCCCGGCGCGTCCACCCCCGCCCTGTCGGACGTGACGTTCAGCGTGCCTGCGGGCACCATGCTGGGGCTGGTCGGGCGCAGCGGGTCGGGCAAGTCCACCATCACGCGCCTGCTGCAGGGCGTCAGCCGCAGCTATACCGGGCAACTGCGGCTGGATGGCATCGAACTGCGTGAAATCAACCTGACCTATCTGCGCCGGTCATGCGGGGTGGTGCTGCAGGACAACTTCCTGTTTCGCGGCACCATCCGCGACAACATCATCGCAGGCCGTCCCGGCCTGACGCTGGAAGACGTGGTGCGGGCCGCGCGTCTGGCAGGGGCGGAAGAATTCATCGAACGCATGCCCGCCGGGTTCGATACATGGATCGAGGAAGGGTCCACCAACATATCCGGCGGCCAGCGCCAGCGCCTTGCCATCGCGCGCGCCGTGATTTCGGACCCCAGGCTCATGATCCTTGATGAGGCGACCTCCGCCCTCGACCCGGAAAGCGAGGCGGTGGTCAACGCCAACCTGCGCCACCTTGCGCGCGGGCGGACCATGGTGATTGTCTCGCACCGCCTTGCCTCGCTGGTGGCGTGTCATCAGATCTGCGTCATGGACCACGGGCATGTGGTCGATATCGGTCCGCATGAGGATCTTCTGGCGCGGTGCGACATCTACCGCACCTTGTGGACACAGCAGAACCAGCCCGCCGGTGGCAATGACGGGGGGCCGCCCTCCGTCTCCCACATGCATGGAGATGTGGCATGAGCGGCCATGACCTTGTGCCTTCCACGCCCGATGAAGGGAATGATGCCGGGCTTCTGTCGGTCCTGCCGCCGCCTGCGGCGGATATTCCCACCGGCCTGCCGCCCGCGCTGCTGACGTTCTATTCCCCCAGCGCGGCGCTGGTGGACCTGCCGCCGTCGGACGCGGCGCGTTATGTCATCTGGCTGGTCGCGGCGCTGGCCGGGGCGGGGCTGATGGTCATGACGTTCTTTCCGCTGGACCGGGTGGTCAGCGTGAATGGCCGCCTGACCCCGTTTGACGACACGATGGTGCTGCAGCCACTCGAAACCTCCATCATCCGCACGGTGGAAGTGCATGAGGGCGATACCGTCCGCAAGGGACAGGTGCTGGCCCGGCTGGACCCCACGGTGACGGATGCGGATGTCACCAACCTGCGCCGCCAGGTCGCAGCCTACCGGGCGGAGGTCGCCCGCCGCACGGCAGAGGCCGAGGGCCGTCCCTACACGGCGGACATGAACGATCCCGCATCCGTGCAGGAAGCCGCCGCCTATCTGCGCCGGCAGGCGGAATACACGGCCCAGATGTCGAATTACGACCGGCAGGTGGCGGGACTGGAAAGCGAACTGCAGGGATACGAGGCCAGTGCCGCCATGTATGCCGCCCGCGCCCGTGTCGCGCGCGACGTGCAGGACATGCGCGTGCGCCTGCAGCATGAACAGGTGGGCAGCCGCCTGTCCACGCTGGCGGCGCAGGATACGCTTATGGAGGTGACGCGCTCGCAGGTATCCGCCCGGCATGCGGCCGACAGCACCCGCGCCCGTCTTGATGCGATGAAGGCCCAGCGCGACGGGTACGCCAGCAACTGGCACGCCACGGTGTATCAGGACCTTGCCCTTGCGCAGCACCATCTGGCGGATGCCGATGGCAGCTACAGCAAGGCGGTGCTGCACCATGACCTGATCGTCATGCGCGCCGACCGCGACGCGGTGGTGCTGAGTATCGCTCATCTGTCTGCGGGTTCGGTCATCCAGGCCGCGACCCCGCTGCTGACGCTGGTGCCGACGGGCAGCCATCTGGACGTGGAGGCCACGCTGCGTGGCGTGGACGCGGGCTATGTGCGCACAGGCGATCATGCGCTGCTGAAATTCGCGGCCTTTCCCTATACCCAGTACGGCGGGGGCGAGGCGACGGTGCGCGTCATCAGCCCCGATGCGTTTTCCACGTCTGCCGCGAAGCCCGGCGCCAGCGCCGAACAGGGCACCGATGTGGGCGACATGATGAATGCCTATTACCGGGTGCGCCTGTCGATCGACCGGTACACCCTGCATGGCGTGCCGTCCTTTTTCCGCCCCCAGCCGGGCATGCCGGTCGAGGCGGATATCCATGTCGGACGGCGGACCATGATGCAGTACCTGCTCAACCGCCTGCTGCCCGCCGTGACCGACGGCATGCGTGAACCCTGATCCGGTAGTGCGTACGTTCCTGTCCGGCCTGCTGGGGACGGTGTCCCCCACGGCCCGTTTCCGCCATGCGTGCCGCCTGCTGGAACACGAAGGGCGCTCGGCGCAGGGGTTTGCCCTGCTGGGCCGCCTTGCGCGCGGCGGCATGGTGGCGGCGCAATATCAGGTGGCGCGGGCCTATCTTGACGGCAACGGCGTCCCGCGCAGCCCTGTCGAGGGCGTGCACTGGATGTACATGGCCGCCCGCGCGGGTCATGTCGAAGGCTGCTTTTCCCTTGCGCTGATGCTGCTGGTTGACCCGCCGGACCACAGGGGGGCCGATGGCCTGCTGCCCGTGGCGCTGCCCGAGGGCATCGACCGGTGGCCTGATCCGGTGGCGGCTACGCAATGGGCACGGCGCGCGGCGGAAGGTGGCCTGCCTGATGCGCAGGCCCTGTATGGTTACCTGCTGGCCACCGGGCCGCAACCCGTACGTGACCCGCAGGCCGCACGGATGTGGTGCGAACGCGCGGCACGGGCCGGCTGTCCGCAGGGGGATCTGGGGCTGGCGGTGACCCATCTTTCGGCCCCGGACCAGTTGCCCGGTACGGATCCCGACGCGGTGGCCGCCCTGATACGCGCGGCGGATAGCGGATTGCCCACCGCGCAGTACATGCTGGGCCTGCTGCATGAACGGGGCTGGGGCCTGCCAGCGGACAGGGCGCAGGCCGAACGGTGGTATGCCCGCGCCGCAGCCCAGGGCGTGCGCCCCGCGCAGGCGCGGTATGGCGCGTTGCTGCTGGAGGACGGATCGGACAGGCCACGCAACGTCATGACGGCCGAGACATGGCTGCGTCGCGCGGGTCTGGCAGGGGATCGGGAGGCGGCTGCCCTGCTGGGTGACCTGCATGCGCGCGGCGAGGCGGCCCTGCCCGGCGACCATGAAGCCGTGATGTGGTACCGTCGCGCGGCGGACCGGGACCATGCGGTGGCGTGTCGCATGCTGGCGCTGCTGTACCGGCATGGACGCGGGGTTGCTGCTGATGCCGGACAGGCCCGGCACTGGCTGAAACGGGCGGCGGAACTGGGTGATGTCGCGGCCATGACGGACCTTGCCGCAGCGCTGGTGGCGCAGGGGCAGGATGCACGGTCAACCCCGGATACGCCGCTGCCGGATTTTATGCCCGCGGCACAGGCGGGGGACCCGGTCGCGGCCTTCAATCTTGCGGTCAGCCTGCATGACGGGGTGGGCATGGTGGCCGATCCGGTGCAGGCGGCATCATGGATGAGGCGTGCCGCCCGCGCGGGCGTGGTCAATGCCGAATACTGGTACGGGCGCATGCTGCTGGAAGGGGACGGAGTGCCGATGGATGTGGCACACGCCCGTCACTGGCTGGAACGCGCCGCCGGGCATGGGCTGGCTGATGCCTGCGTGGTTGCGGCGCAGCTTCGGCTGGAAGGGAAGGGCGGTCCCCGTGATCATGCGGGCGCACTGGCGCTGTACCAGCACGCCGCCCATATGGGCCGGGCCGAGGCCATGTTTTCCCTTGGGGCCCTGTATGGCGGGGGCCACGACCTGCCGCCTGACCGGGCACTGGCGCTGCACTGGTTCATGCGCGGCGCGGAGGCGGGCAATGCCCTGTCGCAGTTCATGCTGGGCCGGTATCTGGCGAAGGGACTGGCGGGGCCGGTGGACCGTGTCCGGGCGCGGTACTGGCTGGAACAGGCTGTGGCGCATGGCGTACGTGGCGCGCGTGATGAACTGGACCACATGACCCGTGCGGATGAACATGCCGGGCCATGACATGGACGGGACGGCGGGGCCGGATGCGGATGTCGGGGGGGCCGTGCGCCATGCGCGCCATCTGGCCGGGCGGGGGCAGCATGGGATGGCGCTGGCGTGGATGGAACGTGCGGCCCGGCTGGCGCCAGGGGATATGGGCGTGCTGTACGCGCTGGCCGCTGCCCGTCTGGGCGCGGGGCATGGGAACAGTGCGGCCCGTGCGATCGAGACGGTCATGGAGCAGGGGGAATTCCGGGCCGGACTGCGCCTGCTGGTCCTTGCCCGTTGTGTGGAGCGTGCATGGCCACAGGCCGCGCGGGCGCTTGGGCGGTTTTTCACCCGTTATGGCTTTGACCCCGCATTGCGTGTTCCGGCGGGACTGGTCTGCAAGTATATGGCGTTGCGTGGCTGGTGCGCGCTGGACCCCGGTGGTGTGCTGCACTGGGGCGGCCTGCCTGCGGGCTGCGCGCCAGACGTGATACTGGACGGACAGGCATGGATTCCCCGGCAGCATGACGGGCAGCGCGTGCATCTGCCCCGGTACTGGCGGCAGGCCCATGAGATTGTGGTGCAGTATGACGGCACGCCCCTGCTGGGTGCGCGGCCGGACCGGCAGGCCCTGTGCCATGTGACCGGTGCCGTCATGCTGGATGCGCAGGGCATGACGGGCTGGGCCTTCATGCCGGCGCAGCCGGACCATCCACCTGAACTGTCCGTATCCGATGATGCCCATGGCAGGCGTGCCCCCGTCCTGTCGCGTCAGTGGGGGGCGGGATGGGAAAACGGTGCCGGTCCCACCATGCCGGTATGGGGGTTTGGCATGGCATGGTCCGACCTGGCGTTGCACGGCACGGTGCATATCGCCATGCCCGGTGGGCGACAACTGATCGGTTCCCCCCTGCCGGTGCGTCTGCCACGGGCGCGACAGGTGTTCCCCACCATGCGGCGGCGGGTGCGGACCCCCGACCATATTCCCCGGCGGGCGGTACGCTGCCGGGTAGTTGTTCCGGTTTATGCGGACCGGACGCGCACGCTGGCCTGTCTTGACAGCGTGACCGAGACACTGGCACGGCGGCCCGATGCTCCGGCAGTGGAGATCATGGTGGTGGATGACGCAACACCGGATCCCACGCTGGCCACCGCGCTGGACACGCTGGCGGCGGCAGGCAGGATCAGCCTGCGGCGGCATGACGCCAATCAGGGCTATCCGGCGGCGGTCAATACCGGCCTGTCCGATGCGGATGGCATGGATGTCGTGCTGCTGAACAGCGACACGCTGGTCGCCCCCGGCTGGCTGGATGAAATGCTGCGCGTGGCTTATGCGCGGATTGATACGGGGACGGTTTCCCCCTTGTCCAATGATGCGTCCATCCTGACATGGCCCGACCCGGATCCGGTACTGCCCCGATCGTGCGATATGGATGAAGTCCGCCAGCTTATGGCGGCCAGCCTGCGGGCCAATGGCGGGCAGGATGTGGAAATTCCCACTGCCCACGGCTTCTGCATGCTGATCCGCCATGACTGCCTGCGCCAGACGGGCCCGTTCCGCTCCGAACTGTATGGCCGGGGGTATGGGGAGGAAAATGATTTTTCCATGCGTGCCCGGCTGGCCGGGTGGCGACACCGGGCGGCGGCTGGTGTGTTCGTGGGACATGTGGGGGGCGTGTCCTTCGGCGCGCAGCGCAGGGCGTTGCAGCAACGCAATCTGTGGATACTGAACCGGCTGTTTCCCGGTTATGATGCATTGGTGCAGGCGCATGTCGCGGCCGACCCTCTGGCGGCGGCACGCCAGCGGCTGTCGCTTCTGGTGTGGCAGCGTGCCGCGCGCCAGACGGCGGGTGATGGCGCGGTGCTGCTGGTGACCCATGACGGGGCAGGCGGCGTCGCCCGCGTGGTGGCCGGGCGTGCGCTGCAATGGGCGGAAACGGGCCGGTTCCCGCTTGTGCTGGAACCGGCTGCGGATGGGTTCATGCTGCGTGACGGCAGGGCGGGGGGCACATGTCCGGTCGTGCGGTTTGCATGGCCGGAGCAGGCGGATGACCTGACTGGCCTGCTGCGTGCGTTCGGGCTGCGACTGATCGAGGTGCATCACCATCTGGGGCACGGCACGCGGGTGCGTGAACTGTGTGCGTTGCTGGACGTGCCTTATGACCGGCATGTGCATGATTATGCCGGGATCTGCCCGCGCATTACGCTGGTGGGACCGGCCGGGCGATATTGCGGGGAACCGGACATGGCGGGATGCCGGGCCTGTGTCCAGGTACTTGGTTCGCTGGTGGGGGAAGTGGATGTGGCCCGCCTGCGGCGCGACACGGCCCGTGAACTGGCGGGTGCGCGGCGTGTGGTCGTGCCGTCGGCGGATGTGGCCCGCAGGCTGATGCGCCACGTTCCGGATGTTTCATGTGAAATATCAGTGCTGGAAAATGACAGTCCGGACCTGTCCCTGCAGCAGTTCGCGGCAGGTTGTGCGGACCGGCCCGCCCCCGGCCTGCCGCCCCGGACCGGACGATGCCGGGTTGTGGTGGCGGGCGGGATCGGGCCGGACAAGGGACACGGGATCTTGCTGGCGGCGGCACGGGATGCACGTGCGCGCGACCTTGCGCTGGAATTCATTGTGGTGGGGCATACATCCGATGACGCGCCCCTGCTGGACACCGGACGCGTCTTCATTACCGGTCCCTATGACGGGGAAGACGCCGTGTCCCTGCTGCGTGGTGCGCGGGGGGATGTGGGGTTCGTGCCCTCCGTCTGTCCCGAGACATGGTGCTTTACCCTGACCCAGTTATGGCGCGCGGGGCTGCGCTGCGTGGCGTTCGACCTTGGCGCGGTGTCTGAGCGTATCCGGACGACGGGGCGTGGGACGTGCGTGCCACCGGGGCTGCCCGTTCACCAATTGAATACGTTTTTGCTGTCTTATGCCCGGGCCGGGCACCCCGTCACGGCTCAGTCCATTCATGATGTAAGCGAAAGAGGTCCGTCTTGATCGTTATTGCCCCAGCCCATATGCGCGCGATGTTGTGCCGTCCTGTGGCGGGACGTTGGTGATGGAGGCCGCACGCGCCGTCCCGCAGGCGGGAGATGTGCAGGCCAGCGCACAGCTTATGCGGCTGGAGGCCGGAACGTACTGCATTTTCCACGCCGCCGTCCCGGCGGGTGCGGGGTTCGCCCCACTGTCGGGCATGCGCGTGACCGTGCCGCCCGGCATGGATGTGGTGCAGGTCAGCACGTTTGACGCGGATGGCTGGATGGGTGCGAAAGGGGGCGCGGCCCTCGTGCGCATGCCCGATGGCGGTGGGGCGGTACTGGTCACCACCTATCGCGACCCGGCGCGTGACGGGGCGGCCCTGCCGGGGTTGCAGGTGGTCAGGCTGTCCGGGCCATCGGTGGCTGCCGCCGCTGCGGCCGTACCATCATCCGCGCAGGCGGCGGCAGGGGATACTAGGGCAGGTGGCATGATCGCCCATATTCAGGGACGTGGTGATGTCAGCGCGGCACTCGGGACGTGGATGGGCAAAAGGGGCGGTCGGCAGTGGATGGAAGGGTTCGCCATCCAGCCTGCCCCCGGTCTTGCGGCGGGGGATATGGAATATCAGGCCATTCTGGGCGCGGACTGGTTTTCGCCCTGGGTGGATGGTGGCGCCTATTGTGGCAGCCGGGGCATGGCGCTGCCGCTGCTGGGCCTGCGGGTGCGACTGAAAGGGGAGGCCGCGCGGCAGTTCGTCTGTCGGATCGAGGCCAGCTTTACCGACGGCACCCACCTTGGCCCGCTGGAGGATGCGCCGGTCATGGCGTCCACGCAGGCGCCACTCGAGGCCTTCCGTATCGAAATCCTGCCCCGTCAGGCGGCGACATTATCCGACCCGGCCCTGGAAGATACGGCCGGGAAGGCTGGGCCTGCCACCATGCCCCCCGCTGACCAGCCGGCACGTCCCGTCCCCCGCGTGCGGCGGAGCAGGCGTGTCGTGCCCCCGCGCGTGGCGGCCGAACCGCCCGCCCGGTCGGGTGCCGAAGAGGATAAACCCGTGCCGTGGTGGCATCGCAGGCCCGAAAAGCCGGTTGCGGCCCCCCTCGATCCATCCACGCGGGGGCGAAGCCGCAGGACGGGCCGCAGGACGCGCACCGTGGCGCAGTCGTGACCATCGGGGGGAAAGGCCGGGACGGCAGGATATGAAATACCTGTTCGTGCACCAGAATTTTCCTGGCCAGTTCGTGCACCTCCTGCGCGACCTGCAGGCGCGCGGCGGGAACGAGATCGTTTTCATAAGTGAAACGGGCCGGATGCAGATACCCGGCGTGCGGCGGGTATCCTATCGCCTGCCGCCGCCTGCGCGGGTTGATGCCTCCGCCCCGGTGGCGGAACTGGCCCGCGCCATGCAGCGCGCGGCGGAGGTGGCGCGCGCGGCCCGCACCCTGCGGGGGCTGGGCTATGTGCCCGATATCATCATCGGTCATCACGGCTGGGGTGAGATGCTGGAACTTGCCGATGTCTATCCTGACGTGCCGATGCTGGGATATTACGAATTCTTCTATCACCCCACCGGGCTGGATGTCGGCTTTGACCCGGAATTCGCCCCGGCGTCCGGCGTCGCTCCGCTGGTGCGGGCACGCAATACGCTGAACCTGCTGGCCCTTGCCGGGTCGGGCTGGGGACATTCGCCGACCCGTTTCCAGCGCGACACCTATCCCGACTGGGCGCGCACGCGCATTACCCTTCTGCCCGAAGGGGTGGATCTGGATCGATGCGCCCCCGACCCGCAGGCTGGCATGCGCCCCTTCGTGCTGGGGGACATCCATGTGGCGGCAGGCGAAAAACTGGTGACCTACATTGCCCGCGATCTGGAGCCATATCGCGGGTTCCACGTCTTCATGCGCGCACTGCCGCATATCCTGCGCGCGCGCGGCGATGTGCGGGTGATCGTGGTGGGGGGCGATGGCGTCAGCTATGGCAGTCGTGCGCCGGATGGCCGGACATGGCGGCAGCACATGCTGGCGGAACTGGGGGGCACGCTGGATACGGAGCGCGTCCATTTTGCCGGCAGGGTCGGGTATGGTGATTTCTGCCGCCTGCTGCAACGTTCTGACGTGCATGTCTATCTGACATACCCGTTCGTGGTGTCATGGTCGCTGCGGGAAGCGATGGCCAGTGGCTGCGCCATCGTGGGCAGCCGGACGCCCCCGGTTGCGGAATTCCTGCATGATGGCAGGACAGCGCGGCTGGTGCCATTCCTTGACCCCCGGCGCATTGCCGACGGCGTGGTGGAACTGCTGGAAGACGGGCGGCTGGCGCGCAGGTTGCGGGCCAGTGTCCGTGCGCAGGCGGAACGCACGCTGGACATGCACGCCTACATGGCGCGCTATCATCGGCTGATCGGCCAGCTTGTCGCGGGCGCATGCCCGGACAGGCTGACCGGTGCCGCGTGACCGCCGGGCCGACGTGGCCCGGCAGCCGTCAGGGAACGGCTTACTTGCCCGCCACTGCCTTGACGGATTCAAGGATGGCTTCGCCAGCGGCCTTCTTGTCGGCCCAGCCGGAAACCTTGACCCACTTGCCCTTTTCCAGGTCCTTGTAGCGGGTGAAAAAGTGCTCGATTTCCTTCAGCACGATCTCGGGCAGGTCTTCCAGCTTCTCCACCTTGGAGTAGTAGGGATGCACCTTGTCATGCGGGACGCAGATGATCTTTTCATCCTGCCCGCTTTCGTCTTCCATCTTCAGCATGCCGATGGGACGCGCGCGCACCACGACGCCCGGTACCACGGCGGCCGGCATCAGCACCAGCGCATCGGTCGGGTCGCCATCAGCGGCCAGCGTGTTGGGAATGAAGCCGTAGGCTGCGGGATAGACCATGGGCGTGAACAGGATGCGGTCCACGACCAGCGCACCGCTGTCCTTGTCGATTTCGTATTTCACGCCGGACCCCTGCGGGATCTCGATCACGACGTTGATGTCGTTCGGTACGTCCTTGCCGGGTGAAATCTTTGATACGTCCATTGCTGTTCAGGCCTCCTGCTGCCTGTTGGTGCGTTAGGGCCGCCCCATTGCGCGGCGGCATGAATTAACGGGGGATGACGGTATATCTCCCACCGTTTCCTGTGCAAGTCATGTTGTGTGGCAGACGTCCCGGCCATGAGCCAGATCATGAAGTTGTTTTTTTTATGGCGTGGTTGCCGCGGGAGTGGAAAAAATTACGTGGAAAAAGGCACGTTGATCTTGCCAAATCCCTCCACATGCGCGAGATCAGGGACTGCCTGCGCGCCCGTAGCTCAATTGGTTAGAGCGGGCCGCTCATAACGGCTTGGTTGCGGGTTCAAGTCCTGCCGGGCGCAGGCTTTTCCATTGCCTGCAGCACTGCGCAACCGGCCGCGCGCCTGTCCGCGCCGGGCAGGTGACCTGCCGTTTTTTCTTTCAGTTATCAGGAGCCGACCGTCATGGCCGCCACGCAATATGTCTATGTGATGAAGGACCTGACCAAGGCGTATCCGGGTGGGCGTGAAGTCTTCAAGGGGATTACGCTGTCCTTCCTGCCGGGCGTCAAGATTGGCGTGCTGGGCGTTAACGGCGCGGGTAAGTCCACGCTGCTCAAGATCATGGCGGGCGTCGAGAAGGAATTCGGTGGCGAGGCATGGGCCGCCGAAGGCGCACGCGTCGGCTATCTGGAGCAGGAGCCCAAGCTGGACGAAAGCCTGACGGTTGGCGAAAACGTGGCGCTGGGCTTCGGTGACCTGAAAAAGGCCGTGGACCGCTTCAACGAGATTTCGATGAAGTTCGCCGAACCCATGTCCGATGATGAAATGAACACCCTGCTGGCCGAACAGGCCGAACTGCAGGAAGTGATCGACGCGGGCGATGGCTGGGAACTGGACCGCAAGCTGGAAATCGCCCTCGAGGCGCTGCGCTGCCCGCCCGCCGACAGTCCGGTGGACAAGCTGTCGGGTGGTGAGCGCCGCCGCGTGGCGCTGTGCCGCCTGCTGCTGGAAAAGCCCGACCTGCTGCTGCTCGATGAGCCGACCAACCACCTTGACGCGGAAAGCGTGTCCTGGCTGGAAAAGACGCTGCGTGATTATGAAGGCACCGTGATGGTCATTACCCATGACCGGTACTTCCTCGACAATGTCACCAACTGGATCCTTGAACTCGAACGTGGCCGTGGCTATCCGTTCGAAGGCAACTACTCCTCGTGGCTGGAACAGAAGCGCAAGCGTCTGGCGCAGGAAGAAAAAGAGGAAAGCGCCCGCCAGCGCGCCCTTGCGGCCGAACAGGAGTGGATCGGTTCCTCCCCCAAGGCCCGTCAGGCCAAGAGCAAGTCCCGTATCGCGCGATATGAGGAAATGCTGGCACAGAACAACGAAAAGGGTGGTGGCGTTGCCGACATCATCATCCCGCCCGGACCCCGTCTTGGTGGCACGGTGATCGAGGCCGAGGACCTGCGCAAGGGCTTTGGCAACCGCCTGCTGATCGATGACCTTAGCTTCAAGCTGCCGCCCGGCGGCATCGTGGGCGTGATCGGGCCGAACGGCGCGGGCAAGTCCACCCTGTTCAAGATGATCATGGGGCAGGAGACACCCGATAGCGGCAAGCTGACCATCGGTGAGACCGTGAAGCTGGGCTATGTGGACCAGTCGCGCTTCAGTCTGGATGACAACAAAACCGTGTGGGAGGAAATCTCTGGCGGGACCGATGTCATCTACCTGGGCAAGCGGGCCGTGCCGTCGCGCGCCTATGTCGGTGCCTTCAACTTCAAGGGGCCGGACCAGCAGAAGAAGGTGGGCGTCCTGTCGGGTGGTGAGCGCAACCGTGTCCATCTTGCCAAGATGCTGCGGCAGGAAAGCAATGTCATCCTGCTCGATGAGCCGACCAACGACCTTGACGTTGATACCCTGCGCGCACTGGAAGAGGCCCTGGCCGAATTCGCGGGCTGTGCGGTCATCATCAGCCATGACCGCTGGTTCCTTGACCGTCTGGCGACCCATATCCTCGCCTTTGAGGGGGACAGCCACGTTGAGTGGTTCGAAGGGAACTTCCAGGCCTACGAGGAAGACAAGCGCCGCCGTCTTGGCCCCGATGCGACCGAGCCGAGCCGGATCAAGTACCGCCCCATCGAACGCTGATTCCATTTGCCATCCGCAATATTATCTGCGTCAATAACGGCAGGTCTTTGCACCTGCCGCGACGGAGGCAGTTATGGGATGTCGAAACAGCATACAGACAGCACGCCTGCAGCTTGATCCGGTCTCATGGGCCGATCTGGAAGATGTTGTCCGGCTCAAGGCCAGCGCCGGTGTGACTGGACGGCTGGCAGGCGGGATATGTAACCGTGTCCTGAGCGAGCAGGACATGATGACCGATCTCATGACATGGGGCCGTGAAGGGGTGGGCATGTTTGCCGTCCGCCAGCAGGGCCACTTTATCGGCCTTGCGGGCGTGCAGCCCTCCAGCACCGAACCTGAATGCCACGAACTGCAGTTTGCCATTCTGCCTCATGCCCGTGATACCGCCCTGTCGCGTGAAGCGACCAGCATGGCGCTGGCCTTTGCCCACGCAGGCGGGGTCGGGCGTGTCATTTCCTATGTCCGGGAAAACGATATCGTGGGCCGACAGGTTTTCGGTGGGGCCGGCATGAGCATCTGTGACGCGCGGCCTGCATCCTGTAGTGCGGATATCCTGCTGTATCACAGCATGCGTCCCGGCATGGGAACTGCCGGGATGCATTGAAAAAAGCCGGCCTCCGTGGGCCGGCTTTTTTCATGTCTCGTTGCATCTTGATAGGGAACATAAAAGGTTCTGGGGAAGCTTTTTCAAACAGCTTCGGAAGACGTCGCCTTCCTGAAAAAAGGCGACGCCCAAAACTTTTATCCTGCCCTCAGATCACGTTTCCATGATGCCCGCAGTGGAAGGCACCCCTGGTCAGTGATGGTTGGCGATCTGCTTGTCCAGCGCATGCAGCAGGGCATCCACGTTGCCACCATTGCGCGCGATGAAGGAACCATAGTCCTGCCGCTGCGTCAGGCGCAGGCTGGCGCCTTCGCCTACCACGTCGACGACCTTCGGGCTGCCGCTGGCGGTGCTGATGATCCACTGGGTATCGGCCCCCGGCTGGCCGGGGCGGTTGATGACGGTGGAAACCGCCGTGTCATCTCCCGATGGTGCGCTGGAACCAACCACGAAGGTTACGCCGCGATAATCCCCGATCTTGTCGGTAATGGCGTTGACCAGCACCTGATGGAACAGCTTGATGTAGCGTGCCTGCTGGTCTGGCGTGGCGGTGCGCCAGTAACGGCCCAGGCAGTAGCGTGCGATGGCGTCCACATCCACATACTGTTCCAGAAGCGGCAGGATATCCTGCTTTTTCCTGTCCAGTGGCGCACCGCTGTTGACGATGGCAACCAGCTTGCTGCCGAACATGGTGACGAAGGAACGGGCCTGCGCGCCGGCATCAACCGCCCATGCTGAAGCAACAGGCATGGCGGCGGCGGTCGCTGCCAGCAGAGCCAGTGCGTGGCGACGGGGGAAGGATGTCTGCATCGCTATGTCCCTTTTGGTTATCTGTTGTGGTACCAGTCGGGCACGGTGGCCCGATGGTCGTTCTTTATGTTTTCCGCCATGGCCTTGCGCTGCTGCTGGTAGGCGCTGCGGATGGTGGCGTAGGGATCAAGCGAATCCTTCATGACCTGATCAAGCGCATCAACATTGGTGGCCATGCCGTTGATGGTGCCCATGATGTTATAGGCCCAGTTGAAGGTTAGCAGCCCATAACCACGGGGCACATAGTTCCACGGTGACAGCCCGACGTCGATGCCATAGCCGACACCGTCACGGAACGAGGACGGACCCAGCACCGGCAGGAACAGGTAGGGACCGGATGGCACGCCCCACGTCGCCAGCGTCAGGCCGGCATCGTTGTCGTGGTGCTTGTAGCCGGCATAATTGGCGACATCGATCAGCCCACCAATGCCCACCGTCATGTTGATGCACCACCGCACGAAGGCGTCACCCGCACGGCGTGGCTTGCCTGCGCCCACGTCGTTAAAGAATACAACGGGTTCGTTCATGGTCTGGTACAGGCCGCCGATCGAATTGCGCAGCGGGCGCGGCACGGCCCAGATATACGCCTTTGCCACCGGGCGCAGGGTGTATTTGTTGGCCCACATGGTCAGGTCGAAATTCTTGCGGTTCAGCTTTTCGTACTTGTCGTTGGCTTCCTTGTATTCAGCCAGTGCGTCCGGGTCCTTGGGCGGCGGCGTCGCGCATGAGGCAAGCCCGAGCAGTCCAAGTGCCATCCCCGCGACGCGAAGCGTCGAGCGACGCGGGGACGGGAACGGGCGGGACGACCAAGAATTCGATCCTGTCTCTGCGCGCATACTCGTTTCCGCTTCCCTCTGTATTCGCTTGCCCCCCATGCTGGCATGGCGGGATGGCCCAATGCGTTTGCAAGAATCCCGAACCGGGCAATGACGCCCCTTTCTTGCGTCACTCTCTAGCATGGGATTGCTGTTGTGCAATCCGCTTGCCACGGGATGAGGGCATATTGTGTCTGCCCTGCATGGGACACATGGGACAAAGCCAGCCCTGAACCGGCCATATGAAAGGGGATGCTGGCAGAATTGCCGCGCTGAGTGTGACGTAAAATCCACAATGTCTTCAACGTCAGGACACAGGCGCGGTGGCACCGTATCACGATTTGTTGACTGTCGCGCCGAGGTCAGCGCACCAGCTTCGGCGCGATTTCGGGGAACATCTCCGCCAGTTCACGGATCTCGCGCTTCGACAGGCCGACCTGCGCCGGATCGACCTGCTGGCCCCCCATGGCCGCACGCAGCACCTTCAGCGCCGGACCGGACAGCAGGACCGCGTCGCGCATGTAATCGGTAAAGGCCTCGAATGTCAGCGGCGCCCATTTCTGCACGATCTGCAGGATGGCGTCGGCATAGGCGCGGATTTCGTACTGCGCGTGGCTGTCCGCGCGCAGGCGCAGGAAGTGCAGCAGGTTCCACAGGTTAATCTGCCAGTAGAACTGGGTCATGATGTTGACCGGCAGGTTCATGCGCGCCAGTTCGCGCGCGATGGCCGGACGGTCGGGATCGCGCTTTTCGCCGTTTTCGTCCTCGTTGAGCAGGTCAAGATAATGATCGTAGCAGCGTGATGCGTCATCGCGCAGGATATCAAGGACCTGCTGCGCCTGCTCGGGCGGCAGGGTGTCGGCGCGGCCCTGTTTGTTGTTCGTGGACTGGGCGGCGATGTCCTCGGGGCGGGGGAAGTAGAATTCCTTCTCCAGCACCGAATAGCGGGCCGAATATTCGTTGATGCTGGCGGTGCGGTGACGGAACCACTGCCGGGTGACGAAAATGGGTGCGCGCACATGCAGTTTCAGCACCGCAAGTTCGAACGGGCTGGTGTGGCGGTGCCGCATGAGGTAGCGGATCAGCCCCCGGTCGTCGGACGTGCTGCGCGTGCCTTTGCCGTAGGATACGCGCGCGCCCTGCACGATGCCGCTGTCGCCGCCCATGTAGTCCACCGCGCGGACAAAGCCCGTTTCCAGTACCGGAATGGGGGAATACAGCACGTCTTCCACCGCGGGCACGACAAGGCGGCGGGTCTGCGCCCATCCGGCGCGGGCTGCATCGATTGCCGATTTCTGCTCAGTGGAAAACATGTGCCGTCCCGTCCCGTCTGTATCGATCATAGCATGAGGACGCGGGGCATATCATATGGGTCATTGCACATAAAGACGCTGGCCCACCCCATCAGCCCGCGTGGCCTGATCTGCTCATGTCACTGTGGGCTGTCTTTGCGGCTGCATCATGGCGCGGGCCGGATGCGGCAAGACCATTGGCGGCAATGAAAAAAATACGGCCCGCTGAGCGTTCGGCGTCCATGCAGCCGGGCCACGGGACCAGGATATTTTTTCTGCATCCGGTCGGATGGGTCGGTGCCGTGGATACAAAAAAATATCAGTCCGGTGGCAGGCGGCGGAAATTCCGTCGGAGGCGTCCATGGCTCACCGCGTGGCCTCTTGTCAGATGCACGGCCAGTCCCTATATCCGAAAGTGCCGGAGGGGCTTGCCCCTTGGCTATGGCGATAAACGGCGCGTGGAATAAGTGTTGTGGACCCGGGGGCGGTACCCGGCGTCTCCACCAATTTTCTCCCTCCGGGGGGAACATGGGGACGAAACAGGCTCGACACGCATGGTAAAGACCCGCCTTTTGCCCGGCATTGTACCACCGTTATCGGGCTAAATTACAAGTGCCAATGATAACACTGAGGTGCTCGCTGTCGCTGCATAAGCGATAAGCGCGGTTCGGGAGGGCACCGGGCAACAGAAGCCCTCCCACCTTTTCTTCCGTTCATGTTACATTGATGGCGCGGTATCCGCTTCGTGAAGGGATGCCCGACCCCAGCGGCTTGCCATGCCCTGAAGTTTGACGCACAGCTTGAAGCTGTGGCACGGCGTGGCCCGAACCCGCATGTCTGCAAAAATCCGGTCCGGCGGGGAAACCGTCCGGGCGGATGTACGGAGAAGTCCGAAATGTCCGATGATCATGACGAGGAAAACGGTTTTGATGCCGCCATTCCCGACAGCCTCATGCCCTATGATTCCTGGATCGAGGATGCCTACCGCCAGGTCATGCTGCGCGCGCTGGATTACGCCGCGGGAAATGGCCTGCCGGGTGATCATCATTTCTACCTGACATTCCGGACTGACTGGCCGGGTGTGGAAATGCCCGACCGCCTGCGCGCCCAGTACCCGCATGAAATCACCATTGTCCTTCAGCACCAGTTCTGGGACCTGAAGGTTGACCGCGTGCACCAGATCATATCGGTCGGGCTGTCGTTCGGGGGGATTCCCTCCACGCTGGTGATTCCGGTGGCGGCCGTATCCGCCTTTGCCGACCCGCATATCCGCCTGGCCCTGCGTTTTACCGTTCCCGAACAGCCGCCGGTGGCGACCGATGCACCCAACGTGGTGCCGGTGCAGCCCGCCGCAGCAGCGGACACGGTGGAAAAGGCCGGGACGGCCGCCGAACCGGCCGGAAAGGATGCGGAGAAGGACGAGGGCTCGCAGGTTGTCAGTCTCGCCGCCTTCCGCAAGCGGGGACCGGGGGGACCGGGCTGAGCCACATCTTCCATCCGGGCGCGCCGGATGCGCCGGGCGCGCCCTGAACCTGAACGCCGCCACCCGGAACCAATCCGGGGGAGAAAAGGCAGGAGACCGTCCGTTGAATGTATCCGCACCCACGCGCAAGCCATTTGTCTATGGCCCGCTTTTCCCGCTGCATGATGATGACACACCGTGGAAGAAACTGGAGATCGAGGGGATAACCACCTCGGTCCTCGGTGGCCGCACGGTGGTCCATGTCCGGCCTGAAGCCCTGACCGCGCTGGCCGCCCGGGCCTTCAATGACGTGGCGCACCTGCTGCGCCCCGGGCACCTGGCGCAGCTTGCCAAAATCCTGAAGGATCCCGAAGCGTCGGAAAACGACCGCTTCGTGGCGCTGGACCTGCTCAAGAACGCCTGTATCGCGGCCGGTGGCGTGCTGCCCATGTGTCAGGATACCGGCACCGCCATCGTGTATGGCAAGAAGGGCCAGCGCGTGTGGGTGGATGGCAATGAGGAAGAGGCCTTCTCCCGCGGGGTATACGATACCTATACCGGCACGTCGCTGCGCTATTCCCAGATGGCGCCGGTCTCGATGTTCGAGGAAGTAAACACCGGCACCAACCTGCCGGTGCAGTTCCATATCTCGGCAACGCCAGGTGATTACCATGCCGAGCAGATGGACCTCATGTTCATCGCCAAGGGCGGCGGGTCGGCCAACAAGACGTTCCTGTTTCAGGAGACCCGCGCCCTGCTGTCCAGTAAGGAACACCTGCTGAAATGGCTGGACGGCAAGATCCGCACGCTGGGCACCTCGGCCTGCCCGCCGTACCACCTTGCCGTGGTGATTGGCGGCATGTCGGCTGAACAGAACCTTGAGACCGTGAAGCTGGCCTCCACCCGCTGGCTGGACAGCCTGCCGACCGAAGGCAGCACGCATGGCCATGCCTTCCGCGATCTGGAGATGGAAGAGGAAATCCACAAACTGACCCAGCGCCTGGGCATTGGCGCGCAGTTTGGCGGCAAGTATTTCTGCCATGACGTGCGCGTGGTGCGCCTGCCGCGCCATGGCGCGTCGCTGCCGGTGGGCATTGGCGTGTCATGCTCGGCGGATCGTCAGGTCAAGGCGCGGATCACGGCCGATGGCGTCTTTCTGGAACAGCTTGAGACCGATCCCGCCCGTTTCCTGCCCGAAACCACGGATGACGATCTGGATGGGGAGGCGGTGCAGATCGACCTGAACCAGCCGATGGACGAGATCCGCCGCAAACTGTCGCAGTATCCCGTGCGCACCCGCCTGTCGCTGACCGGCACGATGGTGGTGGCGCGTGACATTGCCCATGCCAAGTTCCGCGAACGGCTGGAAAAGGGTGAGGGCCTGCCCCAGTACCTCAAGGATCATCCCGTCTATTATGCAGGCCCGGCCAAGACGCCCGAAGGCATGCCCACCGGTTCGTTCGGGCCCACCACGGCGGGGCGCATGGACAGCTATGTGGCCATGCTGCAGAAGGCTGGCGGCTCGTATGTCATGTTGGCCAAGGGCAACCGTTCGAAGGCCGTGCGCGACGCGTGCAAGGAATATGGTGGCTTCTACCTCGGGTCCGTCGGTGGCCCGGCCGCCCGTCTGGCGCAGGACTGCATCCGCAAGGTCGAGGTGCTGGAATATCCCGAACTGGGCATGGAAGCAGTGTGGAAGATCGAGGTCGAGAATTTTCCGGCCTTTATCGTAATCGACGACAAGGGTAATGATTTTTATGATGGCCTGACCGGCTGAACGTATCCCTGCGGTGCGTCCGGCCCGCCTGTCGGGCCGGACAACCGGAGGTTAGTGAGCGCCATGCGTTTTACCGTCGATCGTCTTGACCACCTTGTGGTGAGTGTCCGTGACCTGGAGGTCTCGGCCTCGTGGTACCAGCGCGTGCTGGGCATGGAGCGGGAGGAATACGGGCGCAACAACCGTACGGCCCTGAAATTCGGCGGTCAGAAGATCAACCTGCGCCCCCATGGCGCGGAAGGCTGGACCACGGCGGAAGACGCGCTGCCTGGTACCAACGACCTATGTTTCACCACCGCCCTGAACAGTGTCGATGTCATTGAACATCTGGAAAAATGCGGCGTGCACGTGACCGAGGGACCGGTAGCCCGTCTGGGTGCGCTGGGACCGGTGACCTCTGTCTATTGTAACGATCCCGATGGCAACCTGATCGAAATTGCATCCTATCAGGGCTAGGGCCGCATGGCGGCTGGTCTGTGACCGCGCCGCCTGCATCCGCGCCGGCGACCCGATCGGTAGTTGGCCAGATGTCGGCCCAACCGGCCGCTGGTGCGCACGCCGGGCATGAACAGGGCATGGTCGTGCCCATGCAGGCGGGAGGCGCACCAATGTCCTGATCAGGTCGGACTGGCTGGCCGGATCAGGGTGCTGGTGGCACGCGCCCCCCATGCGGGGCAATCATGAACGCGTGCCTTTCCTGCTGCCGCGCATTCACGCGCGGCGCGGAATCATTATTTCGGCTGCTTGCCGAACACGGCGGTCAGTTTGGCTGAACCGAGGCTGTGCTGGTTGATGACAAACCCGACCATGGCGCCCGATGCATCATTGGGCAGTTCGATACGTTCGATGTCGAGTGCATGGATGGTGAAAATGTAATGGTGATCCGGTCCCGGCGGGGGAGCGGCGCCGCCATAGACATTGCCGCCGAAATCGGTACGCGTCATTTCCGCCGGTTCGGGCAGGCTGTTGTCGCCCGACCCGGCCCCCGCGGGCAGCGAGGACACGCTGGCGGGGATATTGATGACAACCCAGTGCCACCAGCCCGAACCCGTGGGCGCATCGGGGTCGTACATGGTGATGGCGAAGCTCTTGGTGCCGGCAGGCGGATCCTGCCATGCCAGCGGCGGCGAGATGTTGCCACCGGAATAGCCCATCCCGTCGAATACCTGTGCCGCGGGCAGGCGGTCGCCATCGCGGAAGGAGCGGCTTGTCAGTGTAAAGGTCATGTCGGTTTCCTGCTTTCCGCGCGGCGGGCCGCGCGGATCGGGGTCAACGTAGGCCGGGTATCGGGTGAAGTTTACCAGTTCTGGCTGATCAGCCAGAATTCTTCCGATGTCAGGGTAATAACCTGATCGCCGTTCTTGCTTTCGGCGGCGGCACGGGCCAGCGCCTCGATGCGCTGGATCATCAGTGTCTTGCGCTGGTAGGTTTCGTTGCGGTCCTTTTCCTCGACCGATTCCAGTACCTGCAGCGCGGTGTGGCAGGCGCGGGTAATGCGGGCGGCATCAAGCTGGGCATAGGACATGGGGCTTCATTCTCCATCTGTTTACTGGTCCGGCCGGGACCGGGCACGGGAATTCCCATGCGGGAATCGCTGTCTCATTCTGGCTTCCCCGGCTGCGTCTGTCCAACACCGGCATGCATGGGGCATATGACCGGGCGCTTTGTTGCGAAGGTGACAGTTCGGGCTGGCAAGTATGGTGCGGATTCCGTAAAGGGGGCCGCATGACGGACCTGGTTTCTGATTTCGACTTCACGCTTCCGCCCGGAAACATTGCCGACCATCCCGCCCGCCCGCGTGACAGCGCGCGACTGCTGGACGTGCCGGTGGATGGCCCCTTCAGGGACCGCCATGTGCGCGACCTGCCGGGCTGCCTGCGCGCGGGTGACATCCTGGTGGCAAATGACACGGCGGTGATCCCGGCACAGCTGTCGGCCATGCGGGGGGATGCGAAAATCGGCATCACGCTGGACCGTATCCTGCCCGATGGCACATGGCACGTG
Source organism: Komagataeibacter oboediens (assembly GCF_018491655.1). Classification (NCBI taxonomy): domain Bacteria; kingdom Pseudomonadati; phylum Pseudomonadota; class Alphaproteobacteria; order Acetobacterales; family Acetobacteraceae; genus Komagataeibacter; species Komagataeibacter oboediens. Next base: position 31,419 of record NZ_JABLUU010000002.1, on the reverse strand, counting down.
CTGGCGCGCAACGCCCGCCGCCTGCGTCCCGGCGATACGCTGACCTTCGGCGCGTCCCCCGTCACGGCGCAGGTGGTGTCGCGCGGGGAGGGCGGTGACGTGACGCTGCGCTTCAGCGCGGAAGGGGCGGCGTTCGACCAGTTCCTGCATGATGTGGGCCATCTGGCGCTGCCACCCTATATCGCCCGGCCCGAAGGCCCCACGGACGAGGACCGCAAGGACTACAGCACCATATTCGCACAGCACCGTGGCGCGGTGGCGGCCCCCACGGCGGGGCTGCATTTCACGCCCGGTCTGCTGGCGGGGCTGGATGCGGCGGGCGTGATCCGCCAGACGCTGACGCTGCATGTGGGGGCGGGTACGTTCCTGCCCATGCGCAGCGAACAGATTTCCGCCCACCGCATGCATGCCGAACGCGGCACGATTTCCCCCCATGCCGCAGCCCGCATCAACGCAGCCCGCGCGGCGGGCGGACGGATCGTGGCGGTTGGCACCACCTCGCTGCGGCTTCTGGAAAGTGCGACGGATGAAAACGGCATCGTCCATCCTTTCCATGGGGAGACCGCCATCTTCATCCGCCCTGGCTACCGCTTCCGCGCGGTGGACATGCTGCTGACCAATTTCCACCTGCCGCGTTCGACGCTGTTCATGCTGGTCTGCGCCTTTGGTGGCTATCACCGCATGAAGGCTGCGTACGCCCATGCCATCGCCAGCGGCTACCGCTTCTATTCCTATGGCGATGCCTGCCTGCTGCACCGCACCGAAGGAGACCTGCCATGACCACATTCCGCTGGCGGCCCGAAGCCCGCGCGGGCCACGCCCGTGCCGGCTGGCTGGACACCGCCCATGGCAGTGTGCCCACGCCCACCTTCATGCCGGTTGGCACCGTCGGCACCGTCAAGGCCATGACGATGGACAGCGTGCGGTCCACGGGGGCGGGCATCGTGCTGGGCAATACCTATCACCTCATGCTGCGGCCCGGGGCCGAACGGGTGCGTGAACTGGGCGGGCTGCACCGGTTCATGGACTGGCCGGGGCCGATCCTGACCGATTCGGGCGGGTTTCAGGTCATGTCGCTGGGGCCGCTGCGCAAGCTGGATCAGGACGGGGTGACGTTCCGTTCGCATATTGACGGGTCAAAGCACCGGCTGACGCCGGAACGCTCGACCGACATCCAGCACGCGCTCGATGCCACCATCACCATGTGCTTTGACGAATGTCCCGCGCTGCCCGCCGCCCCCGAGGTAATCGCAAAATCCATGCGCATGTCCATGCGCTGGGCCGAGCGGTGCCGCACCGCGTTCATCCAGCGTCCCGGCTACGCACAGTACGGCATCATCCAGGGCGGGACCGAGCCGGAACTGCGGGCCGAAAGCGTCAGGGCGCTGACGGGAATCGGGTTTGAAGGATACGCCATTGGTGGCCTTGCGGTGGGGGAGGGGCAGGAACTGATGTTCTCGACCCTTGAATCCACCGTGCCGCTGATCCCCGATGCCAGCCCGCGCTACCTCATGGGTGTGGGCACGCCCGATGACCTGCTCGGTTCCGTGGAACGGGGCGTGGACATGTTCGACTGCGTCATGCCCACGCGCGCGGGACGTACGGCGCGCGCCTATACCGAACGCGGCACGCTGAACCTGCGCAACGCACGGCATGCCACCGATTCGCGGCCCATTTCGCCGCATTGTGACTGTCTGGCCTGTTCGCGGCATAGCCGCGCCTACCTGCATCACCTGTTCCGGGCCAATGAAATCCTCGGGCCGATGCTGCTGACATGGCATAACCTTGCCTATTACCAGCGTCTGATGCGCGGCATGCGGGCGGCGATTGTCGATGGCGCGTTTGGCGCCCATGCCGACCACCTGCGCGCGCAGTGGGCGATGGATGACTGGAGTGGTGATGAAATGCCCTTTCCCGACATCCCCCCGGTGGCCTGATGGCTGGCGCGTCATCCGGCCCTGATCCCGTGCGGATGGCGGCGCGGATTGCCGACCATGCGCGCGATCTGGGGTTTGACGCGGTGGGGTTCGCGCCAGCCCGGCTGGATGATGCGGCGCGTGCGCGTCTGGCCATGTTCGTGGAAAACGGATTCGCGGGCAGCATGGGCTGGATGGCGCAGCGGATGGAACAGCGTGGCGACCCGCGCATGCTGTGGCCCGAAGTGCGCAGCGTCATCGCCCTTGGCCTGAATTACGCGCCCGAAGGGGACGCGCTGGCTACGACCCGTATGCCGGATGCAGGCAATATCTCCGTCTATGCCCGTAACCGGGACTATCATGACGTGGTCAAGGGCATGCTCAAGCACCTTGCCCAGTTCGTGGTGAACGAGGGGCGGCGGCAGGGCATGGACGGCACGCAGGTGAAGGTCTTTGTCGATACCGCCCCGGTCATGGAAAAACCGCTGGCGCAGAACGCGGGCCTTGGCTGGCAGGGCAAGCACACCAGCCTTGTCTCGCGCCGTCATGGCAGCTGGCTGTTTCTGGGCGAGGTCTATACCACGCTGGACCTGCCGCAATCGGCCCCTTCGGGCGGGGGGTGCGGCAGTTGCACGCGCTGCCTGGTGGCATGCCCGACGGATGCGTTTCCGGCCCCCGGCGTAATGGATGCGCGACGGTGCATTTCCTATCTTACCATTGAAAACCGCGACCCGATTCCCGAGGCTCTGCGCCCCGCCATGGGCAACCGCATTTACGGATGTGATGACTGTCTGGCCGTGTGTCCGTGGAACCGCTTCGCCACGGCCACGCATCACATGAAGCTGGCCGCGCGCGATGATTTGCGCGCACCGGCGCTGCGGGAACTTGCCACGCTGGATGATGCGGGCTTCCGCGCGCGGTTTTCGGGTTCCCCAGTCAAGCGGATTGGCCGGGGCCGCTTCGTGCGCAATGTGGCAGTGGCCATCGGCAATAGCGGGCAGGCCGCCCTGCGCCCCAGTGTTGCGGCATTATGCGCGGATCCCGACCCGGTAGTGGCGGATGCCGCGCGCTGGGCCACGCTGAGGCTGCCGCAGTGACGGATCACATGGGCATGCCGCTGCCTGCGCAACGCGCCGCGCGCCTGTTGCGCAAGCGGAGCATCAACCTGTCGGGGCACCGTACCAGCGTGGCGCTGGAGCCGGAGTTCTGGCACGCCCTGCACCTGATCGCGCAGAAGCGCGGCCTGACCCTTGCCGCCCTGGTGGGCCGGATTGACGCGGGGCGCCCGCCGGACCGCCCGCTGGCGTCCGCGCTACGGGTGGAGGCATTGCGGGAATGGATGCCTGCATTGCCGGAAATTGCTGGTACGGACAGGGAAGATCAGTTGGGTTGACCGGGCATCCGTGCTAGCCTTGGGGCATGGCAATCTGGGGAAAACTTTTTGGTGGCGTTGCGGGGTTCGCGGTTGGCGGCCCCATGGGCGCTGTCGTCGGCACGGCGTTGGGCCATGCGGCGGATAACGGTTCCCTGCTGGAAACCCCGGTGGGGGGATGGACCGACCGCTGGGGTCCCCGGCTGAACGCGGACCCGAACGGGGCCGCGACCTTCATGGCGGCCAAGATGGCGGCGGTAATGGGCAAGCGTGACCAGATGTATGGTCTGGTCATCATCATCCTGTCCGCCAAGATGGCGAAGTGCGACGGGCCGGTGAACCGGGCCGAAATCGATGCCTTCAAGCGCCGTTTCCACCTGCCACCCGAAAACATGAAGGAAGTCGGCCGTCTGTTCGACAGCGCGCGCCAGCGCACGGATGACTACCGCGCCTTCGCCACCGAACTGGGCCGTGCCTTTGCCAACAAGACCGGCATGCTGGAAGAGGCGCTGGCATCCCTGTTCGTGATCGCGCGCGCGGATGGGGAGGTCAATACGCGTGAGGAAGCCTTCCTGCGCGGGGTGCACAAGGCGTTCGGTCTCAGCCCCGGCGCATGGGACCGCGCGCGCGACGGCGGTGCGCGTCCGGGCGTGAGCGAGGTCGATGCCTATGCCGTGCTTGGCGTTTCCCGCGATGCCAGCGATGAAGAAGTGCGCGTGGTCTGGCGCAGGCTGGTGCGCGAACATCATCCCGATATCATGACCGCGCGTGGCGCAACCCCCGCACAGCAGGCACAGGGGGCTGCCCGTATTGCCCAGATCAATGCGGCATGGGACCGGATCAAGCGCGACCGCAGGCTGTAAAAACCTGCCTGCGGATCATCCTGGAAATCAGAAGTTCTGGTGAAGATTTTTTAAAAAGCTGCGGGAGACGCCGCCTTTTTGAAAAAAGGCGGTACCCGGAAAACCTTTGTTATTTGATCAATCACGGTGACTCATGCAGCGCACCCGGCCCGATCATGGATCAGGCCAACGGGGGTGGGGCGACTGAAAAAAGAGACTGTCGCCCTATGTCGTAACACGCACTACCCCGATCAGCGCGCGGCTTTTTCCTTCTGTTCCAGCAGTCGGCGCAGTGCGCCCCCGACCGTGTGGGCCAGGGCGCGATAGGCCTGTCCCGCCGGGCTGTCCGGCGCAGCGATGACGATTGGCGCGCCATTGTCCGCGCTGGCGCGGATATCGGCCAGCAGCGGGATTTCCCCCAGGAACGGCACGCCCATTTTTTCCGCTTCCGCCCGTGCGCCGCCATGGCCGAACAGGTCGGTGCGGTGGTTGCAGTTGGGACAGCAGAAATAGGACATGTTTTCCACAACCCCCAGCACCGGCACGTTCATCTTCTCGAACATGGCCACGCCGCGCCGGGCGTCCAGCAGGGCGATGTCCTGCGGGGTGGAGACGATCACGGCGCCAGCCAGCGCGGTTTTCTGCGCCAGTGTCAGCTGCGCATCCCCCGTGCCGGGCGGCATGTCCACCACCAACACGTCCAGCGCGCCCCATTCCACATCACCCAGCAACTGCCCGATCGCGCCCATGACCATCGGCCCGCGCCAGATCATGGCCTTGCTTTCATCCACCAGCATGCCGATCGACATGGCGCTGATGCCCCATTTGTGCGGCGGGATCAGCCGGCCATCGCGGACTTCGGGCTGGTCGCCAACACCCATCATGCGCGGCAGGGAAGGGCCATGCACGTCCGCATCCAGCAGGCCGACCTTCAGTCCCTCCAGCCCCAGCCCGACGGCAAGGTTGACGGCCGTGGTGGACTTGCCCACGCCACCCTTGCCCGATGCCACGGCAATGACCACGCCCACGCCCGGCGGCAGCGGGCCGGTGGCCGGACGGGACGCCCTGTCCCCCCCAAGGTTGAGGGGGCGGTGCCCCCCGCCTGCGGGGGCGGGCTGTGGCGCGGGCGGTGCCGATACCGGGCGGTGTGCAGTCAGGATGACGCTGGCCCCCGTGCAGCCGGGAACTGCCGAGACCAGGGCACGTTCGAGTTCAGGCAGCAGTGGCTGCAATGATCCCGCCCGCGTGCGGTCGGTCGCGATGGCGACATGCAGGACACCATCACGCATCATGAAGGCGTCCAGACTGCCCATATCCGCAACACTGGTGGCATGATCCGCGGTGCGCACGCGGTGCAGCACGGTCTCGATGGTTGTCCGGTCGGGACTGGTCATGGTTGTGCGCTCCCTGCTGGCGGCTGTGTGACCCGTGCGGGTATAGAAGGGGCAGCCCGTGATGGTCGAGTCATGAAACGGTGGGCGGCCTCTGTCCGCACTGCATCCGCGTGCCATGTCCGGCATGCGTGGCATCCCTGTCATGGCGGGAATGGCACGCGGCGCGGTTTGCTGCTTTACGCTCGCTGCGCCATGATGGTTGCAGCCATCTTGTGCACCGTTCGGGCTGACAGGAAATACGATGGGCGCTTCCCCTTCGCACGCAGCAACGCCCCACCGGCGCGATCATCGCATTGACGCGCTGCGCGGGGTTGCGCTGCTCATGATGTGTATCGACCATATCCCGCAGGACGTGCTGAACCGGTTCACCATGCGCAATGTCGGGTTTGCCGATGCGGCGGAGGTGTTCGTGCTGCTGGCGGGTTATGCCTCGTGGCTGGCCTATGGCCGTGCGTTTGACAGAAAACAGCCGGTTACGTCGGTGCTGGCGCGTATCGGGCGGCGGTGCTGGCAGCTTTATGTTTTCCAGATGGTGATGGTGGTGGTGTGTATTTCCACCATCCGCATATGGCGGCATTTCTGGCCTGTGCCGGTTGATTTCCTGGAACCAGAACTGGCGCACGGGCTGGATTCGGCATGGCGGGTGCTGTCCCTGCAGGCCCTGCCGGGCAACCTGAACATCCTGCCGCTTTATATTGTGCTGCTGCTGGGGTTTGCGCCGCTGTACGCGCTGCTGCGCGGGGTGGGGACGCCGGTTGTGCTGGGGGTGAGTGCCGCCGTGTGGCTGCTGGTCAATCTTGATCCGCGCCTGAACTTTCCCAACTGGCTGGACCCTGACGGGTGGTATTTCGACCCGCTGGCGTGGCAGTTCCTGTTCATACTGGGGGTATGCGGGGCGCGGCTGGCGGGACGGCATGATGGCAGCCTGCCACGTTCGCGCGTGCTGGCTGCGACCTGCGGGCTGTATCTGGTCTTTTCCTTCGTGCAGTCGTTTCCGTGGATGGACTGGGGCCTTGCCGACCTGCGGCCCGTCAGCATGGCGGTCCCGGACAAGATGATCCTGGCCCCATGGCGGCTGCTCGATGTGCTGGCGCTGTTCTATCTGGTGCAGTCTTCGCCCGGGGCGACCACGCTGGCTGCAACGCGTGGTGGCCAGCTTATGGCGCTGTTCGGGCGGCATTCGCTTGAGATCTTCACGGCGGGGACACTGGTGGATCTGTATGCCCGGTTGCTGCTGACCAGCTTTGGCGCGGGCTGGATCATGCAGGTGGTGGTGAATGTCGCGGGGTTTGTGGTGCTGCTGTGGGTGGCGCGCAACCGCGAACGTGCCCGTGCGGTGGCCCGCGCCCGCAGGGCCGCGCCCCCCGCGCCGGGTGGCCTGCCCGCGCATGCGCCGTTATGCCGGAACTGAGGCCATGGTTTCCGCGCGCGTGAAGGGCGTGATATAGGTGCTGCGTCCGATCCAGTTCAGCAGGATATATGAGTCCCATGTCCTTTCGCGCCGCTGCCTTTTCCCGATCCTGCCTTGCCATGGGGCTGGTGACGGCCCTTGGGGGGCATGCCGCGCAGGCGGCTGATCCCGCCCCGGCCCCTGTTCCGGCCGCCGCATCCACCGCCCCCCTGCGCCTGCCGGGCGAGGGGCGCAACATGCCCGACAGTTTTGCCGACCTTGCGGCGAAGCTGCTGCCCGCCGTCGTCAACGTGTCCACCACCGAGATGGTGCGCCCCGGCGAGGACGATGATGATGGCGATGATGGCGACAGCACGCCACAGGTGCCCAATTTTCCCGAAGGCTCGCCGTTCGAGAAATTCTTCCACGATTTCATGAACCGCCAGGACACCCCCAACGCACCGCCGCGCAAGATGCAGGCGCTGGGTTCGGGCTTCATCATCGACCCCTCGGGCGTGATCGTGACCAACAACCATGTCGTGCGCCATGCCGACCAGATCACCATTACATTGCAGGACAACACCGTGCTGAAGGCACGGCTGCTGGGCCATGACGACCGCACCGACCTTGCGGTGCTGAAGGTGGACAGCCCGAAACCGCTGCCTGCCGTGCCCTTTGGCGACAGCGACCATGCCCGTGTGGGGGACTGGGTGCTGGCGATCGGCAATCCGTTCGGCCTGTCGGGCACGGTGACGGCGGGCATCGTCTCGTCACGCGGGCGCAATATCGAACAGGGTCCGTATGACGATTTCATCCAGACCGATGCCCCGATCAACAAGGGCAATTCCGGTGGCCCCCTGTTCAACCTGAACGGGGAGGTGATCGGCATCAATACCGCCATCTTCTCACCTTCGGGCGGGTCGATCGGGATCGGCTTTTCCATTCCCTCGGCCGAGGCGCAGGGCATCATCGACCAGCTTCGTCACCATGGCCGTGTCACGCGTGGGTGGATTGGCGTGCGCATTCAGGACGTGACGCAGGAAATTGCTGATGGGCTGGGCCTGAAAAGCCCCCATGGCGCGCTGATCGCGGGGGTCGAGCCGAAGGGGCCCGCAGCAGTGGCCCACCTGCAGACCGGCGACGTGATCCAGAGCCTGAATGGCAAGGATATCGATGGTCGCGCCCTGCCGCGCCTTGTGGCGGAACTGGCGGGTGGCAGTGTCGCGCATCTGGGGATCTGGCGGAAGGGCCAGCAGATGAATGTGGCGATCACCATTGGCGCCCTGCCCGAGGAAAAGACCGATAAGGCCGATGGCGCCGCGGCACCCGCCAAAAAACCGGCACAGGGCAGCATGGCGATTACGGGCATGGGCTTCACGGTAGGCGAGATCGATGACATCGCGCGCCAGAAGTACAACATGGCGGAAGGGCAGAAGGGCGTGCTGGTCACTGGCGTGACCGATGACAGCCCCGCTGCCGAGCGTGGCCTGCGCCCCGGCGACGTGGTGACCGAAGTGCAGCAGTCGGCCGTGAACACGCCGGCCGACCTGCGCCGCCAGCTTGACGCGGCCCGTGCCCAGCACCGCAAGACCGTGCTGTTCCTGGTACAGAATTCAGACGGCCTGCGCTGGGTGCCCTTTCCCCTGCCGGATGGCGGCGGGCACTGAGCCGTATGTATGAACGCCTGAAGAACCTTTTCCTGTCCATCATGCGGCGGGGAACGTGGCGGCAGGTCGTGCGGATGAACGTCTCGCTCATCCTGTCGGGCATTGTCGCCACCATCATCCATCTGGATGAACCGGTCTGGGCGCTGATCACCTCGGTCATCGTCATTACCCAGACACGCCTGACCCAGACGCTGTCCACCGGGCGTGAACAGATCGTGGGCACCCTGATCGGGGCAGCGGCGGGCATGTCGGCCATTGCGCTGGAGCAGTGGTGCGCGTTGTCGGTGGGCATGGTGTTCTGGGTCATGCTCATGCCGCTGGCGGTGCTGGTGGCGTTGCGGCCCAAGATGCGGGTGGCCATTGTCACGTTGATGGTCGTGCTGCTGTTTCCCGCCACGGGGGAGCCCTTTTCAAGACCGCTGCAGCGAATCGCCTCGATCATGACGGGTGTCGTGGTGTCGTTCGCGGTGTCGTTTTTCGTATTGCGGAACGAGGCGCGGCGTGAAGTGCTGCGCAATGCCGCAAGCCTGCTGCGTCGCCTGTCGGACCTGCTGGGCACCGCGCTGCACCAGCATCCCGACCATGACGCGCTGGCCACGGTGGATGTCATGTGCCGTTCCCTGCTGCAGGACATAAATGACGGCGTGCAGGAGGCCGAGGTCGAACACCCCGGGTCACTGACACGCCACGACCCGCTGGTGGTGCGCCTGCCGGGACTTTTGCGTCGAATCCGTTCGGATGCTATCTTTATTTCGCGCGCCGCCGTGGAAGGGGAAACAGCCCGGACGGGCGATGTCCTGCAGCATGAGCGTGACATGCTGGCACGGATGCTGGGCCAGATGGCCGACCGCTGCGATGCGATGGCCGCGTCCCGCCGGGGGCACGCGCTGCCTGATGAGGGAATGCGCGATATTCTGGACCAGCTGGACCAGCTGGACCAGCAGGATCAGCAGGGGGAACACTGGACCCCTGTCATGCGTTTCGCCATCGGGCTGCTGCATGCCGACATGCGGCTGGCCGTGCGCAATATCTGGTCGGACGGGCGGACCGATGATGGTCCGTTCCCCCTGTCGGGGCATCCGTTCGTGGCCGAGACGGCGTTTGATCCTGTTTCAACCAACGCGGTTGCAAAGCAATAGGACGGGCGCGCGAAGACACAATCAAGGAGTGCAACAGACACCATGCTGAATGAAAAAACCCTGAATCACCTTCCCGCCAGCGTCCAGCCGCTGCGTTACAAACGGGAGGACGTGGGACGAGGGATCGTTCATTTTGGTGTCGGCAACTTCTTTCGCGCGCATGAGGCATGGTACGTCAACAAATGCCTCGCCCTGCCGGGACAGGCACAGTGGGGGATCGTGGGCGTGGGACTGGGCGGTGGTCCGCGTGGCGAAGCCAAGGCCCATGCCTTCAGGCAGCAGGACTGCCTGTATTCCCTGACGGAAGTCGCGGCCAGTGGCGTGCGTACGGTATCCATCATTGGCGCGCTGCGTGAGTACCTGCTTGCCCCCGCTGATCCCGAAGCCGTGCTTGCCCGCCTTGCGGACCCGCAGACCCGTATCGTCAGCATGACGATCACCGAGGGCGGTTATAACATCAACGAGGAAACCGGGCAGTTCCGCCTTGATACCCCCGCCGTGCAGGCTGACCTGAAGAACCCCCGTCGCCCCGCGACCGTGTTCGGTTACGTGGTGGAGGGCCTGCGCCGCAGGCGTGCAGCGGGGACCGGACCATTTACCGTCCTGTCATGTGACAACCTGCGCAGTAACGGCCATGTCGCGCATGAGGCATTCGTGGGCTATGCCCGCGCGTTGGATCCGGATCTTGCTGAATGGATCGATGCCAATGTGACCTTCCCGTGTTCCATGGTCGACCGCATCACGCCTGGCGTGGACAGTGCCACACGCGACGCACTGAATGCGGCCAGCGGGCTGGATGATGACCTGCCGGTGCTGGCGGAGGATTTCAGCCAGTGGGTGCTGGAGGACAGGTTCTGCAACGGTCGCCCCGCGCTGGAACAGGTGGGTGTCGAGTTCGTGGACGATGTGGCGGGGTATGAACAGGTAAAGGTGCGCATGCTCAACGCCGCCCACCTGCTGCTGGGCTCGACGGGGCTGCTGCTGGGCCACCGCTACGCGCATGAAACGGTGGAGGACGCCGATCTGGCCCGTCTGGCCAACGCTTACTGGACGAAGGACGCGATGCCGCAGATCGACGCCCCGGAAGGCGTGGATCTGGATGCGTACCGCAAGCGCCTGCTCAGCCGGTTTTCCAATCGCGCCGTGGCCGATACGCTGCTGCGGATCTGTAGCGATGGCGCATCCAAGGTGCGTGTGTTCTGGACCGATACCGTGCGCCGCTCACTGGACAGCGGGCGTGACCTTGACCGGATTGCATTCGGCATTGCCGCCTATCTGGAAATGCTGCGTGGGCAGGATGAAAAGGGACAGACCTATACGCCCATCGAACCCACGCTGGATGCGGACCAGATCGCGCTGGTCAATGATCGCGACCTTGAGGCGGGCCTGCGGCTGCCGGCCTTTGATGGCTGGCGGGACATGGACACCACCGCGCTGGATGCGGCAGTTGTTGCCGCGCGCAGGGCCATTCGGGATCGCGGCGTGCGGGCCAGTCTGCCTGTATAAGAAACTGTCCCGGAACAGTTGAGTAATAAAAAATAATAAAAGTCTTCGGGTGCCGCCTTTTTTCAAAAAAGGCGGCATTTTCGAGGTGTTTTAGGCAATTCTTTACCAGAACCACCTTTAAGAACCTGTGGACTGTTGCATCAGTGGGCTGTTCAGACAGCCGGAAATGGCTTTTATGCCTGTATCGTTCCGGGAATGGCACGGTGCATGGGGCAGGCATCGGCCCCGTAGGTTGCGGTGATGTCCGGCGGGATGCCGTGCATGGGGGTAAACCCCATATGCGTCCAGACCGGGCGCGCGCCTTCTGCCGCCATCAGCGTTATCTGGTTCATGCCATGATTGAGGGCGTGCCGGGTCAGGATGCGCAGCGCCGCATGCATCGCGCCATGCCCGCGCAGGGACGGGGTGATGGCGATGTCGTGCAGGTACCAGCAGTCTGCCTGTCCGGGCAGGCGGTGCAGGTAGGTGTCCAGCGCGGGTAGGCAGGCTGCCCGCCAGGGGTGGCTCAGGACATAACCGCCCGGGCGTCCCTGTGCGTCGGGCAGGATGAGGCAGCCCGACGGGCATAGCCTGCGGCGTTCATCCAGAACGTCCGCCCGTTCAGGGCAGCCGGGGTGCATGGCGGTCGCCAGCGCCATGACGGCGGGCAGATCGTGCGCCTGCATGGGCCGCCATGGGCCTGCTGGCGACCCGGGAGGGGAAGTGGGCAGGGACATGGGCGGGAAAAATCCGTTTCAGGTGCAGTCGTTTCCGGTAGAAGGGGCAATGATATAGCTGTGTCCGGGAGTTTGGAAACCATGACAGAAATGCGCCTGACGTTACGCGTGGATGCGAACGGCTCGCCCCTGCTGGGGCATGGCAAGATCAAGCTTCTGGAACAGATTGGCCAGACGGGGTCCATTTCGGCAGCCGCCCGGGCCATGGGCATGTCCTATCGCCGTGCGTGGCTGCTGGTCGAAGCGATGAACACGACCTTCGTGCGCCCGCTGGTGGCCGCCCGCCCCGGCGGCGGCGGCGGGGCGGGCCTTTCGCCCGAGGGGGAAGCCGTGGTGCGGCTGTACCGTGATATCGAGAAAGCGGGGCGGGACGCCGTGCAGGGACAGCTGGAAACATTGGCCGCCATGTGTTCGCCCCCGCCGTGAAAAAGCCATAGGCTGCCCCGATCACGAACGTTCCGGCATTCTTTTACGCTAATGAGCGTGAATATGTGGCACGACAGTAAATCAAGAAAAATGAACTGGAGTTAAACTCAGTGTTACGACGTGATTTCATGAAAGCGGGAACCGCCCTGTCCGCCATGACCGTGGCGGGTATGGCCGTGGCGCCGCGCGCCCGCGCCACCCAGAGCGGCAATTTCGATTCCACGACCGTGCGCACGCTGGCGCACCAGCTGTCGCAGCAGGCATATCAGGCCCCGTCCCAGTCGTTGCCCCCTGCGCTGCGTAACCTGAATTTTGACCAGTACAATTCCATCGCGTTCCGTTCGGAACAGGCCCTGTGGCATGGTGAGAACCTGGGTTTCGATGTCGAATTCTTTCCGCGTGGTTACCTGTATGCACCGCGCATCGACATGAATGAAGTCATTGATGGTCAGTCACGTCCCATCGCCTTCAACCCTGACATGTTCACCTATAACGATCCTGCCCTGCGGGTGAATGACGATATCGGCTTTGCCGGGCTGCGGCTGCGCGCGCCGATCAATACGCCGGGCGTGATGGAAGAATTCTGCGTCTTCCTCGGCGCGTCGTATTTCCGTGCGGTGGCGAAGGGGCAGAATTACGGCCTGTCCGCGCGCGGGTTCGCCAACGGGACCGGTGACCCGAAGGGGGAGGAATTCGCACTGTTTCGCGCCTTCTGGCTGGAAAAGCCCAAGGCTGGCGTGGATAGCGTGGTCATCCATGCACTGCTGGACAGTCCGTCTCTGGTGGGGGCGTTCCGCTTTACCATCCGCCCCGGCGAGACGACGGTCTTTGATGTCCAGTCCTATCTCTATCCCCGCAAGGCCATTGCGGAATCCGGAATCGCGCCGCTGACGGGCATGTTCTATTTTGATGCGAATGACCGGACGCGCGTTGATGACTGGCGGCCTGCGGCCCATGACAGCGAAGGCCTGTCCATGTGGACGGGCAGTGGCCAGCAGTTGTGGCGTCCGCTGCGCAACCCGCGTGACCTTCAGTTCTCGGCCTTCAGTGACGTGCGCCCGCATGGTTTTGGCCTGATGCAGCGCAAGCGCGCCTTTACCGATTTCGAGGACGTGTCGCTGAATTATGAAAAGCGTCCCTCGCTGTGGATCGAGCCGATCGGGGACTGGGGCGCGGGCGCCGTGGACCTGGTGGAAATCCCGACACCCAATGAAGTGAACGATAATATCGTCGCCTTCTGGCGGCCGCAGGATGCGCTGGCGCCGGGGCGTGAATATGTGTTCACCTACCGGATGTACTGGGGGTGGGATACACCGTGGCCCACGAAGCTGGCACGTATTTCCGCAACGCGTGTGGGGGATGCGACGGATGATTCGCATACCCGGTTCTTTGACCTCGATTTTGTCGGCACGCCTTTTGAGAATCTGCCCGAAAAGCCGCATTTCCACCTGCAGTGCCGTACCTCGGCAGGGGAGATCCGCAATGTGGTGGTCGAACCCGTTCCCCCCATCCATGGCTGGCGCAGCACGTTTGAATTCGCGCCTGGTGATGCGAAGGTGGCGGAACTGAACTGCGTGCTGGCCGATGATAATGGTCCTGTGTCGGAAGAATGGGTCTATCGATGGACACCCTAGCCGCAAACGCGCCACCCGGTCCGGCGGCGGGCCAGTCCGCGCCGCTGCTGCCGCAGGGCTGGTGTGCCCTGCCACCCGCGGCCCCGCTGGAGATGCCGGTCCATCCGCTGGCGGCAACGCCCGACCTGCACGGACGCAGCCCGACGCCGCCCACTGAATGGCGGCTGATTCACCTGCGTCGCCTGCTGGTGATTGGTGGCGCGGTCGCCATGACGGGGCTGGCCGGTTACGAAATGGATCTGGTGTTCAATGCCGTGCAGCGTTCCGTGGCCGGTATGGTGATGCTGGTGCTGTTCGTGATGCTGTTCCTGTGGATCGCGCTGGCCTTTACCTCAGCCCTTGCCGGGTTTGCGTCAATGCTGACGCATGGCGGTCTGGGGCTGGGGATTGAACGCAGCGGTCCGCTGCCGCGCCTGACCACCCGCACCGCGCTGCTCATGCCGACCTATAATGAGGACCCGGGCCGTGTCATGGCGGGCCTGCGCGCCACCATAGACAGCCTTTCTGCAACCCTGCAGGAACGGGCGTTTGATGTGTTCATCCTGTCGGACACGACCGACCCGGATGTCTGGGTAGCGGAGGAGGCGGCCTACATGGCCCTGTGCCGCGCCACCGGCTGGGGCGGGCGGCTGTTCTACCGCCGGCGTGCGGTCAATACGGACCGCAAGGCAGGCAATATCGGCGAATGGGTGCGCACCTATGGCGCGGCCTACCAGCAGATGATCACGCTGGATGCCGACAGCGTCATGTCGGGCGACGTGATCGTGCGGCTGACTGCGGCCATGGAACGCAATCCCGGTGTCGCGCTGATCCAGTCCCTGCCGGTTATTGTCAACGGGCAGACGCTGTTTGCCCGCATGCAGCAGTTCGCGGGAAGGGTGTACGGTCCGCTGATCGCCCACGGTATTGCCTGGTGGCATGGATCGGAAGGCAATTACTGGGGCCATAACGCGGTAATCCGCACCCGCGCCTTTGCCGAGCAGGCAGGTCTGCCGCACCTGCCGGGGCGCAAGCCCTTTGGCGGCGCGATCATGAGCCACGACTTCGTGGAGGCTGCGCTGATGCGCCGGGGCGGATGGGCCATCCACATGGTTCCGGCCCTGGCCGGATCGTATGAGGAAAGCCCCCCGTCCCTGACCGATATCGCCATTCGCGACCGGCGGTGGTGCCAGGGCAACCTGCAGCATGCCAAGGTGGTGTCCGCGCGGGGCCTGCACTGGATCAGCCGGATGCACATGCTCATGGGCATCGGATCGTATGTCACGTCGCCGCTTTGGCTGGTCTTCCTGCTGGTGGGGATTGTGGTTTCGCTGCAGAACCGTTTCTACAAGCCGGAATATTTTGGCGATACCAAGCTGCTGTACCCCCACTGGCCGCATGTTGACCCGGTTCAGGCGGAATACATGTTCATCGGCACCATGGGCGTGCTGCTGGCGCCCAAGATACTGGCCTACCTGCTGCTGCTGATTGACGGGCCACTGCGGCGCGGCTGTGGTGGCGCGTTTGCCGCGGCGGCGTCCATCGTGGTGGAAACGGTGGTGGGGGGGCTGGTGGCCCCTATCGCCATGATCATCCAGACGGCAGGGGTCATGTCCATCCTGCTGGGGCGCGACTCGGGCTGGAATGCGCAGCGGCGTGACGCGGGCGGGCTGCAGATCATGCAGAATGCCCGGCTGTATGCTGTCCATACCATACTGGGCATTGCGCTGGCGGTGGCGGCGTGGAGTGTCTCCCTGCCGCTGTTCCTGTGGATGCTGCCGGTCACGCTGGGGCTGGTCTGCGCCATACCGCTGGCGGTGCTGACGGGCAGTGCGGCGGTAGGGCAGGCTTTCCGGCGCGCCCATCTGCTGCTGATTCCCGAGGAAACCGCACCACCGCCGGTCCTGCAGGCGGCGCTGACCTATATGGTGCAGATGGCCGGGCGCCCGGTGCAGGACGCGGTGATGGCGCTGCGGGCGCGGGCCGGGCTGCTCAAGGTGCACGAAATCATGCTGCCGCCACCCCGCAGGCCGGGCGACCCGATCAATCCGGCATTGCTGGTGGGGCTGCTGAAACTGCGCGAGGCCCCCGATCTGGCCACCGCCATGCGGGAACTGAACCGGGCCGAGAAATCAGCCGTTCTGGGCAATGCGGAAGGGCTGTACCTGCTGGCGCAGCTTTCCTGATCCCCCTTCAGGGCACGTCCTTCAGTCGGAGGATGTGCCTTCGGGCGGGGTGGCGATTTCCTCGCCTTCATCAGATCCATCGACCGACATGATCGCATCCAGCGATTCACACAGCTTCTGCTGGTTCGCGCTGGCTAGTTTGCCCGGGTTGGCACACAGTTTGGCCGCATCAGGCACGCAGGATTCGGTTGCGTCCTCGTAATCGGATTCCATGACATCGTGGGCCAGCGACAGGTTGGGGTTGTGCGCGCTTTCGCTGGCTTCCTCGATGACCTTTTCCATCTTGTGCAGGTCCTCGAGCTTGTCGAGGCATGCCTTGCTGGCCAGGTCCGGCTTCAGGCGCAGGACTTCCATCGCGCGCTGTACCTTCTGCGTGGCCAGGCTCTGGCCATGGGCGGACGCGCAGACCAGCGCGGGGGAAAGCAGCAAAGCAACCGGCAATGCGGCAAGGCGTATGGAATTGATGTTCACCGTAACCGTTTCCGTCTGTCCATGCCCCGGCATGAAAGGATGCAGCAGGCAGTGCCTGTACCGCACCGGGGTGCGGCCCCGCCCGTATGGGCAGGTGAAAGGCCGACTATGGCAGGAACCCACCCATGGCGAAAGATGGCGCCTGGGCGTGATGCATATACTGTATGCATAAAAATATGACCTGAAATCTCTTGATATAATAAGGGAAAAATCCGGATCGCGGCAAAAATTCGAGATTTCCCTTACATTCTCGAGAGTTTTTTAGTATAGATTGCCATCACTGAATATATTTTTTGTATCCGTTCGGAGGTTGAAGACTATCGGATCACTGTGAAATCGTTCGGAACTGCAACGATTTCGTATATCCAGCCAATTCTTGGTCTTTCCGGTGATGGGAGATCACGTGGTTGTGCCCTTTTTTGGGTAAGGCCGGGTGTTTTTTCATTGGTATTGTTATGCAACTCGTGCCGTCAGGCGCGTTTTCCTGCTGGATTGACGACTTTTGGCCGGTGATATGTATGGGGAAGCAGGTTTGCCAGGCATGATGCGCTGGCGTTTTGGCGCTGGCGCCGTTCTTCTGTTCCCGCATTGCTGTAGCCGGTCCGGGTGATTGCACACCCGAACTTGTGAAACTGAGGTTCCGCACTGGTGTTTCCGGAAAACCGGACGGTGTGGACGCAGCCTGCATCGACGCTCCACAATGAGGTGGAGCCCCTCATCTTCGTGTCGGCTGCCTGTGAAAGAGGAGTATCTCCCCTTGAAACAGACAGACAATCTGTCCGAATCAACGTCCATAGCTGATAGGCTTGGCATCCCGGCGCCCCTGTTCTGGGGGTTTGTCGGCCTGCTGTTCTTCATGATCGGTGATGGTGTCGAGGCCGGCTACCTGGCCCCCTATCTGGAGGGGCAGGGCATTTCGTCGCGTAATACCGCGCTGCTGTTTACCATTTATGGTGTGACCGTCTCGCTGTCCTCATGGGCATCGGGACCGCTGTCCGACCTGTGGGGCCCCAAGCGGGTCATGTGGATCGGCCTCGCCATCTGGGGTGTGTTCGAGGTCCTGTTCCTGACCTTTGGCGTGGCGGTCAACAGCTATCCCATCATGCTGGCAGCCTACACCATGCGTGGCTTTGGCTATCCGCTGTTTACCTATGGCTTCCTTGTATGGATTGCCGCCGCGACCCCGCCGCGTCAGCTGGGTTCGGCCGCGGGCTGGTTCTGGTTCGCCTTCTCCGGCGGGCTGCCCACGCTGGGTTCGCTGTTCGCCAGCTTCTCCATCCCTCTGATCGGTGAGATGGCGACGTTCTGGTCCTCGCTGGCGCTGGTCATGTTCGGTGGCCTGCTGGCCCTGCTGATGACGCGTGAACCGATCGGTTCCAGGCGCCTTGCGGCCCCCGGTACGCCGCCAGCCACGATTTTCTTCAGTTCGATCAGCATCCTGTGGCGTGAGCCCAAGACGTTCATCGCCATGATCGTGCGGACCATCAATACGTCGTCCGAATATGCGTTCCTGGTCATCATGCCGGCGTTCTTCACCAAGATCATCGGTTTCTCGCTGTCGCAGTGGCTGCAGCTCCTGTCGATCATCTTCCTGTCGAACATCCTGGTGAACCTGGTGTCCGGCATCACGGCTGACCGTCTGGGTCACCGTACGGTTGTCGCCCTGTTCGGTTGTGTTGGTGCTGCGATTACGGTGCCGCTGTTCTACTACGTGCCGCAGATGTTCCCTGGCAACTTCCCCATCGCTGCCGCCATGGGTGCGCTGTATGGCGCGACGATTGCCGCCTTCGTACCGCTGTCCGGCCTGGTGCCGCAGATCTGCCCGAAGGAAAAGGCAGCTGCCCTGTCTGCCCTTGGCCTGGGTGCTGGCGCCAGCACGTGGGTTGGCCCGGCCATCGTGACGTGGTTTGAAAATTGGCGTGGGATCGAGGGGATCATCTGGATCTTCTCCGGCCTGTATGTCGCTTCGGCCCTGATGACGCTGGTGCTGACCGTTTCACCTGAAGCCCGTCGTTACATCGATGCGGCTGCGGCGCGCGGTGACGTGGCGGAAGAAGTGACGCTCGGTCACTGATCCTGCCCCATCGGTTATCAGTCCCGTTGTTTCAGGACGGGTGGAGAGCGGGCCTGCTGCAAAGCAGGCCCGTTTTTTATGGTCCGAAGAGGAAATGACCGATGATTGCTGCGGGAAAAGAGTAAAAGTTTCTGGTGAAGCTGTTTTCAAAAAGCTTCAGGAAGCGCCCTTTTGAAAAAGGCAGCATCCATGAAACCCTATCCTGACAGCACGGGGCCTTAGGGTCTGCCAGACAGGCGGCATGATATGAAAAAGGCCGGCACCCGATGGGGCCGGCCTTTTTCATTCTGTCAGATACTGCGTTCGGGACGACGGCGCGGGCTGCGTGGGCGATCCGTGCCATTCGGGCTGCCTGTGGTGCGTCGTTCGTTTGTTTTCAGGGCGGGGGCGGCGCTGACTTCGCTTTCCAGCTGGCGGATGCGTTTCTGCACGCTTTCGCGCAGGGCGGGGGAAGTGTGCGATTTCATGGTGGCCAGCGTTTCACGCAGGTCGCGCAGCTGTTTCTGTTTTTCAGCAAGCGTGCGGCGGATCGGCTGGTTGTCGGACATCTGTCCGTGGAATGCGCGCATGATAAGTGTCCTGTGGACCTCGGGTCCAGGAAATGGGTTGTTAACCGGGGTGTGGAAAGACGGACAGCACGCACTGACCCCTGCCTGCGGTCATGGCAGGTTGAGCAGGCGCAGGTACGTGATGAACCGGGGGACCTAACCCCCGTTCAGCGCAAGCACATCGGCCAGTCCCGATATCAGGGCCTGACATTCAGCATCGGTACCAATTGTGATGCGTAGCCACTGTGCAATGCGCGGGGTCCGGAAATGACGCACGATGATCGCCCGTTCCCTCAGGGCGGCGGCAAGATACGCGGCGTCACGGTCCGGATGCCGGGCAAATATGAAATTTGCCTGTGATGGCAGGATCTCGAACCCCATCTTTCCCAGGCTGTCGGTCAGCCTGTTCCGGGAGTTTATGATTTTCTCACGGGTGTTTGCAAGCCATTCCCGATCCTCGATCGCGGCGATGGCGCCTGCCTGCGCCAGACGGTCCAGCGGATAGGAATTGAAACTGTCCTTCACGCGGGTCAGGGCCGCAATCAGGTCGGGCTGCCCGATGGCGTATCCAACCCGCAGTCCCGCCAGCGCGCTGGACTTGGACAGGGTACGTACGACCAGCAGGTTGGGGTACTGCGCCACCAGCGCAATCGCCGTCTCCGCGCCGAAGTCGACATAGGCTTCATCCACGACCACCACCGCGTCGGGGTGGTCCTCCAGCACGGTGCGGATGGCGTCCAGCCCCAGCGCGATTCCGGTGGGGGCGTTGGGGTTGGGGATGATGATGCCACCACACGGCCTGCGATAGGCGGCGGTATCGATGCGCATGGCGTCATCCAGCGCCACCATCTCATGCCTTATGCCATACAGTCCGCAGTACACGGGATAGAAGCTGTAGGTAATATCGGGAAACAGCAGGGGGTCTTCGTGGTTGAGCAGCCCCTGAAAGGTATGGGCCAGCACTTCGTCCGATCCATTGCCCACGAAAACGTGGTCAACCGGGACATCATGCGCGCGCGCGATCGCGGCGCATAGCGCCTGCGCCGTGGGGTCGGGATACAGGCGCAGCGTGTCGTTGGTGGCGGCGCGAATGGCCTCCAGCACCTTTGGCGACGGGCCATACGGGCATTCGTTGGTATTCAGCTTGATCAGGTTGGCCAGTCTGGGCTGTTCCCCCGGCACGTAGGGGGTCAGGGTATGGACGACAGGGCTCCAGAAACGGCTCATCAGGGTGAATTCCAGATTGTCAGGGTCATGAAAACAGGCGCGCGCCCGTCCCCCCGGTGTGGGCACGGGCGCGCGGGAGTAAGGAAAAGAAGGGGATCAGGCCCCGGCAGGCGCCGGGCGGTTCATGGCGGACAGCAGGGCGGTATTGCCCTGGCGGGTGGCAAAGATGCGCGCGCTGATCCCCTCGCCATCACGCAGGTCAGGGTTGGCGCCATGATCCAGCAGGAAGGTCACCATGGGGTCCCGGTTGAACATGACCGCAAAGATCAGCGGCGTGCGGCCGACAAAATTGGGCACGTCAATCGCGGCCCCATGTTCCACCAGCACGCGTGCGCAGGGCAGGTCGCCCTTGAACGCCACACCGGCCAGCGCGGTCGCCCCCTTGGCGTCCTGCAGGTTGGGGTTGGCCCCACCCGCCAGCAGGGCGTGCACGGTCTTGGCATGGCCGTTATAGGCCGCCAGGATCAGCGCGGTGTAACCTTTGTCATTGCGGGTATCGGGGTTGATGCCCGCATTCAGGAATTCGCTGACCAGGTCTGTCTGTCCATCACGGGCGGCGGACAGGAACAGGGTCTCGATTTCCGCGTTGCTGAAGGATTCGGGTGCGGCGGCGGCGGGGTCGCCGCTGGCGATTGTCTTGCTCATATGCCTGCCTCGCGGGTCGGGTTGCGGAAAACGGGGGCGGGGGCCGGTCCCGTCAGATGCGGCGGATCATAGGACGGTTCGGCTGAAAAGAACATCGGGCAATCACGCATCATCGGGTTGCTGCCATGCAATGTCGCGGCATTCCCCATGGTCCATGACGCCCATCGTATCGGGGGGCAGGCCGGCCTCCTGCACGGCGCGGGCCAGCCTGTGCACGGGTTCATCCATGGGTTCATCCGTCAGGCGGAACGTGCCGAAATGCATGCCAATGCCATGCTTCGCCCCAAGCTGGCGCAGGCCTGTCAGCGCTTCCTCGGGGGTGGCATGCACGCCTGCCATGAGCGCGCGCGGGTCATACGCCCCGATGGGCAGAAGCGCTATGTCCGGCGCCCCCAGCCGTTCGCGGATCAGCCCCCAATGCCGTCCGTGCGCGGTGTCGCCAGCAAAGAACAGCCGGTGCCCCGCCCCGTCATGCAGCATGAACCCGCCCCACAGGCTTTTGTTGCGATCGAAGGGAGTGCGGGCCGCGCCATGGCGGGCGGGGGTGCAGGTCACCTGCAGGCCCGGTATGGCCACGGACTGCCACCAGTCCAGTTCCATGATGCGCCGCAGCCCGGTCCCGCGCATGAAGCGGGCGTTGCACAGCGGGGTGACCACCAGCGGGTCATCCCCCCGCCGCGCCAGCGCGCGCAGGGTGGGCAGGTCCATGTGATCGTAATGCGCATGGGATACCAGCGCCACGTCAATGCGCGGCAGGTCGGCCAGCGCCCGTCCCGGCGCGCGCACACGTTTTGGCCCCATGAAGGAAAAGGGCGAGCAGCGCATGGAGAAGATGGGATCGGTCAGGATGCTCAACGCCGTGCCGTCGGGGCGGGGCAGGCGGATCAGGAACGTGCTGTGCCCGATAAATGTCACCTGTACCGTTGCCGCCGCAGGCGGGGCATGCGGGTCGCCTTTGGGCGGCGGATTCCCGATCCATTTGGGCCAGTCCGATTTCGGTCGGTTCCACTGCCATTTCAGGATGGACAGGCGGCGCATCCGCCCCGGCGGCGTGGCGTCGGGGCGGATGGCGGGGGGATTGAAAAAGCGGGTGCCATCCGTGTGGTCGCTGGCGGGTAGCTGGGGCATGCATGGTCTCCATCGGCCGACGGGCACGACCCCTGATCTGGTGGGGAAGGTCGGGCGGCATGTCAAATTCCGCCCGTATGTGTGACGGGGGGCAACCGTGCGGGATGCCACGCGCTGCTATAGGGCAATGGCAAGGCACGGCCCCCTGCCGGCCGGGACGTGGTAACGGCTTGATGAGATGGCTTGTTCCGTCCCGAAGGTCGTGAGAAGGTGCGTGCCGTAAAAAGCCTTTTTCCCTGCGTCCCGCGCTGTCCGCCGCCGGGTGGCCCGGATGCTGGTGGTGTGGAAAGAAAAACAAGAAAGGTTGTCGTGTTCAGGCATCAGGCCCGGCCCGATCAGGACAACGACCATGGCTGTAAGGAGGCCGGTCTCTCATGCGTTCCCTGACTACATCCCCCCTGATGGCACCTGAAGGAGGTGGCGCAATGCCCACCAATATCGATACGCTGTGCATCAACACAATCCGCACACTGTCCATGGACGCGGTGCAGAAAGCCAATTCCGGCCACCCCGGCACCCCCATGGCGCTTGCCCCCGTCGGCTATACGCTGTGGCGCGATGTGCTGAACTACGACCCGGCCAATCCGCTATGGCCCAACCGCGACCGTTTCGTGCTGTCGATCGGCCACGCGTCCATGCTGCTGTATTCGCTGATCTATCTGGCCGGCATCCGCGACATACGCCCTGGTGGGGTCAGCAATGACCGTCCCGCGCTGACGCTGGAGGATATCGAGCAGTTCCGCCAGCTGGACTCGCTCACCCCCGGCCACCCCGAATACCATCATACCGCAGGTGTCGAGACCACGACCGGCCCACTGGGTCAGGGCTGCGGCAATTCCGTTGGCATGGCGATCGCGGAAAAATGGCTGGCCGAGCACTATAACCGGCCCGGATTCAAGCTGTTCGATCACCATATCTATACAATGTGCGGTGATGGCGACAACATGGAAGGCGTCGCCAGCGAGGCCGCGTCCATTGCGGGCCACCTGAAGCTGGGCAACCTGACATGGATCTATGACAGCAATCATATCTCCATCGAAGGCTCGACCCGGATCGCCTTTACCGAAAGCGTGCACAAGCGCTTCGAGGCCTATGGCTGGCATGTGCTGGAACTCAAGGACGCCAACGATACGGGCGATTTCCGTCGCCTGCTGGCCGAAGCGAAGGCCGAAACGTCACGGCCCACGCTGATCATCGTCCATTCCATCATCGGCTGGGGCGCGCCGCACCTTGCCGGGACGGCGGAAGCGCACGGTTCCCCGCTGGGTGTCGAGGAAATCCGCGAGACCAAGAAATTCTATGGCTGGCCGGAAGACAGGGACTTCTACGTGCCCGATGGCGTGGCCGAACATTTCCAGGCGGGCATCGCCACCCGTGGCGCTGCCGCGTCGAAGGCGTGGGACGAACTGTTCGCCGCCTACCGCGCCAAATATCCGGCCGAGGCCGCACAGCTGGATCACATCTTCGCGGGGACGCTGCCCGAAGGATGGGACAGGGACATCCCGGTATTCGACGCGGATGCCAAGGGTGTCGCCTCACGCGCAAGTTCGGGCAAGGTCCTGAACGAAATCGCGAAGAACTATCCGTGGATGATCGGCGGTTCGGCCGACCTGTCGCCATCCACCAAGACACACCTGACATTCGATGGCGCGGGTGATTTCCAGCCGCCGCAGTGGGGCGGCACCTATGGCGGGCGCAACCTGCATTTCGGCGTGCGTGAACATGCGATGGGGTCGATCAGCAATGGTCTGGCGCTGTATGGCATCCGGGCCTACTGCTCGGGCTTCCTGATCTTCTCGGATTACATGAAGCCGCCGATCCGGCTGTCGTCGCTGATGAAGCTGCCGGTGACCTATATCTTCACCCACGATTCGATCGGGGTAGGGGAAGACGGCCCGACCCACCAGCCCATCGAACAGCTGGCCCAGCTGCGCGCCACCCCCGGCGTGACCGTGCTGCGCCCGGCGGATGCGAACGAGGTGGCCGAAGCCTGGCGCACGCTGGTCCAGATCACGGACCGCCCCAGCGTGCTGGCGCTGAGCCGCCAGAACCTGCCCACCATCTGCCGCAAGACCTATGCGCCAGCAACAGGGCTGGCAAAAGGGGCCTATGTCCTTGCGGATGCCGACGGGCGTCCCGATGTCATCCTTATGGCAACGGGTAGCGAAGTCGGGCTGATCATCAAGGCGGCGGAGAAGCTGAAGGCGGATGGCATCAAGGTGCGTCTTGTCTCCATGCCGTCGTGGGATCTGTTCGAAGCGCAGCCCAAATCCTATCGCGACAGCGTGCTGCCGCCCGACATCACCGCGCGCGTTGCGGTGGAACAGGCGGCCCAGCTGGGCTGGGACCGGTATACCGGCCTTGCGGGGGAGACGATCGTCATGCACGGCTTTGGCGCTTCCGCCCCGGCGGGACAGCTGGAGGTCAAATTCGGGTTCACGGTTGATGCCGTGGTGGCCGCTGCCCGCAGGCAGGCGGGCAAATAGGCACAATGGACGGGCAGGCGGGACATGACGTTCCGCCTGCCCTGTTTTTTGAAGACGCAGTATTGGCGGCGCGGGGCTTTCCCGCGCCGTCGGCAAGCAAAGGAAGCACAGCATGAGTGCGCGTGAATCTGGTGGCGAAAATCCGTTAAAGGAACTGGCCCGCTATGGTCAGTCCCCATGGCTGGACTTTATCCAGCGCTCCTATACCGAAAATGGCAGCCTGAAGAAGCTGGTGGATGAAGACGGGCTGAAGGGCGTGACCTCCAATCCCGCCATTTTCCAGAAAGCCATGGGTCAGGGCACGGATTACGATGCCCAGATCCGTTCGGTGCTGGCCCATCAGGTTCTTGACGCGGGCGCGCTGTATGAACTGCTGGCCGTGGACGACATCCGCGCCGCGGCCAGGGTGCTGTATCCCGTCTATGAACAGACAAAAGCCGTGGATGGCTATGTCAGCCTCGAAGTCTCGCCCTATCTGGCGCGTGACACCAAGGGCACGCTGCACGAGGCACTGCGTCTGTGGAAAGCGGTCGACGCCCGCAACCTCATGATCAAGATTCCCGGCACCGAGGAAGGCGTGCCCGCCGTGCGCGCTGCCATTGCCGAAGGGCTGAGCATCAACGTCACGCTGCTGTTCTCGATCGATGCATATAAGAAGGTGCTGGAAGCCTACATCACCGGACTGGAAGACCGTCTTGGCCGTGGTGAAAGCGTAAAGAACATCGCCAGTGTCGCGTCCTTCTTCGTCAGCCGCATCGACGTGAAGATCGATAAGGAAATCGACACCCGCGTGGCGAAGGGCGACAAGGACAGTGCGGCGCTGAAGGCGCTGCGCGGCAAGGTGGCGATCGCCAACGCCAAGATGGCGTATGAACACTGGAAGGCCGTGACGGCCAGCCCGCGCTGGAAAAAGCTGGCTGATGCCGGCGCCCAGCCACAGCGCCTGCTGTGGGCCAGCACGGGCACTAAGGACAAGTCCTTCAGCGATGTGCTGTATGTGGACGGCCTGATCGGCCCCGAGACGGTCAACACCATCCCCCCCGTGACGTTCGATGCCTTCCGTGACCACGGCAAGGTTGCCCCGACCCTGACGCAGGATGTCGAGGGCGCGAAGAAGGTTCTTGCGGAAGCCCGGCGGCTCGGCCTCGACCTGGATGGCGTGACGAAGGTGCTGGTGGATGAGGGGGTTGCCTCCTTCGCCGATGCGTTTGATGACCTGCTGGGATCGGTTGCGGCCAAACAGGCGGCGTTCCTTGGCAAGAAGGTCACGTCCACCGCGCTCAAGCTGCCTGCGGACCTGCAGAAGGCGGTCGATGCGGAACTGGAGGCATGGCGCAAGAAAGGCAATGTCCGTCGCGTATGGGACAAGGATGCAACCCTGTGGACCGGCAAGGATGAGGCAAGCTGGCTGAAATGGCTGGACATCACCGATGACCAGGTTGCGGCCCTGTCCAAATTCGAGAATTTCCAGGCGGAAGTGAAAGCACGCGGCTTCCGCGATGCGCTGCTGCTGGGCATGGGCGGTTCAAGCCTTGGGCCTGAAGTGCTGGCCCAGACATTTGGCAAGCATGAAGGCTTTCCGCACCTGTACGTGCTGGACAGCACGGACCCGCAGCAGGTGCGTGATTTCGAGAAAAAGATCGATATCAGCAAGACGCTGTTCATCGTCTCGTCCAAATCCGGCGGCACGCTGGAGCCGAACATCCTCAAGGCCTATTTCTTCGATCAGGCGAAAAAGGTGCTGGGCGACAAGGCCGGTTCGCACTTCATCACCGTGACCGATCCGGGTTCGCACATGGAAGACGTGGCGAAGAAGGACGGGTTCTGGAAAATCTTCTACGGTGAAAAGCAGATCGGTGGTCGGTACTCCGTCCTGTCCGATTTTGGCATGGTGCCGGCAGCCGTTGCCGGCCTGCCGCTGAAGCTGCTGCTGGAATCGGCACAGCGTGGCGAGAAATCCTGTGCCGCCTCCGTCTCGCCCGCGCAGAATCCCGGCGTGGTGCTGGGGGCCGTGCTGGGTGTGGCCGCGCGCGATTTCGGTCGTGACAAGGTGACCATCATCGCATCGCCCGGCATTTACGACATGGGCGCATGGCTGGAACAGCTGATTGCGGAATCGACCGGCAAGGACGGCAAGGGCCTGATCCCCATCGATGATGAAACCATCGGCAAGCCGGGCGTGTATGGCAGGGACCGGGTGTTTGCCTACCTGCGGCTGGCTGAAGATCCCTGCCCGAAGCAGGATGCGGCCTTCGCCGCGCTGGCCGAAGCGGGTGAGCCGGTCGTCACCATCGAACTGCATGAACGCCGTCAGGTGCTGGAGGAATTCTTCCGCTGGGAATTCGCGACCGCCGTCGCCGGTGCGGTGATCGGGATCAACCCGTTCAACCAGCCCGATGTCGAGGAATCGAAGATCGAAACCAAGAAGATCACCACCGCCTATAACGAAACCGGCAAGCTGCCGCCGTATGAGCCGTTTGCCAAGGACGGCCCCTTCGCCTTCTATGCCGATCCGAAAAATGCCGCGGCACTGGGTGGTGGCAAGACGGCGGAAGCGATCCTGAAGGCGCATTTCGCCCGCGGGAAGGCAGGTGATTACGTTGCCCTGCTGGCCTATATCGACCGCGATACATGGACGCGTGAATGGATACAGAAGGTACGCCTTGACCTGCGTGACGCGCTGAAGCTGGCCACGGCCGCCGAATTCGGCCCCCGTTTCCAGCATTCGACCGGGCAGGCCTACAAGGGTGGTCCAGACACGGGCGTATTCCTGCAGATTACATGTGATGATGAGGTCAACCTGCCGGTGCCGGGTGAAAAATATACCTTCAGCATCGTCAAGGAAGCGCAGGCCCGTGGCGACATGGAGGTACTGGCCGAACGTGGCCGCCGTGTGCTGCGTGTTCACATTCATGGTGAACTGAAGGCCGGTCTTGAAAAACTTGGGCAGGATATTGCCCGCGCGGTCTGACCGCATGCTGGCCCGCCCCCTCTGACGAAGGGGCGGGTTTTTTGATGGGGGTCATTGGGAAATGGCCATGATGGCGGTAGGACTACGGTCCTATCCCATCTTCTAGGAGTGTTTGATCATGCAAATCGGTATTGTTGGCCTTGGCAAGATGGGCGGCAACATTTCCATCCGCCTGACCCGCCACGGTCATGACGTGGTGGCCTTTGACCGTGATCCCGCCGTGACCGCCAAGGTCTGCGCGCAGGGTGAAGGCAATCGCTGCACTCCCGCCACCGGGCTGAAAGACATGGTGGGCAAGCTTGCGGGCCGCAAGGTTGTCTGGCTCATGCTGCCTGCGGGCGAGGTGACGGAACAGGCCGTGCAGGAACTCGGGACGCTCATGGGCAAGGGCGATATCGTGATCGATGGCGGCAATTCGTTTTACAAGGACGATATCCGCCGTGCCGCGGAACTGATGAAAAAGGGCATCCATTATGTTGATGTCGGTACGTCGGGCGGCGTGTGGGGCCTGGAACGCGGGTACTGCATGATGTACGGCGGTACCAAGGACGCCACGGATTACATCGACCCCATCCTGTCTGCGCTGGCGCCGGGAATTGGCGACATCCCGCGTACGCCGGGCCGTGACAAGCCCGGTTTCGACCCGCGCGCCGAGCAGGGCTACCTGCATTGCGGTCCCGCAGGTTCCGGCCATTTCGTGAAAATGGTCCATAACGGCATCGAATACGGCATCATGCAGGCCTTCGCCGAAGGCTTTGACGTGATGAAGTCCAAGAATTCGACCGACCTGCCTGAAGACCAGCGTTTTGAGCTGAACATGCCCGACATCGCCGAAGTCTGGCGCCGTGGCAGCGTGGTGTCGTCGTGGCTGCTTGACCTGTCGGCCAGCGCGCTTGCGGGCAACCCCGACCTGTCGAACTACAAGGGCGACGTGGCCGATTCGGGCGAAGGCCGCTGGACCATTGAGGCCGCGATCGAAGAGGCGGTGCCGGTGCCCGTCATTACCGCGTCGCTGTTCACGCGCTTCCGTTCGCGCACGGGCAACAACTTTGCCGAAAAGATGCTGTCTGCCATGCGCTTCGGTTTTGGCGGTCACATTGAGGGTACGAATAACTGATCTGACACGCGGTTGGTAACTGACGGGACGCCGGGATGCTACGCATTCCGGGTCCCGGCTGTTTCTGGAAAAAACGACAGCGCTCAATGACTGCAACCGGAACAGCCGGGGAAGGAAGACAGGCGGAAACAGTCCAGGGACAGCAGTATAATGGAAAACATCATTGCCTCGGCGGTATCACAGGTTGGCGATACCGGGCATGAAACCGCCCCACGGCGCAGCCCACCGGGATCATTTGTCATTTTCGGCGGGGGAGGCGACCTGACGCGCCGCCTCCTGCTGCCTGCCATTTACAATCTTGCCTGTGCCGGACTGCTGGATGACGGGTTCAGCGTCGTGGCGGTTGACCGGGCCGAACTGACTGATGAGCAGTTGCAGCGCAATGTCCGTGCGGCGCTGGAGGACTTCGCTGCCCGCCGGGGTGCTGAAGCCGTGACATTGCGCGAGGACGTCTGGACATGGATGAAACCGCGCATCCGCTACGTGCGCGGCGATTTTGAAACCATGCAGACGTATCAGGACATCGCTGCGGTGGTAGGCGATCAGAACTGCATCTTCTACCTTGCCGTGGCCGCCCGTTTCTTTGGCCCCATCGTGGACCGGCTGGGGGAGGCGGGACTGGTGCGCGAGGGACGTCACACCTTCCGCCGCGTCATTGTCGAAAAGCCCTTTGGCAACGACCTGTCTTCCGCCGTGGCGCTGAATGAACGGCTGCTGCGCACCCTGACGGAACAGCAGATTTACCGTATCGACCATTATCTTGGTAAGGAAACGGTCCAGAACATTCTGGCGCTACGGTTTTCCAACGGTTTTTTCGAACCCCTGTGGAACCGCCAGAACATTGACCATGTGCAGATCACGGCTGCCGAGACGGTGGGCGTGGAACAGCGCGCGAAGTTTTACGAGGGCACCGGCGCCCTGCGCGACATGGTGCCAAACCACGTCATGCAGCTTCTGGCCATGACGGCGATGGAAGCGCCCATTTCCTTTGATGCTGATGCCGTGCGCAATGAAAAGACCAAGGTGCTGGACGCCATCCATCCCCTCTCACCGCAGGATGTGGTGCGCGGGCAGTACGCCCCCGGCGTGGTGAACGGGAAGGAGGTGCCCGGCTACCGGCAGGAACCTGGTGTTGACCCCCATTCCCTGACCGAAACCTATATGGCGATGAAGTTCCAGATCGATAACTGGCGCTGGGCCGGGGTGCCGTTTTATGTGCGCACGGGCAAGCGGCTGGCCGCGCGCAAGACCGAAATTGCCATACATTTCAAATCCGCGCCCTATGCGCTGTTCCGCGATACGCCGGTGGACAAGCTGGCCCCCAATATCATGGTCATCCATATCCAGCCGACGGAAGGCGTGACCATGCAGTTTTCCGCCAAGATCCCCGGCCCGTCCGTGCGGCTGGGCGGGGTGCGGATGAAATTCGATTATGCCGAATGGTTCAGCGAAGGACCCAGCACGGGTTACGAGACCCTGATCTATGACTGCATGATCGGTGACGCCACCCTGTTCCAGCGTGCGGATAATATCGAGGCCGGATGGCGCGCCGTACAGCCGGTTCTGGACTGGGGACAGGACGCGCGGAGCCTTGATTTTTACGCGGCTGGCAGTGAGGGACCGGAAGCGGCCGACGCCCTGCTGGCCCGCGATCACCGCCACTGGCTGAAGATTGGATGATGCCCATGACCCCACCCGTTGCCTCCGCAGGGGGCGTCCGCCTTGTCGTATCCGATATTGACGGGACCCTGATTACACCGGACCGCACGCTGACCCCCGCCGCCTGTCGCGCTGCGGATGACGTGCGGGCCGCGGGCATCAGGCTCAGCCTGGTCAGCAGCCGTGCACCCCGTGGCATGATGCAGTTTGTCCGTGAACTGCGCATCGATACCCCCATTGCCGGGCTGAATGGCGGGCTGATCTGCGATCCTGACGGTACGATCCGCGAACGGCTGTCCCTTGACCCGGCAGCGGCACGGGCGGCGGTTGAATTCCTGATCGCCCACGGGGTCGAGCCGTGGCTGTACATCGACCATGACTGGCTGGTGCGCCGCGATGATACGCCTCAGGTCCGTCATGAACGTGACGTGGTACGGACCACTCCGGTACGGGTGGATGATTTTGACGGTCATTATGAACATGTCGGCAAGATAATGGGTGTATCGACCGATCCCGCCACCCTGCCGGAGGTGGAACGGGCGCTTGCAGACCTTCTGGCGGGCAAGGCGAGTGTACATCGTTCCTCGCCCATTTACCTTGATATTACGCATCCGCAGGCGAACAAGGGCTATGCGGCAAAAGAACTGGCAAAACTGCTGGATATTGATATCCGGAATACGGCGTGTATCGGGGATATGAACAACGATATTCCCATGCTGAAGGAAGCCGGGGTCAGTATCGCCATGGGCAACGCGCCCGACAATGTGAAGGCCCATGCCCGTTTCGTGACGCGATCCAATACGGATGACGGGTGGGCTTTTGCCATGGAAAGTTTTGTACTGCACCGCGCATAGGCGCGTGGCACAGAAGGGAGAGGCAATATGCCCCAGGACGCAGCAGCAACACCGGCCAGCCAGATCAGGCTG